>NZ_JADIJM010000004.1:0-356246 GCF_017355315.1 Achromobacter sp. SD115 | reverse complement strand
ACGCGGTTCAAAACTGTCTGAACTGCGAAGGAGCGAGACTATAGCACAGATTTCCAGGCGTGTTGGAGCACAGCGGTTCTGGAATTCATGCAACAGCCAAACCTTGCCCTCCCCTACATATAGTGGTGACGCCCTCAGCCGCCCCATAGAGATAGTTGTCTCGTCCGCCTTGCCCTACGTTTACTATTCGCCTGTACGCCGCACCTAACTGGAGACGAACACGCTATGCCCCCAGCCATCGCCCTGAGCGAAGACATCCTGATCAACGTCACCCCCTTCGAAACCCGTGTTGCGCTGGTGGAACAAGGGTCGGTACAGGAACTGCACGTAGAACGCAGCATTCAGCGGGGCCATGTCGGCAATATCTATCTTGGACGAGTGGTCCGCGTGCTGCCCGGCATGCAGAGCGCCTTCATCGATATCGGACTGGAGCGCGCGGCCTTCATACATATCGCCGATCTGCGTGAAAATCGTGGCGAAAGAAGCCAGGGGCTCACCCCCACGCCCATCGAAAAGCTGCTTTTCGAGGGACAGACCATCATGGTCCAGGTGGTCAAAGACCCCCTGGGCACCAAGGGTGCGCGGCTATCGACCCAGATCAGCATGGCCGGCCGGATGTTGGTTTACCTGCCCCACGACCCGCATATCGGCATTTCGCAGAAGATCGACGACGAATCCGAGCGCATCCAGTTGCGCGAACGCCTGCAGGCTTTGATGCCCGCCGAGGAAAAAGGCGGCTTCATCGTCCGCACCCAGGCGGAAGGCGCCAATGATGAGGAGCTGACGGCGGACCTGGAATATCTGCGCAAACTGTGGACCAGCGTTCAGGCAGCAGCCCGCACCCAGCCCGCCCCTGCTCTGCTGCATCAGGATCTGACGTTGGCGCAGCGCGTGTTGCGCGACATGGTGGGTCCGAACACCGGTGCCATACTTGTGGATTCCCGCACGACCAGCGCCGCGATGCTCGAATGGGCGCGTGTCTATACCCCCTCGGTGGTGGACCGCATCCAGCATTACAGTGGGGAGCGTCCGCTGTTCGACACCGCCAATGTGGACGACGAGATTGCACGGGCGCTATCGCGCCGGGTGGATTTGAAGTCGGGCGGCTACCTCATCATCGACCAGACCGAGGCGCTGACCACGGTCGACGTCAACACCGGCGGCTTCGTGGGCGGCCGCAATTTCGACGACACCATCTTCAAGACCAACCTGGAAGCGGCCCAGGCCATCGCTCGCCAGCTGCGGCTGCGCAATCTGGGCGGCATCGTCATCCTGGACTTCATCGACATGGAGGAACAGGAACACCGCGAAACCGTGCTGGCCGAACTGAAGAAGGCGCTGTCGCGCGACCGCACCCGCATGACGGTCAACGGCTTTACACAGCTGGGCCTGGTGGAAATGACGCGCAAGCGCACACGCGATTCGCTGGCGCATCAGCTGTGCGAGCCCTGCCCGATGTGCGAAGCACGCGGCAACGTGCGCACGCCGCGCACGGTCTGCTATGAAATCCTGCGCGAGATCCTGCGCGAAGCGCGGCAATTCAATCCCAAGGAATTCCGCATCCTGGCCTCGCAAGAGGTGGTCGACCTGTTCCTGGAAGAGGAAAGCCAGCATCTGGCGATGCTGGGCGACTTCGTGCGCAAGCGCATTTCGCTGGAAGTGGAAGGCGCGTACTCGCAAGAGCAGTACGACATCATCCTGGTCTGATTTCAGGAAATCCTGTCGGTGGTGCCGACGAATTCCAGGGGGCAATAAAAGCCCCCATGGAACTGCGCCGCAATGGGATCCTCGGGGATGTTCTGGGCCAGGATCTCCGCGGCGAAAACCTCGGAATCGTCCTGCGGCGCGTAGCCCAGGAATTTCGCGTTGGAATTGTCCCAGCGGTTGCGCAGGTTGTTCGACACCCCGTAGACCACGGTGAAATGATAGGACTCGTGCTCCACGCAACGCGCCGCCAGTTGCGCCATGTCGCGGTGGCTGATCCAGGTCAATAGCTGCCGCGCCTCGCTCGGGCGGTCCGGCGTGCGGAAGGTGCCGATCCGCAAGCAGGCGACGGACATGCCGTACTTGTCCGCGTACATCCGACCCAAGCCCTCGCCGAATACCTTCGATACGCCATACAGCGAATCCGGCCTGGGCTGCACGGTGTCATCGAGAAACTTCTCCCGCCGGTGATAGCCGATAGCGTGATTCGAACTCGCGAAAATCACCCGGCGCACGTTCTGGCGCCGGGCCGCCTCGAATACGTTGTAGCAACCCTCGATATTCATGGGCAGGATTTTTTCCCAGACATCGGCGCCGGGAATGCCGGCCAGATGGATGACGCAGTCAATACCCTCCATGCAGCGTTCCAGGGACTCGATGTCCCGGACGTCCATGGTGCAGGTTTCCTCGCCTGCCTGCGCCGGTTCCTGCGGTGCGATGTCGGCCAGACGCAGCAAGGCATAGCGGCCGCGCAGCTGCGAGCGCAGGCAAAGGCCGATATTTCCGGCTGCTCCGGTAATCAGCACGCGCAGGTTTTGGGGTTGGTTGAAAGGTGTCATCAATCTGTCCAGTTTCTCTTGACTATGAAAGCGCCGGGGCCTGTGCCGTTCGCGCCCGTTACTGCTTCTGCTTGGCGGCGATCAGCGCGTCATAGAGCGCCTGGCCATTGGGGGCTTCGCCGACGAGCTTTTTCACAACGGGCCGCGTAGCCTGCACCATGGAATCGAGATTGCTGGGATAGACGATGGACACCCCTTTCGTTTGCATCGTCTTCATGCCCTCGTCGTACACCTTCTTGTAGTAGTCGCGCGCATAGGCCATGGCCTCGTCCGCGGACTCCTTGATCATTTTCTGTTCCGCGGGCGAAAAGCGGTCCCAGCGGTCCTTGGACATGAGCAGCAGCGCAGGATGGATGTTGACGTGCGTCATGTTGAAGTACTTGGACACCTCGATGAACTTGTCCGAGACAAACTGGTCCGGCGTCGTTTCGCCGCCGTCGAGCACCTTCTGCTGCAGGGCCAGATACAACTCCGAATAGGCCATGGGAGTCGCTTGCGCGCCCAGGGCCTTGTAGCTTTCGACGTAACCCGGCGACTGGATGACGCGGATCTTCATGCCCTTGAGGTCTTCAGCCGAGTTGACGGGCCTGTTGCCGAAGACGTTGCGCTCGATTGCCGAGAACCAGCCCAGGCCGACCAGGCCGTACTTGGGCAGGACTTCCATGAATTTGTCGCCCGCCGGCCCATTGAGGATCTGGTTGGCTTGCTCGACGCTGTCGAACAGGAACGGCGAGTCAAAGACCAGGAATTCCTTGACGATGCCGTTCAAGGTCGGCTGGCCCGTGATGACCAGGTCGGTGGCGCCGGCCACGGCGCCTTGGATCATGGTCAGTTCGCCGCCCAGCTGCGAATGCGGGAACACGGAAATCGTGATTTTCCCGTTCGATTTCGCCTTCAGCACGTCGGCAAACTTCTGCGCCCCCACGTGAAAAGGACTGTCCGTCGTGAGCGTGTGCCCCACATCCATGTTCAGGGCATGCGACGGCGCGGCAAACATGAGGGCGCTCAGGGCGCCGGCGCCAAACAGTTTCTTGAATAGCTTCACATCCATCTCCTCGATTTTCCAGCCGCCCGACAGGCGCTGCCGTCAGGCGGCCGGATTATTTTTTATAAGAAAAAAGTACTAATGGCGGGCACGTAAGAAATAATCAGGACATCAAGCACCAGCACGGCAAGGAAGATAACCAGGTACTTCGCCAACTGGTGCATTTTCAACTGGGCGACTTCGCACACCACGAACAGGTTCACACCGACCGGAGGCGTCACCATGCCGACCGCCAGATTGGTGATGACGATCATTCCGAAGTGGATGGGATCGATGCCGAAAGCCAGGCTGATGGGCGCCAGGATGGGCACGATGATCAGGATCGCCGCCAATGCCTCGATGAACATGCCGACCAGGAACAACATGACGTTCACCAGCAGCAGGAACACGATCGGATTGGTCGTGACCGAACCCAACATGGCTGCGACCTGCTGCGGCACCTGGTTGATCGTCAACAGGTACGCGAACACGGCGGCGAAGGCCACGATCAGCAGGATGATGGAAGACATCACCGCGGAGCGCGCGAAAATGCCCAGCAGATCCTTGACCGTTATTTCCTTGTAGACGAATAGCCCGAGCGCCAGCCCGTAAAGCACTGCGATGCAGGAGGCTTCCGTGGCCGTGAACAATCCGCCGTAGATTCCCCCAAGGATGATGACCGGCATCATCAGCGCCAGCGTTGCATCCTTCAGGGCTACCAGGACGCCTTTCAGCCACCCGCCAAAGCTCACCGCGGTGACTTCATCGAAACCCTGGAAGCGGGCGACCAGGCAGACCGTCAGGATCAGCGACACGGTGATCAGCAGACCC
Organism: Achromobacter sp. SD115; assembly: GCF_017355315.1. Taxonomy (NCBI): domain Bacteria; kingdom Pseudomonadati; phylum Pseudomonadota; class Betaproteobacteria; order Burkholderiales; family Alcaligenaceae; genus Achromobacter; species Achromobacter sp. SD115. The sequence continues at coordinate 351,848 of NZ_JADIJM010000004.1, read as the reverse complement.
GGCAGGATGCCCGCGAGAAACAGCGACCCGACCGATACGTTCGCCGTCAAGGCGTACACGATCATCGGGATCGATGGCGGAATGATCGCCCCCAGCTCGCCCGAGGATGCGGCAATGGAGGCCGCGAACGATCTCGGATAGCCCTTCTTTTCCATTTCCGGAATCAGCACGGAGCCGATCGCCGCGGTAGTGGCGGACGACGAACCGGAAACCGTCGCGAACAGCAGCGAGGTCAGCACCGCGACCGCGCCCAGGCCGCCCCGGATCCAGCCGACGAAGGCATTGGCCAGTTGCACCAGTCTGGTAGCCACGCCGCCCGAGGACATGAGATGCCCGGCCAGGATGAAGAACGGCACGGCCATCAGGCTGAACGAATCCAGCGACTGGAACGCCATCTGCGCCACGATGAGCAGCGACCGGTCGCCCGCCTGCAAGGCGAACGCGGCCGACATGCCCAGGGCGGTGACGATGGGCGCGCCGATGATCAGGATCGCCGTAAATGACAAGAACAGAACCGGAATCACAGCGCCCCTCCTTCACTGTTTTGCATGGCGGCGGCAACTCTTTCCTCCTCGCCGCCCTGCTTCGATACGTCAACGCTCAGCAATTCCTTGATGACGTGCGTGAAGGTATTCAGGCTCATGAGCACGCAGCCAATAAACATGAATATGTAGATGTATGCCATGGGCATTTCCATCGCCGGCGATGTCTGCCGCATGCCGAGTTCTATCAGCCTGATCGATTTCCAGGCCAAGAGCAGCGCAAGCATCAAGGTCAGGATATGCGCCACCACGCGCAGCCAGCGGGCGACCGACTCCGGCACCATGCCTATGAACGCATCGACACCGATCAGCCGCAGGCGATAAGTCGCGACGGCGCCGCCGATGAAGACGCTTCCGACCATCATGAAGCGGCCCAGTTCTTCCGCCCAGGGCGTGGAAAACGGAATACCGGTATAGGTGTAAAGCAACCGTACAAATACAGAAATTGAAATCGCCAGGACCATTCCTATAAGAAAAAGTCCGGCGCACTTTTCAGCTGCGGCGTTTATCGAATCCATTATTCGCTGCAGCGTTTGAAGCCTCTGGCGTGAGGCACAATGTCCGGCCATGCGGAGCCCTCCCTCTTTGTCTCATTTATTTATTCGCCGCCTTTTTGAGCCAGGCGTTCGATAGGCAATATACTCAGCGGCATGCGATTCGTAAAATTCAAATAACAGAACATTCTTTTCCAAAAAAACGATTGTTGAATCGTCCTGCTTTGAACCGGAGTTTCGATAATGTTGAGTGATCTCAAGCAGTTGCGCGCCTTCCTCACGATTGCGCGCCTGGGCAACTTCACCAGGACCGCTCACGAACTGAACATTTCGCAGTCGGCTTTGACCATACAAATCCAGCAGCTCGAGTCCCATCTGCGCACGCGGCTGTTCGATCGCAACCACCGCAGCGTCAGCCTGACGCCCCGGGGCCAGGAGCTTTTTCCGCGGATCGAGAAGCTGGTGGCCGAAATCGAAGACCTGGTGACCCATGCCCGCGACACCAGCGATCGGGAACGGGGCACCGTAACCGTCGCCGTCCTGCCCTCGCTGGCCGCCGGCTTGCTGCCGCAAGCCATCCACAGGCTGAATCGCGACTATCCGCGCATTACCGTCTGTGTGCGGGATACGGTGGCCTCCCGGGTCAACGACATGACCCGCAGCGGCGAGGTCGACTTTGGAATAGGCAGCCCGATCAAGCGCGATCAGGAATTGGTCTGGGAGCAGTTGGTGACCGACCGCTTCTGCGCCTACATGGCGCATGACTATCCCTGGGCCGCGCCGGACACCGTGACGCTGAAGGACTTGGCCGAGCATCCATTGATATTGCCGGTGCGGGAGAGCAGCATCCGCACGCACATCGAAGCGGCGGCCGATAAATTGAAGATTTCGCTGCCGGCGGCGTATGAGGTGGTCTACAACTCGACCGTGCTGGCAATGGCGGCACAGGGACTGGGCGTGGCCATCCTGTCTGAATTGGCAGCCCGCGAAGGCGATACCAATCGTCTGCGTTGTGTTGCCATCAGCAGCCCGCCGCTATACCGGCACATCGGCATCCTGCGGCGCGCGGGCCGCTCTCTGTCCCGTTCGGCGGAGCTGCTGACCTCGGCATTGCGGGAAATCGCCGTCCAGGAATAAGGAGCGACGCGCGCACGCGTAGCAGGTAGCAGTCGGGATTTCACTTCATTATGTGTGAATTGTGTTTCTTAACGATTCGATTGCAAACAATTCTGAAAGCAATGGCGGCAAGGAAGACGACCCGATAAGCTGCGGGCGCCTTCAGGGTATACCCTGACCATTTCTTTACTTCGCTTTTAGGAGTTCGATGCGATGAAGTCCCTATTCCGTCCGTTCCTGGTGCTGGCCGCTGCGCTGCCGTTGATGCTGGCCGCCTGCGGCAACAAGGAACCCGAACAGCGTGCCGCGTTCACGCAGTTCCTGCAGACCCGTATCGTCGACAAGCCCGGCGTGCGCGTCCCGCAGCTGACGGATGAAGAGAAGAAGTCCTTCGGCGACTACGCGGCGCAATATGCGGTGATCACGGACTTCAACGCAGGCATGGATGCCTCGGTCAAGCCCCTGTCCGGCATCATGCAGAAAGGCTCGATGCGCTCGCTGAACGACATCGTGACCCGTCGCGACGACCTGAAGACCGTGCAGGCCTCGCTCAATGAAATGGGTACGGCGCTGAAGGAGCAGCAGGCCAAGGCCGACGCCGCGCGCGCGCAGCTCAAGCAGCCGGAAGACCTGAAGGCCGTGTACGACAAGGCCTACGAGAAGACCGTCAGCCTGCCGGCCGACACCTTCCGCGATGTGCTGCCGCAACTGAACGCGACCTTCGACAGCAGCCTGAAGATCGCTGACTACGTCGCCGCGCATGCCGCGCAAATCGACATTTCCGGCCCCATCGTCAAGGTCCAGGATCCCGCCGTGCAGGCCGAGCTGAACCAACTGCTGCAGGACCTGAATGCGCAAGCCAAGAACGTGCAGCAGGCGCAGACGCGCATGCAGGCCGTGATGGTCGGCCGCTAAGCCCAGGTGGCACTAGAAAGCCCCGCCGCGCGATGAGCGCGGCGGGGCTTTTTTCATGCTGCGCCGGATCACGTCCCTGCGACCGCCACGCGGTTGCGGCCGGATTCCTTGGCCCGATAGACCGCAGCGTCGGCCGCCTCCACCAGACTGTCCAGCGTATCGTCGGCCTGCGGCACCGAGGTCGCAACCCCGACGCTGATCGTGACGATCCCGGCGGCGGCGTCCTCGTGCGGCACCTTCAGGCCGGCAACTGCCCGCCGTATGCTCTCCGCAATCTCCACCGCGCGCTGGCGGCTGGTGTTGGGCAACAGCACGACAAATTCCTCGCCCCCGTAGCGCGCCGCCAGATCGCGGGGACGCCGGGCCTTCTTCTTGAGCACGCGCGCCAGCGCGGTCAGCAGCTGGTCTCCCTGCTGGTGGCCATAGCGGTCGTTGTAGCGCTTGAAATGGTCCGCATCCAGGAACAGCAGCGAAAGCGGCACGCGTTCGCGGCGCGCATTCTGCCATTCGCGCGCCAGCGTCTCGTCAAACGCGCGCCGGTTGGCCAGGCCCGTCAGTCCGTCCGTGCGAGCCTGTATCGCCAGCTGCGTCTCGACCGCCTTGCGCAGCGCCATCTCGCGCCTGAACAGCACGATCAGCGCCACCACCGACAGCAGCAACGCCGTGGTCACCGGGATGATGAAGAGCGCACGGCGGTCCCAGGGTTCGAGCAATTCGTCCACGTCCATCGCAACGTCGATGATGAGCGGCGTGTCCTCGATGCTGGCGAAGGTGTAGTAGCGGTTCACGCCATCCGGCGACAGCGCGCCCTCGAACGAGCCTTCGCGGCGGATCAGGAACTGCTGGAAATCCAGCGTCATGCCGATGTCGCTGCCCAGGTCGTTCAGCGAGTACGGGGCGCGCAACAGCAGCAGGCCATCGTTGCGGAAGACACTGATCTCGTCGCGCTCGCCGATCGACAGCGCGGCGAAACGGTCGCGGAAGTAGGCCAGGCGCAGCGAGCCGCCCACCACGCCGGCGAAACTGCCGTCCGGATTGGACAAGCGCCGGCTGATGGCGATGCTCTCGTCGCCGTCGCGCAGACGGCTGCGATACGGTTTGCTGACGTACATGCCGACGTCGTCCGCATCCCGATGCACCTGGAAGAAATCCCGGTCGGCGAAACTCACGTCCGGCACATCAAGCCCCCCGGAGTGGTAGCGGATGTTGCCGTTCTTATCCAGCACCACCACGGCGCCCAGGTATTCGGCGGTGGATGGCCGGTCGAACAGGAAACGGTGCTGGGTTTCGGGCGCGAGCCGGTCGAGACCGGGTTCGCGCAGGCGTTCCGCCATGCCTTGCAGCGACAAGTCGTAGACATGCAGGGTGCGGCTGATATCCGCGGACAGCACGCCGGTGATGTTGCGCGCCGAGGCGTGGGCGGATTCCCACGTGGCGCGGCGATCGATCCAGAGCAGCGCGACCGCCGCCGCGCAGATGCCGATTGCGACGAGCACCGCCAATGCGTACAAGGCGCGATGCACTAGCCCGCGAGACTTCAATACGGCGCTCCTACGCAGGGGACGTCGGGGGAAAGCGGTTCACTTCCAGCAGACATTTACGCCGCTGATGATGCCGCCCCCGGACATGCCACGCAAGATCCGGCCCTAAAAAAAATTCCGCGCCGCCCGCCTGGATCTTTCCTCAGCTCGCCGCGACCGCCGCGATGCGGAAGGGGAAGGCCTTGGCGCCCCTGGCCCTGTCGGTTTCGCGATGCGCGCCGATGGACCAGGCCGGACCCGCACCGCCCGTGTGCGACATGAGCCGGCGCATCGAACCCGCCGAAAACCCGCAGCGCAAGGCCAAGGCCTGCCGCCGGGCCAGTTCTACTCCAACAGCGTGCGGCGTCGTGGAAATCCGATCCGATTGCAGCATGGCAGCCCCCTGGCAAATGCTCGTCATGGATGAAGAGTCAGTGCGGACAAATCTACCTCAGCCATCAGCGCCTGCGCGTGAAATGATGCGAAAAGTAATGCAACGATAAGGAAATAGTCGGTTACGCGGTCGGGCTGGCCGCAGCCTTCCCGGTTTCCCGGTCGGGTTGGTCGTTGCGGCCGTCCGGGGCGCTGGTCATATTGCCGTAAAGAAGCGAGCGGCCAGCGAACAGCCCGCCCGCCACCTCCAGATCGAAACGCTCGGTGTCGCGCCTGCGCACATCCAGCACCACCTCGGCGGCTTCGTCGGCCGGCACGCCGATCACGCGCAACGCAGCCTCGCCGAAGGCCAGCGCCGATTCCAGGGTTTCGCGCACCTGGTAATCCACCCCTTCCTTGGCCAGCGCCAGCGAATGGATGCGGTCATAAGCGCGCACCACCACCCGCACCAGCGGGAACTCGGCCTTGATCAGCTTGACCATGTGGTTGACCGCTTTCGGGTCGTCGATACAGATCAAGATGGCGCAGGCATTTTCCGCGCCAGCGGTGCGCAGCATGTCGACGCGGGTGCCGTCGCCGTAATAGACCTTGACGCCCCATTTGGCCGCCGCCCGGATCGCGTCGGTATCGGTGTCCAGGATCGACACCGTCAGGTCGCGCGCCAGCATCGCCTGGGTCACGATCTGGCCAAAGCGGCCGAACCCCACGATCAGCGCGCAGCCCTCCAGATCCTTGGCCACGTCCACGCCCTCCATCGAAGGCTGCGGCTTGGGCAGGAGCCAGCGCAGCGCCAGCACGCACAGCGGCGTGAGCGCCATGGAAATGATGACGACCGCGGTCAGCACGGCGCCGGTATGCGGATCGAAGATGCCGGCAGCGGCCGCCGCCCCGTACAACACGAAGGCGAATTCGCCGCCTTGCGCCAGCAAGGCCGCGCGGGTCATGGCCTCGGCGTGGGTGGCGCGCAGCACCCGCGCCACCACATACACGCCCACCGACTTCACCAGCATGAACACCACTACCGCAGCCAGGATCAGCGGCCACTCGCGGGCCACCGCCGACAGGTCCAGCGACATACCCACGCCCAGGAAGAACAGGCCCAGCAGAATGCCGCGGAAGGGTTCGACTTCGGCCTCCAACTGGTGGCGGAAGGTGGACTCGGACAGCAGCACGCCTGCCAGGAAGGCGCCCATCGCCATGGACAGGCCGCCCAATTCCATCAGCAGCGCCGCGCCCAGCACCACCAGCAAGGCGGCCGCCGTCATGACCTCGCGCGCATGCGCGGCGGCCAGCAGACGGAACAAGGGGTTGAGCAGCCAGCGGCCGGCGGCCAGCAGCGCCAGAATGCAGGCCACCGCGATGGCCGACTGCATCCAGGGATCGCCATGGCTGGCGTTGTCCGCCGGCGCCAGCAGGGTCGCCAGGGCCAGCAAGGGCACGATGGCCAAGTCTTCCAGCAGCAGAATCGAGACGATGCGCTGGCCCTGCGCGCTGGCGGTTTCGCCGCGCTCGGCCAGTATCTGCATGACGATGGCGGTGGACGACAGCACGAAGCCCATCGCGGCCATGAAAGCCGCGGGACCCGACAGCCCCGCCAGCAGGCCGACCACCGTCAGCAGTCCGCCACAGGCCAGCACCTGCGCCACGCCCAGGCCGAAGATCTCGCCGCGCAGCTTCCACAAGCGGGAGGGCTGCATCTCCAGGCCGATGATGAACAGGAACATCACCACGCCCAGTTCGGCCACGTGCAGGATGGATTTGGGATCGGAGAACAAGCCCAGGCCGAACGGGCCGATCACCAGGCCTGCGGCCAGGTATCCCAGGACGGATCCCAGCCCCAGGCGCTTGAACAGCGGAACCGCGACGACCGCAGCCCCCAGCAGGACGACGACATTGACTAGCTGATTGCCTTCGGCAGGCAGGGACATGGGGCGCTCCTGATGCTCGGCGGACCAAAGCGCCTGGCGGCGCCGCCCCGTCCGCATCGGGCCGGGGCCGGGCCTGCCGGCAGGCCCGGCTCCATTTTCCGGCAATCCGGGCGCTTGGCAATCCGGAAATGCGACAGGAAAAAACAGCCGCCGGCCTGCGCGGACCGGCTCAATCGTCGCGGAATTGCATCTTGTAGAGCGAGGCGTACAGGCCGTTGGCGGCCAGCAGCTCGGCGTGGGGGCCCTGTTCGACGATCTTGCCCGCATCCAGCACGATGATGCGGTCGGCGTTCTGCACCGTGGACAGGCGGTGCGCGATGACCAGCGTGGTGCGGCCCTTCATCAGGCGTTCCAGCGAGGCCTGGACCTGGCGTTCGGATTCGTTGTCGAGCGCGGAGGTGGCTTCGTCCAGGATCAGGATGGGCGCGTTCTTGATCAACGCGCGGGCGATCGCCAGGCGCTGGCGCTGGCCGCCGGACAGGCGGGCGGCGTTTTCGCCCACCGGCGTATTGAGGCCCTGCGGCAGCCCTTCGACGAACTCCAGCAGATTGGCCGCCGCCAGCGCATCGCGCACCTTCTGTTCGCTGGACTTGCCCAATGCGCCGTAGCCGACGTTGGCCGCGATGGTGTCGTCGAACAGCACCACGTCCTGGCTCACCAGCGACAGGTGCGAGCGCAGGCTGCGCAAGGTCAGCTCGTCGATCGGCGTGTCGTCCACCAGGATGGAACCGCTATCCGCCAGCACGAAGCGCGGCAGCATATTGACCAGGGTGGTCTTGCCGCTGCCTGAGCGCCCCACCAGGGCGACGGTCTGGCCAGGCTCCACGGTGAAGGAAATGTCTTTGACCGTATCGCGGTCGGCATCGGGGAAACGATGCTGGACGTGGCGGAATTCCACCTTGCCGCGCACCGGCTCGGCCAATTCCCTGGTGCCGGTGTCCTTTTCGGGCGTCTGGTCGATCAGCGTGAACACGCTTTCGGCGGACACCAGCATCTTTTGCATGCGGGCGGCGACGTTGGTCAGGCGCTTGATGGGATCGAAGATCTGGGCCAGCGCCGCCATGAAGGAGGCGAAGCTGCCCACGGTCAGCGCGCCGTGGTTGGCCTGGCTGAGCGCCACGGCGATGACGGCGCCGACCGAGATGGAAATGCAGACCTGGGTCAGCGGCGTCAGGGCGGCGTCCGCCGTGGCGGTGCGCATGGCGAAGCGACGCAGGCGGCGGCTGACGAAATCGAAGCGGCCGCGCTCGACTTCATAGCCGTCGAACAGCTTGATGACGCGCTGGCCGTCAATGCCCTCGCCCACGACGCGGGTCAACTCGGCGTTCATGTTGACGGTTTCGCGGTTGATGCGGCGCAGGCGCTTGATGAAGAAGCGCGAGATCAGCACCGACACCGGCAGCATGATCAGGATGATCAGCGTCAGCACCCAGGACATGTACAGCAGCACGCAGATCAGGGCGATGACGACCAGGGTTTCTCGCACCAACACCGTGATGACGTCGGTGGCGTAGCCCGTGACGTTGCCGGCGTCGATGGTGAAGCGGTTGAGCAGACGGCCGGTGTCGCCCTGCTTGAAGTCGGCGTCGGGCAAGCCCAGCAGCCGCTCGAACATGTCCCGGCGCATGCCCAGCAGCACGTTGTTGGCCACCCAGGCCAACAGGTAGTCGCTGAAGAAGTTGCAAATGCCGCGCAGCAGGATCAGGCCCACCACCGCCAGCGGCAAGGCCCAGACGTAGTACGGCTTGGCGCCCGAAAAGCCGCCGTCCAGCAGAGGCTTCATGATCACGGCCAGGACCGGCTGCGTGGCTGCCGCGCCGGCCATCAGCAGGACGGCCAGCAACAATCCCTTCCAGTAGGAGCCCACGCGGCTGTAGATCCGACTCCAGAGTTCAGCTTTGACGGGTTGGGAGCTCGCGGGCGCGTTGCGTGCGGCAGAATTCAAAGGGATCACTCGCTTTTATACAATTGTGGCGAGAATTGTACCGGCTGCGCGACAAGTCGCCGTCCGGGCCATGCCCCCTTCAGCCTTAACGCGCCCTGCGCCCTTCCATGTCCGATATCAGCTGCCTGTACGTCCGGTTACCCAATTGGGTGGGCGATGTTTGCATGAGCCTGCCCAGCCTGCGCGCCTTGCACGCCAGCGGCCTGCCCCTGGTGATCTGCGCCCGCCCCTGGGCCCGCGACCTGCTCGATGGCGTGGCCAAGCAGGATTTCATCCCCATGCGCGGCAAGGTCGGTCCCGACCGGGCGGCAGTCAGCGCCCATCGCCGCGGCCTGGGGCCGCAGGGCCGCCGCGCCCGCGGACTGCTGCTGCCGGATTCGCTGTCCAGCGCGCTGGTGTTCCGGCTGGCGGGACTGCCCTCGGCCGGCTATCGCGACGATGGCCGCAGCTTCCTGTTGCGCTGGCCCGTTGCCAAGCCCGGCGATTCGCTGCACGCGGTGCAGTCCTGGCATCACCTGACCCGCGAGGCCCTGACCCGCTGGGGCCTGCCCAGCGGCCCGGCCGAACCCGCCCCGACCCTGGACCTGCCCTTGACCTCCGCCCACCAGGGCGCGGCCGATCTGGCGCTGGAGGCGGCCGGACTGGCGGGCCAGCGTTTCGTGCTGATCGCGCCCACTGCCACGGGGCTGCACAAGGGCAAGATCAAGGTCTGGCCGGGATTCGATACACTTACCCGCGCCCTGCAGGCTCGCGGCCATACCGTGGTAATGTGCCCCCCTCCGGCCGAAACCGAGGAGGCGCGGCGCAATGCGCCCACGGCGCTGCTGCTGCCGCCCCTGTCCCTGGGCGCGTTCGCGGCCCTGACGGCGCGGGCGGCGCTGGTAATTTGCAACGATTCCGGCGTCTCGCACGTGGCTGCGGCAGCCGATGCCAGGGAACTGACCCTGTTTGGCGTAACGCGTCCGGGACGTACCGGCCCGTGGTCGCCGCGGGCCGTGTGCGTAGGCTCGGAGCATGCATGGCCGTCCGTCGAGGAAGTCGAGCAGCAGGCCAACCTCCTGCTGGGCGAGACGCAGTAATCAGGATTGTTTCAAAATGACCTTGTCCAGCTATCTCACGAATCTGATCATTCCTTACAACTTGTGCGTGACCCTGGTCGTCATCGGACTGGTGCTGGGCCTGTTCCGGCTGCGCAAGACCGGCGGCGCCCTCATCGTCGCAGGCTTGCTTTGGGCACTGGCCTGGTCGCTGCCGGCCACCTCGCTTTGGCTGGGCGGCGCGCTGGAATCCCGCTATCCGCATCTGGCCCCTTCCGAGTCCCCGACGGCCGACGCCATCGTGGTGCTGGGAGGCAATACCGCCAATGGCCGCGCCAACTGGTTCCTGCCCTATGACAAGGACACGGCGGTGGTGCGCGTGGACACGGCTGCCCAGCTCTATCTGGCCGGGCGCGCGCCCAAGGTGCTGCTGTCGGGCGGCGCGCTGGAAGGCGACGTCAGCGAAGCCCGCGGCATGGCGCACGCCATCCGCCAGCAGGGCGTGCCGGAAACGGCCCTGATCCTGGAAAACTCCAGCCGCACCACCTATGAGAACGCGGCCCTGACCGAGGACCAGCTCAAATCCCGCGGAATCGGCAAAGTCCTGCTGGTGACATCAGCGCTGCATATGCCCCGGGCCATGGCGGCCTTTTCCAAGCAAGGCGTGGAAGCTGTCGCCGCTCCGGCACCGCCGCAGATCGTGGCGCCCGCGGACGGATCGCTGCCGCTGTGGCTGCCAGACCAGCGCACGTTCGACGCCAGCCGCTCCATCATCAAGGAGTACGCCGGCCTGTTCGTCTATTGGTTGCGCGGATGGGTCTGAACCCGCAGGCGCCCGCCGCGCTGGAATGCCGGCCCGGCTGCGGCGCCTGTTGCATCGCGCCATCGATCACCCGGCCGATTCCCGGCATGCCGCAAGGCAAGCCCGCCGGCGTGCCCTGTATCCAGCTGCTGCCGGACATGCGCTGCGCGGTTTTCGGGCAGCCGTCGCGCCCGGATTTCTGCGGTGGGTTGCAGCCCCAGGCCGAGATGTGCGGCACCGGCCGCGAACACGCGATCCGGTGGCTGGGCGAACTCGAACAGGCCACCACCCCCGGCCATTGAAGCGCGGCCGACTAGCCCGGACCCGCGCCTGCCATCAGCCGCGCTCCTGCAGCACCTTTTCGTACAGCGCCTCGTAGCGCGCCGCGACCGTTTCCCAACTTTGCTCGCGGGCGATTTCAAGACCGCGCTCGGTCAGGGCCGCCCGCAATTCCGGTTCGGAGCCGAGCCGCTCCAGCGCCTGCGCCAGTTGAGCGCCGTCGCGCGGATCCTGCAGGATGAGCGCATCCTTGCCCGCGGACAGATACTGCGCGAAGCCACAATAGGCAGGAGAACTCACCACCACGGGCAGCCCATGCGACATGGCTTCCAATGGCGCCATGCCGTAGCTGTCGTTCAGGGTCGGATGCGCGTAGATGTCGGCGGCGCTGAAGTAGCGGGCGACGTCGGGTGTAGGGTCGATCAAGGTGACGCGGTTGGCGATGGCGCCAGCGGCGCGCACGCGTTCGCGCGTAGGCTCGTCCGCCCCCACCACCAGCAGCCGGTACTGCGGCGGCAGTTGCGCCAGGGCGTCCAATAGCGCCGGCAATCCCTTGCGCAAGGGATTGCGGGCGACCAGCAGACAGCCTATGGTGCCTGCGTCCCAGCCCAGGCTGGCGCGGGTGGCTTCGCGGCCTTCCCGTTGCGCCGCGGTAGGCAGTTTGACCCCCGGCGCGATGATGTCCACCGGCAACTGCGGGCCGTAGCTGCGGTGCAGCTGGTCCATGATGAGGCCCGACACCGCCACCACGCGCCTCGCAGGCGCGCGGCGCACGCGCAGCTTTTCCAGCAGCAGATAGGTGGCCAGGCGCGGACTGAGCCAGGCGGTCAGGCGCTGCAAAGGCTTGACGCGGGTCAGCCGGTTGTAGCGCACCGGCGTCACGTGCATCACCTGGATTTCGCCGGCCCAGCCGTTCATGTGCGAATGCACGATGTCGTAGCGGCCGCGGGTCAGGCGGTCGGCGCGCCAGGCGAAATACAGTACCCGCATCCAGCTGGGCAGCCAGCCCGGAAAGCGCACGGGCAGGAAGGGAAACGGCAGATCGCTGTCGAAGTCGCGCGCCACGATGGATACGTCATGGCGCTGGCCCAGCACCCGCATCAGTTCCACGCCGTAGGCTTCCGCGCCGCCAAAGCGATTGCCGAAGCGGTCGACCAGCAGCGCGATGCGCAGCCGCCGCTCAGCCGCGCCGGCGGGAGTCTTCATACCGGGTCAGGCACTTCTGCAGGAAACGGATGATGTTGGTGGAACGCGAGACCGTGACCCGCGGCAACCCGTAGGGGTCGTCCGAGGCTGCCGCCAGGCCGCGCTGGGTCAACGTGGCGTTGTCGTAGCCGGCCTCGCGCGCCATGGCGCGGTGTTCCGGGCCATGGTCGCCGTAGGGATAGCAGAAGGCGGTGACCGGCGCGCCCAGGGCCTGCTCCAGCTCGTCCTTGGACTGGACGATCTGGCGGCGGGCCTCGTCGGGCGACATTTGGGGCAAGTGCACGTGGTCCAGCGTGTGCGAACCGACTTCGTTGCCGGCCTGGGCCCATTCCCGCATTTCGTTCACGGTCATCAGCGCCGAAAACGGAATGCCTTTTTCCAGATCCCACACGTTGCCGCCATCGAACTGGCGCGCCACGAAGTAGTTGGTGGCGGTGAAGCCCAGTTCGCTCAGCACCGGCATGGCGTTGTGGTGCACGTTGCGGTAGCCGTCGTCGAACGTGATGCCAAACACCTTGCCCTGGCGTTCGCCGCGCACATAAGGCATGACGTCGCGCATGGACAGGCCGCGATAGCCCAGCCTGCGCATCCAGCGCATCTGCCGGGCAAAGCTGTCGGGGTGCACCGTCAGGCCGCGGAACGGTGTGCCCTTGGGATTGGGCTCGCCGATCTGGTGGTACATGAGTATGGGGATAGACATAGGGACAGATTATAAAGCCCGGTCTTATCCCAGCGTGCGTCGGTATACGTCCAGTGTGGCGGCGGCGAAACGTTCCAGATTGAAATCCCGCAGGCTGGTTTCCCGCGCCCGGGCGCCCATGACGCGCACGGCGTCGGGATGGTCCAGCATGAAGCGCAGCTTGGCCGTGATGGCGGGGACGTCGCGCGCGGGCACGATCCAGCCGTCGACGCCATCGGTGACGTTCTCGGGCAGGCCGCCCGCGTCGCTGACCAGGGCGGGCAACCCCAGCCCCATGATCTCGCGGCAGGCGAACGACAGGGCTTCGCGATAGGACAGCACAAAACCCGCATGGCAGGAGGCCAGCGCGGCCCGCACGTCATCGAGCAGCCCCGGAAAGCGGACCTGATCGATCATGCCCAGTTCGCGCACCCGCGCAAGCTTGGCCTCGTTGGGCGGATCGCCCGCCACCATCAGCAATACGCGTGCGCGGTCTGCCGGCGGCAAGGCAGCGGCCGCAGCCACCAGGTCCAGCCAGCCCTTGTCGTAGTCGGTGCCGCCGGCGCTGCCCAGCAGCAGCTTGCCCTGCCACTCGGGACCGAAGATGAGCGCGCGCAGCTTGTCCAGGCTTTCCGGCGGCGGCGGCGCGAAGAAATTCGTGTCGATGCCGTGGCGGATGGTGGTGATGGGACGCTTACCGTAGGGCGAATGCTGCATCAGGCCGTGGACGTAGTCGCTGACCGCGATGGCGTGGTCAGTAGCCAGCGCCACCCGCAATTTGTGGCCAAAGCTCGTCAACGGATGGTCGTTGTGCTTGGTGAAGACGATGCGCGGGCGGCGGCGCATGCCCAGCGTGGCCAGCATGACCTGCTTGTGGTCGGCCGAACCGTTGGCATGGATGATGTCGAAGCCGCCGGCCTTGATCAGGCGGCGCAGCCGCGAGCGGTCCTTGAACCAGGACGAAGGCCGCGTGGTGTACTGCATGTCCTCGACCGTCACCCCCGGAATCGCCTTGGCGTACCGGTACAGGCGGCTGGTGGCCGGCGCCGCGACCGTGATCTGGTGGTCCTTGGACAGGGCCTTGGCCAGATTGATGATGTAGGTGACGTGCCCCCCGCCATTGCCGGCGTGGAAGTTGGTATAGAGGATCTTCACTTCTTCTTCTCGGCCAGGAACATCAGCTTCGAGTAGCGGAAGAAGCTGCCGGCCGAGGCAACGACAGCCAGCACCAGGCCGTGCTTGCCGTCCAGGAAGCCGCGCCGGATCAGATAGATCCGCACAAAGGTCCAGAAGCCATGGCCCAGTGCGCCGAAGACCGAGGTGCGCCGCCCCTTGGCGTACATCATGGCGGCGGCGTCGGACGAATAGCGGTTGACCTTGGTGATCAGCGCATCCAGGTTGTCGTAGGGATAGTGGTGGAAATAGCCGCGCATCTGCAGCGGCTTGCCGTTGGCCGGCACTACCCGCTCGTGCACGGCCACGTCGTTGAACCGCGCCGTGCCGCGCTTGAACAGGCGCAGCACGTAATCGGGCCACCAGCCGCTGTGGCGGATGTCGCGGCCGCAGAAATTCGACAGGCGCGCGATCTCGTAGGCATCGGCGCGCGGCGCGCGCAACACGTCCTGGATTTCCTGGGCCAGTTCCGGCGTGACGCGTTCGTCGGCATCGATCGACAACACCCAGTCGCCCGTGGCCAGGTCCAGCGCGCGGTTCTTCTGCGGGCCGAAGCCAGGCCAGTCCGGGGTGACTTCCACCCTGGCGCCCAGGGCGCGCGCGACTTCGACTGTGCCGTCGGTGCTGCCCGAGTCCACCACGATGAACTCATCGGCGAAGGCCACGGACTTGAGGCAGGCGGCGATGTTCGCCACCTCGTTCTTGGTGATGATGATGACTGATAGCTTCATCCGCGATTCCTGAGACGCTTTTTCCAGGCCTTCCAGGCATGAAAGCGCGGGCCCCAGAAGGGATCGCGCGACAGCCAGATGCGCCGGTTCAGCCAGGAGCCGCCCTGGTTGCGCACCGCGAAACGATAAATATGTTCGGGATCCGCGCCGGGGGTGTTCTGGCCGAAAGGGTCGGTAGTGTACAAGTGCCGGAACCCGGCGGCCCGCGCCGCGGCCACGTAGTCCGCGTCGAAGTAGCCTTGCGGCCAGCAGAGGTGGTCGCTGACGGCTCCGAGGCGGCGCGTCAGGGTGTCGCGGGAATCCCGCAGCTCCTGGGCGATATGGGCGCGCTTGGCGTCCTCGTCAGCGCCGCAGACCTTGTCCCAGCGGGTATGGGTATGCGTGTGGGAATGGAATTCGAAGGTGCCCGCCGCCCGCATGGCTTCGATCTCGCTCCAGCGCAGCATGGCCTCGTCGGCACGGCCCGCCGCCACCAGTTGCTTGCAGGCGTCATGATCGGGCGTGGCGGGCAAGGGTCCGCCCTGGCCCGCATGCGGGCGGACCGGCCCGTCGCCGATCCAGCCGGTGATGGTGAACAGCACGGCGCGCATGCCGTGGCGCGCCAGCACCGGATGCGCGTGCACCCAGTTGTTCAGGTAGCCATCGTCGAAGGTGATCAGCACCGAGCGCTCGGGCACGGCGCCGCCCGCCAGGTAAGCCGCGAACTGGTCGGCGGACAAGGACTGGTAGCCGGCGCGGGCCAGGCGCGCGATCTGCGCCTCGAACACCTCGGGCGTCGCGGCGATCATGCCGCCGGCCGGCGTGACGTGGTGATACATCAGCACCGGGACGTTGGGCGCATTCATCCCGCGCGCTCCGCCAGCCATTTGGTGTAGACGGCCTCGGTGGTTTCCGCCAGGCGGGCGGGCGAGAATACGCCCTCGTCCCAGACCATCTTGCGGCCGGCTTCGCCCATGCGCCGCCGCAGATCGGCATCGTCGATCAGGCGCACCAGCGCGGCAGTCAGGGCTTCGGGGTTCTTGGGCGGCACCAGGATGCCGGTTTCGCCGTCGCGGAACATTTCCGACACGCCGCCCACGTCCGTACCGATCACGGGCAGGCCGCTGGCCTGCGCCTCGACATAGACGGTGCCGGACGCTTCCTGCTGTGTCGCCAGGGCGAAGAGGTCGAAACCCGCCAGCAGATTGGGCACGTCGCGCCGCATGCCCATCAGGTGGATGCGGTCCTGCAAACCCAGCTCGGCCACATAGTCCTGGGTCTGCTCGAACACCGGCGAACCGCCGCCGACGAACACCAGGTGCAGCTTGGGCCGGCTGGCCATCAGCGGCGCGATCGCGTCGATCAGGTCCTTGTGGCCCTTGGTGGCGCGCATGACGGCCACACAGCCGACCACGATGTCGTCATCGGCCAAGCCTAGCTCTTCGCGCAGTGTGGAACGCTCCACGGGCGGCGGCAGCACGATGGGCGAATAGACGGTGGCCACCTTGCCGGCTGGCACGCCGCGGTCGATGAGGTGTTGCCGCACATGATCACTGACCGTCGTGACCCTGTGCGGCAGACAGGTGTAGGACCAGAGCGATCCCACCTTGTTGGACAGGTGCCGGGTCCGCACGATGAGCGGCGTCCCCGCCAGCCGGCCGGCGGCGGCAGCGATGACCGTGTCGCGCCGGCTGTGGGTATTGAGCACGTCGAAGCGCCCTTCGCGCAGAATGCCGCGAATGGTGGCGATGCCCTTCAGGTAATTCACCGCGCCATCCATTTCCAGGGTGTGCACGGGGAAGCCGGCATCCGACAGGCGTTCGGCCAATAAGGCCTTGGGCTGGCAGATGGCTTCCATGTGATGGCCGCGCGCGCGCATGGCGGTCATCTCCTTGAAGATCCTGCCTTCCTGGCCACCAAAGCTGGTGGCGGCTTCCGAGTGAACGATACGCATAGGCATCAATAGGTGACCTCCACGCCATCCGGCTTGGTCCATTCATTCAGGTTGGCGAGCAGCGTGTCGGCCATGCGGACGCGCCACTCCTCGCCCAGGCGGACCGTGCACAGGAAATTATTCTTGGTATAGACGATATCGACCGGCACGCCAGGAATGCCGTTCTCGGGCTCGGCCCGGAACGGGTTCAGCATCTGCCGCAGGCGGGCGGCGTCGGCGCTGCCGTTGAGCTTGACGCGCAGGGACTTGGCGCGGGCTTCGCGCGCCAGTTGCAGGTCATAGAGCTGTTCGGCCACGATGCGCATGCCGCCGGAGTAGTCGTCATTGCTGACCTTGCCCTGGACGATCACGAGCTGGTCCTCGCGCAGGCGGTTGCGGTGCTTTTCGTAGAGCTCGTTGAAGACCGAGATTTCCACCTGCGCGGTGCCGTCGTCCAGCACCGCGAAGACCATCTTGCCGCGGCGGGTCATCATGACGCGCACGCTGGCCAGCACGCCGCACATCCATTGCAAGTCGCGCTGCGGCTCGACCCGCACCAGCTGCATCGGCACGATGCGGCGCACTTCATCGCGCCAGGCGTCGAACAGGTGGCCGCTGTAGTAATAGCCCAGCGCGGATTTTTCTTCCGTCAGCTTCTTGTGCAGATCCCAGGGCGCAACCTTGGCCAGTTCGCCGGCCACCACGTCGCCGCTGTCGTCGCCGAAGAGCGAGGCCTGGTTGGCGCTGCGCGCCGCCTGCTCGGCGGCTTCCATGGCGGTGGGCACCGAGGCCAGCATCGCCGCCCGGTTGGGTTCAATGGTGTCGAAGGCGCCGGCCTTGATCAGGGCCTCGATGGTGCGGCGGTTGACCGCCTGCTTGCTGACGCGGCGGCAGAAATCGAACAGGTTCAGGAAGGGACCGCCTTCCTTGCGCGCGCGCAGGATGTCCTCGACCGCGCCCTGCCCCGTGCCCTTGACCGCGCCCAGGCCGTAGCGCATGGTGCGCGGCGGCTTGCCGTTCTTGGTGTGCTTGTCGGCGACCGGTTCAAAGCGGTAGCCGGAAAAGTTGACGTCCGGCGGCAGCACCTCGACGCCATTGTCCTGGGCGTCGCGGCAGAAGATCTGGACCTTGTCGGTGTCGTCCATGTCCGAGGACATGGTGGCGGCCAGGAATTCGGTCGGATGGTAGGCCTTGAGCCAGGCCGTCTGGTACGAGATCAGCGCGTACGCGGCCGAGTGCGACTTGTTGAAGCCGTAGCCCGCGAATTTCTCCATCAGGTCGAACAGCTTGACCGCCAGGTCCGGGTCATGGCCCTTTTCCTTGGCGCCCTGTTCGAACAGCTCGCGGTGCTTGGCCATTTCCTCGGGCTTTTTCTTGCCCATGGCGCGGCGCAACAGGTCGGCGCCGCCCAGCGAGTAGCCGCCGATGATCTGCGAGATCAGCATCACCTGCTCTTGGTAGACGATGACCCCGTAGGTACTCTTGAGCGTGCTTTCCAGGTCGTTGTGGAAGTAGTCCACCGCGGCGCGGCCGTGCTTGCGGTTGACGAAGTCGTCCACCATGCCCGATTCCAGCGGCCCCGGCCGGTACAGGGCCAGCATGGCGATGATGTCTTCGAAGGTGTTGGGCCGCAGCTTCTTCAGCAGTTCCTTCATGCCGCGCGATTCCAGCTGGAACACCGCGGTCGTGTTGGCGTCGCACAGGATCTTGTAGGCGGCCGCATCGTCCAGCGCCAGGGCCATGACGTCGAAGTCGCGCTTGTCCTCGTTGAACTGGCGCACATAGCGCACGGCCCAGTCCAGGATGGTCAGGTTGCGCAGGCCCAGGAAGTCGAACTTGACCAGGCCGGCGGCCTCGACGTCATCCTTGTCAAACTGAGAAACCGCGCTGTTTTCCTGGCCCGGCTGGCAATACAGCGGGCAGAAGTCAGTCAGCTTGCCGGGCGCGATCAGCACGCCGCCGGCGTGCATGCCGATGTTGCGGGTCAGGCCTTCGAGCGGCTTGGCCAGGTCCACCAGCGCGCGCACTTCCTCTTCCTGCTCGTAGCGGTCCTTGAAGGCGGGTTCGTCCTTCAAGGTCCGTTCGAGGGTCCAGGGATCCATCGGGTTGAACGGGATCAGCTTGGAGAGGCCGTCGCAAAACATGTAGGGCATGTCCAGCACCCGGCCGGCGTCGCGCACCACGGCCTTGGCGCCCAGCGTGCCGAAGGTGGCGATCTGGCTCACGGCGGCGCGGCCGTACTTTTCCTTGACGTAGTCGATGACCCGTTCGCGGTTGTCCTGGCAGAAGTCGATATCGAAGTCGGGCATGGAGACCCGCTCGGGATTCAGGAAGCGCTCGAACAGCAAGTCATAGCGGATCGGATCCAGGTCGGTAATGCCCAGGGCGTAGGCCACCAGCGAGCCCGCGCCCGAGCCCCGGCCCGGCCCCACCGGCACGCCGTTGTTCTTGCCCCAGTTGATGAAGTCCTGCACGATCAGGAAGTAGCCGGGGAAGCCCATCTGGATGATGGTCTTGCATTCCCAGCGCAGGCGTTCGTAGTACTGCTCGCGCTTGGACTCGCGTTCGGCGGCGTCCGGGAACAGGAATTCCATGCGCTTTTCCAGGCCCTCTTCGGACAGCTGGACCAGGTAGTCGTCCAGGCCCACGCCTTCCGGCGTGGGGAAGTTGGGCAGGCGCGGCTTGCCCAGCACCAGGCTGAGGTTGCAGCGCTTGGCGATTTCCACCGTATTGGCCAGCGCCGAGGGCACGTCGGCGAAACGCCGCGCCATTTCCTCGGAGCTGAGCAGGTACTGTTCCTTGCTGAA
Source organism: Achromobacter sp. SD115 (assembly GCF_017355315.1). Classification (NCBI taxonomy): domain Bacteria; kingdom Pseudomonadati; phylum Pseudomonadota; class Betaproteobacteria; order Burkholderiales; family Alcaligenaceae; genus Achromobacter; species Achromobacter sp. SD115. Next base: position 332,369 of record NZ_JADIJM010000004.1, on the reverse strand, counting down.
CCGGCGCACGCGGCGCGGGTTGGCCAGGATTTCGCCTTCGGCGATGCAGACCCGGGCCTCGTGCGCCTGGAATTCGAATTCGTCCAGGAACTGCACCGGATGCGTCGCCACCACCGGGAGGCCGGCCTCGCTCGCCAGACGCATGGCGGCCTGGGTGTAGGCTTCGTCGCCGTCCATGCCGGCGCGCTGCAATTCGATGTAGTAGCTGCCCGGGAACAGGTGCGCCCACTGGCGCGCCAGCGCCAGCGCCGACACGGCGTTGCCCGCGTCCAGCGCCTGGCCCACGTCGCCGCCGCGCCCGCCCGACAGGGCGATCAGCCCCTCCTGCCCCTGCAGCCATTCGCGGCGGATCTCCGCGCGGCCCTTGCCCTGGTTCGTCAGGAAGGCCTTGGACAGCAATTCGCAGAGATTGAGATAGCCCTGGTGGTTGCGCACCAGCAGCAACAGGCGAAAAGGCTTGGCAGGGTCGTCATCGTTGGACAACCAGACATCGCAGCCGGCGATCGGCTTGATGCCGGCGCCGCGCGCGCCCTTGTAGAACTTGATCAGGCCGAACAGGTTCGACAGATCCGTCAGGGCGACTGCGGGCTGGCCCAGCTTGGCCACGCGCTTGATGAGGTCGGGGATGCGCACGAGGCCGTCCACGACCGAGAATTCGGAGTGTACGCGCAGGTGAACAAATGGGGACGGGGTTGTTACGGCTTCTTCGGACATAAAGGGAATTGTACCTAGTCAACGCGGTCCAAGCCGAGGCCTCTGCGCTTGCGCAAAGGACACCGCAGGCGGCTGTGTAACAATACGCGTTGCACGTCATCCTTCATTGTTGACATGAGATTTACGCACGAGATTCACGTATGAAATGGCTAATTCCCGGTATCTGGCTGAGCGCCATCCTGTTTGCGCACTTCCGCGGCCGCGTCAAGCTGCCGCTGGGCAGGCAACTGCTCGACCACTCCGTGCTGCTCGCCCCGATCAACGCCTTCATGGTGCTGGCGTCGCGCGTGCCGCCCACGCCCTACCTGACCACGAGCGAAATCGCCGAACTCAAGGTGCTGGACGACAACTGGGAAACGATCCGCGAGGAAGCCGTGCAAATGGCCGAGCTGCGCCGCATCAAGGCCGCCGACACCCATAACGACATCGGCTTCAATTCCTTCTTCAAGTACGGCTGGAAGCGCTTCTACCTGAAGTGGTACGACGCCCGCCACCCGTCCGCCGAGGAACTCTGCCCCAAGACCGTCGCCATCCTGAAGACCCTGCCCAAGGTCAAGGCCGCGATGTTCGCCGAACTGCCGCCCGGCGGCCAGTTGAACCCGCACCGCGACCCGTTCGCCGGATCCCTGCGCTACCACCTGGGCCTGGTCACTCCCAACGATGACCGCTGCCACATCATCGTCGACGGCGAGCGCTACAGCTGGCGCGACGGCGAAAGCGTGGTGTTCGACGAAACCTACGTGCACGAAGCCTACAACCACAGCGACGAGAACCGCATCATCCTGTTCTGCGACGTGGAGCGTCCGCTGAAATGGCGCTGGGCGGAAGCCTTCAACCGCTGGTTCGGCCGCGTCGTCATGTCCGCCGCCAGCTCGCCCAACGACGGCGGCGACCAGACCGGCGCCATCAACAAGCTGACCCACGCCCACTGGGTCATCGACCAGAAGCGCAAGGCCTTCAAGGCCTGGAACCGCACGGCCTACAAGGCCACCAAGTACGGCCTGATCGCCCTGGTCATCGTGGGCTTCCTGGCCCTGTAAGAAAAGGCGCCCGGAAAATCCGGGCGCCGCTCCGCTTCCTTCCAGCGTCTCCGCCCCTCCGCCCAGCCCAGCCACATCGCGAGCGTCCACCGCCACGACGCAAAACACCGCGTATGCCATTTTCGGCCGCCCGGGCGGCCGAAAATGGCGGGCCCCGCAAGACCCGCCCCACCAGCCAGCTCCAGCATCGCGACGACCCAAGACGCACGTAGCCCGTCGGCGCGGGCAGCGTGGCGGCTCGCAACCTCGATGCGCCCAACGGAATCCGAAGGAGTCGCCGAAGGCGAGGACGAGGATGAGGCAGGGGGAGTCCGGAGCGAACGCTCCGGACCGCAATCGTGGGCGCGAGCCGCCACGCTGCCCGCGCCGACGGGCGACCTACGAAGAACCCGCCCGACAATAAACCACAATAGAAATATAGAAAAACACAAAAGCGATCAACGCTTCAACGACTCCCAACTCTTCATCAACCGCTTAACAGAAACCGGCATAGGCGTCCGCAACTCCTGCGCAAATAACGCCACCCGCAACTCCTCCAGCAGCCACCGGAACTCATCCAGCCGCGGATCCGGCGCCCCCTTCAACGCCGAGCGCGCCCGCTGATACTGGGTCAGCAACGGCGCCATCTCCGCCACCAGCTTGGCATCCCTGCCTGGATCCGCCCGCAGCTTGTCGATGCGAGCCAGAACCGCCTTCAGATACCGCGGAAAATGCGCGAGCTGCGCATAAGGCGTATCGCGGATGAACCACTTGGGCATCAACGCCCCCAGCTGCGCCTGCAAGTCCGCATAGGCCGAAGCATGCGGCTTGGCCTGCGGCAGCTTGCGCTGCACCGCTGCCCACTCCGTCAGTACCGCCCCTGCCAGCCGCGCCACTTCCTGCGCCAAAAGACCCAGCCGGCCCTTGCCCTCGGCCCGCCGGGCCTCGAACTGCTGCTCGTTCACCGGCCAGGGTTCGGCCAGGCAAGCCTGCCCCAACGCGCAATCGATGATCTGGTCGCGCAGTTCTTCCTGCGTCCCCAATGTCATGTAAAGCATGCTGATCTTGGTCAGATCAGCCAGGTTCTTTTCCAGGAACTTCACCTGCTCGCGCAAGCCCAGGCGAAACAGCTTGAGCAAGCCCGCGCGATGATGCTTGCGCGCTTCGTCCGGATCGTCGAACACGTCCAGGTCGCAATGCGCGCCGCGGTCCACCAGCGCCGGATAGCCGATCACCGACTGCCCGCGCCGCTTGATCTCCATGATCTCGGGCAAGGGGCCGAAAGACCAGGAGGTCAGGTTCTCATGCGCCAGCGCCTGGGCGACCTGGGTGTCGCTGGCCGCCAATTGCTGGAATGTAGCCTGCGCCTGCTTGCCGAATTCGGCGCGCAGCTGCGCCAGGTTGCGCCCGGCCGCCAGCATGCGGCCATGCTCGTCCACCACCCGGAAATTCATGAACAGGTGGGCCGGCAAAGTCTCCAGCTTGAAATCGCCCGCCGCCGGACGGACCTGCACCTGGTCCCACATATCGGCGATGATCGCGTCCACCAGCCCCTGCTGCGGATCGGCCTGGCGCTCGAACCAGCGCTCGTAAAAGCCCGCCGCATAGTCCGGCAGCGGCACGCAATGGCGGCGCAGCTTCTGCGGCAGCGACTTCAAGAGCAGATGCACCTTCTCCTTGAGCATGCCGGGCACCAGCCATTCGCAGCGCGCCGGGTCGATCTGGTTGAGCGCGAACAGCGGCACCGACAGGGTCACGCCGTCGCGCGGCGAACCCGGTTCGAAGTGGTAGTCCAGCGCCATCGACACGCCCTGCCATTCCACCTTCTTGGGGAAGACATCGGTCGTGACGCCAGCAGCTTCGTGCCGCATCAGCTCGTCGCGTGTCAGCATCAGCTTGGCGGCGGCCGCCTTGTCCAGCCCGGACACCCACTTTTCCAGCGAGGCCGTCTGCGAGATGTCGGCCGGCAGTTGGCGGTCGTAGAAGGCGTGGATCAGCTCGTCGTCGACCAGGATATCGGGGCGGCGGGTTTGGTGTTCCAGCTTCTCGATGCCCGCGATCAGCTTGCGGTTGTGCGCCACGAACGCCAGCCGCGTGTCGATCTCGCCAGGCACCAGGGCCTGGCGGATGAACAGCTCGCGGGCGTGGGTCGGATTGACCCGGCCGTAGTGGATCCGCCTGCCCGTGTAGATGGTCAGCCCGTAGAGCGTGGCCCGTTCGTTGGCCACCACCTGCCCCGCCTTCTTTTCCCAGCGCGGGTCGGACCAGTTCTTGCGGATCAGGTGCGCGCCGACCTTTTCCAGCCACACCGGATCGATCCGCGCCACGCAGCGTGCGTACAGGCGCGTGGTTTCGACCAGTTCGGCCGCGACGATCCAGCGCCCCGCCTTCTTCACCAGCCGCGAGCCGGGATGGATATGGAAGCGGATCTCGCGCGCGCCCTGGTAGTGGCCGCCTTCGTCGCTCTTGAAGCCGATATTGCCCAAGAGGCCCGACAGCAGCGCCATGTGCAACTGCTCGTAGGTGGCCTCGATCTGGTTCAGCCGCCAGCCCTGCTCGCCCACCAGGGCGGCCAGCTGGGTATGCACGTCATGCCATTCGCGCAGCCGGATCGGCGACAAGAAGTTCTGGCGCAGCAAGGCCACCAGCTTGCGCTGCGAGGCCTTGTGCTGGACCTGCTCGCCGTACCAGCGCCACAGCTTCAGGAAGGAAATGAATTCGGACTTGTCGTCGGCGAACTTGGCGTGCGCCGCCTCGGCCGCCTCGCGTTCCTGCATGGGCCGGTCACGCGCGTCCTGCACCGACAGGGCCGAGGCGATGATCAGCATTTCGGACAGGCACTGGTGCTCGCGCGCCGCCAGGATCATGCGGCCGATGCGCGGATCGACCGGCAGCTTGGCCAGTTCGTGGCCCGTCTGGGTCAACACGAAGGACGCGCCGGTGCGGGAGGCGTCGGCGTCGTCGTCCGCAGCCGACGCCAGCTCGATCGCACCCAGTTCCTGCAGCAGATGGTAGCCGTCGGCCACCGCCCGGCCCGGAGGCGCCTCGACGAAGGGGAACTGCTCGATATCGTCCAGCTTCAGCGACTTCATCCGCAGGATGACCGAGGCCAGCGACGAGCGCAGCACTTCCGGGTCCGTGAACGGCGCGCGGTTGTTGAAGTCCAGCTCGTCGTAGAGCCGGATGCAGACGCCCGGGCCGACCCGGCCGCAGCGGCCGGCGCGCTGGTTGGCCGAGGCGCGGCTGATCGGCTCGATGCGCAGCTGCTCGACCTTGTTGCGCCAGGAATAGCGCTTGATGCGCGCCAGCCCGCTGTCGACCACGAAGCGGATGCCCGGCACCGTCAGCGAGGTTTCCGCCACGTTGGTGGCCAGCACGATGCGCCGCGCATTGGTGCGCGGATGGAAGATCTGCTCCTGCTCGGCCTGCGACAGGCGCGCGTACAGCGGCAGCACTTCGGTGCCGGCCGGATGGCGCTTGCGCAGCGCTTCGGCGGATTCGCGGATCTCGCGCTCGCCGGGCAGAAACACCAGCACGTCGCCTGGGCCGTGGCGCGCGCATTCGTCCACCGCGTCGACGATGGCGTCGATCAGGTCGCGCTCTTCGTCGCCCGACATGCGCTCGCGGTCCCGGCCAGGCTTGGCCGGAGCGGCCTCGTCTTCCGCCAGTTCCTCGCGCACGGGACGGTAGCGGACCTCGACCGGGTACAAGCGGCCGGACACCTCGATGACGGGCGCCAGCTTGTCCTCGGACGCGGCGAAGTGGCGCGCGAAGCGCTCGGCGTCGATGGTGGCCGAGGTAATAATGATCTTCAGGTCCGGGCGGCGCGGCAGCAGCTGCTTCAGGTAGCCCAGCAGGAAATCGATGTTCAGGCTGCGTTCGTGCGCCTCGTCGATGATGATGGTGTCGTAGCGGCGCAGGAGCGGATCGCGCTGCGACTCGGCCAGCAGGATGCCGTCCGTCATCAGTTTGATGGACGCGTTGGGGCCGGTGCGGTCGTTGAAGCGCACCTGGTAGCCCACCACCTCGCCCATGGGCGTATTCAGTTCTTCGGCGATGCGCTTGGCCACCGAGGTCGCGGCCAGGCGGCGCGGCTGGGTGTGGCCGATCATCTTCTGGCGGCCACGGCCGAGCTCCAGGCAGATCTTGGGCAGCTGGGTGGTCTTGCCCGACCCGGTCTCGCCGCTGACGATCACCACCTGATGGCGGGCGATGGCGCGCGCGATCTCCTGGCGCCGCGCGCTGACGGGCAGGTCTTCGGGGTAGGTCACCACGGGGATGGGCCGCTCGGGACGCGGCGCTCGGCGCGCATTCCGCGCTTCCGCGGCCGCCGCGTCCGCGCTCTTGGGCGCACGCGGGCTGGAGGATTCAGGCATGTACGATTTGTCCGGTTAGCCCGGCATTATAAATTTCCGCGGACGCCCTGCCGGCGCGCCGCGGCCAAACCGGAAAATCCGGCACCAAATTGGCACTCTTTTCCTCCTGCGCCGGGGCGCGACGGTCATATAATTTCGCCACGCCGTCGCCTGACGGCGCCATGGCGCGGCACTGCGCCGCGTTTTGACCGACTCTCAGGAATCCTTCCGCCCATCATGCCCGACCTGGAACCAGACACCGTCTCCGCCCTCGAAGCCCCAGAATTCGCAGCCGCCCAGTTCGTCCGATGGTTCCGAGAAGTGGCGCCTTATGTGCATGCGTTCCGAGGCAAGACATTCGTGGTGGCGTTCGGCGGTGAACTGGTGCAGGCCGGCGCGCTGAACGCGCTGGTGCAGGATCTGTCGCTGCTGTCCTCGCTGGGCATCCGCCTGGTGCTGGTGCATGGCTCCCGTCCGCAGGTCAACGAGCAGCTGCGCCTGAAGGGCTACACCCAGCAATTCGACCGCGGCCTGTCGCCCACCGACGCCGCGGCGCTGGAATGCGCCAAGGAAGCCGCCGGCGAAATCCGCCTGGACATCGAGGCCGCCTTCAGCCAGGGGCTGCCGAACACGCCCATGTCGCACGCCCACATCCGCGTGATCTCCGGCAACTTCGTCACCGCCCGCCCCACCGGCGTGCTGGACGGCGTGGACTACAAGCACACCGGCCAGGTGCGCAAGATCGACATCGACGCGCTCAAGTTCGCCATCGAAAAGGGTTCGTCCGTGGTGCTGCTGTCGCCGCTGGGCTTCTCCCCTACCGGCGACGCCTTCAACCTGGCCATGGAAGACCTGGCCACCAGCGTCGCCGTGGCGCTGCGCGCTGAAAAACTGATCTTCCTGTCCAGCTCGCAGGGCGTGCTGAACGACGACGGCACGCTGGACACCGAACTGGCCCGGGTCGATGCCGACGCCCTGCTGGCCGGCGGCGAACTCGACGAGGAAACCCATTCCTTCCTGCAATACGCCTCGCTGGCGGTCAAGCGCGGCGTGGCCCGCGCCCACCTGCTGCCGTTCGCGCTGGACGGCAGCGTGCTGCTTGAAATCTTCACCCACGACGGCGTGGGCACCATGGTGGTGGAAGACACGCTGGACGACCTGCGCGCCGCCACCATCGACGACGTGGGCGCCATCCTCAGCCTGATCGAACCGCTGGAAGCGGACGGCACCCTGGTGCCGCGCCCGCGCAGCGTGGTCGAGCGCGACGTGGAGAACTTCACCGTGCTGGAGCACGACGGCGTCATCTACGGCTGCGCGGCCCTGCATACCTTCGCCGAAGAACAAATGGCCGAAATGGCCTGCCTGATCGTGCATCCGGAATGGCAGGGCTCGGGCGAAGGCGAAATCCTGCTGCGCCACATGGAATCGCGAGCGCGCGCCACCGGTGCCAAGCGCCTGTTCGTGCTGACCACGCGGACCTCGCACTGGTTCATGAAGCGCGGTTTCGTGCAAGGCGGCATCGCCGACCTGCCGCGCGAAAAGCAGAACAACTACAACCGCTCGCGCAACAGCCTGGTCTTCATCAAGAAGCTGTAACACCCAGGCTACCCGCAGGGTCCGCAGGGGCTTGGCGCCATCAGGTCGCCAAGCCCGTTAAAATGCAGGATTACTCATTTCTTCCGGCAGCGAACCATGGCCCGTATCGTCAACTGTGTGAAATTGAAGCGTGAAGCCGAAGGGCTGGATTTTCCGCCCTATCCCGGCGAACTCGGCACCAAGATCTGGCAGAGCATTTCCAAGGAAGCTTGGGAAGAATGGAAGGGCATCCAGACGCGCCTGGTCAATGAAAACCGCCTGAACCTGGCGGACGCCCGCGCCCGCAAGTATCTGAAAGAACAGATGGAGCGCTTCCTGTTCGAAGACGGCACCGTCGAAGCGCAGGGCTACGTTCCGCCCTCGGCCTGACCCGGCCGTGCTTTTCCGCCGGTCGCCGCTAGCGGCGGCCGACCCGATCCAGCCCCTCGCCCGCGAGGGGCTGTTCGTTTCCGGCTCCGGCTCCGGCTCCCGCCGCCAAGCCGGCCTTAAGATTCAAGCATTGCTGGCCGTATCATCGCTGTCATGAAAGAAGAATCGCGCCTGCCCCCGTCCGCCGCCCCCTCCTCGCCCATCGAACGCGCGCTCGGCATCGCGCCCGACCGCCGCACGGGTACGCTGCAGGACGTGCGGCACGTGGTGATCCTGATGCAGGAAAACCGGTCCTTCGACCACTATTTCGGCACTTTGCCCGGCGTGCGCGGGTTCGCGGATCCGCATCCCGCGCCCACGCTGGCCGGCAATGTGCTGACGCAGGCGGACGACGCGACACAGGTTCGGCCCTATGCCCTGCAGGCGGAATATGCCAGCGATGCACAGGTGGGCTACATCACGCCGCATACCTGGGACGACGCGCAGCGCGCCTGGAACGACGGCCGCATGGATCAATGGCTGCCCGCCAAGAGCCGGCTGGGCATGGGCGCCTATCGCGGCGCGGAGGTGCCGTTCCAGACCGCGCTGGCAAACGCCTTCACCCTGTGCGACGCCTATCACTGCTCGATCCACGCCGGCACCAATCCCAACCGCCTGTTCCTTTGGACCGGCACCAATGATCCGCAGGGCCTGGCCGGAGGACCGGCGCTGGTCAACACGTTTGACCGCCTGGGCCCCGCCAGCGAAGGCTATGCCTGGACCACCTATCCCGAGCGCCTGCAGGACGCCGGCGTGGATTGGCGCATCTACCAGGACATGGCGGACAACTACCACGACAACCCGCTGGCCGGCTTCCGGCAGTACCGGCGCCAGCATGCGGGCGCGGACGGCGACGCCCCCTTGCGCGACCGCGGCCTGTCCACTTGCACGCTGGACCACCTGGCCCGCGACGTCGCCGACGGCACGCTGCCGCAGGTGTCGTGGATCATTGCGCCCACGGCCGATTCCGAACACCCCGAGGTCTCGTCGCCGGCCCGGGGCGGCGCCTACACGGAGCGCGTGCTGGACATTCTGACCCGCAATCCGGAGGTCTGGAGCCGCTGCGTGTTCTTCGTCACCTACGACGAGAACGACTGCTTCTTCGACCACATGCCGCCGCCCGCGCCGCCGGCCCGCGCAGCCGACGGCCTGTCGGGCGGCCTGTCCACGGTCGAGCTGGACGGCGAATACCACGATGCGCGCCACGGGCCCAGCGCGGCCACGCCGGACGACCCCGCCGGCCTGCACGGCCGCGGATTCGGCCTGGGGCCGCGCGTGCCGATGCTGGTGGTCTCGCCCTGGAGCCGCGGCGGCTGGGTCAATTCCCAGGTGTTCGACCACACCTCGGTGATCCGCTTCCTGGAGGCGCGCTTCGGCGTGGTCGAACCCAATATCAGCGCCTGGCGGCGCGAGATCGCCGGCGACCTGAGCTCGGCCTTCGATTTCGCCGCGGACCGCGGCGCGGCCCCCGCAGGACCACGCCGGACTTGCGCCCTGCCCTATGCGCTGGAGGTCCAGGGCAAGATGGCCGCCGACGGCGGCCATTACCGGCTGACCCTGCGCAACCCCGGCGCCGCGGGCGCGGTGCTGCATGTCTACGACCGCCGCGCGCTGGAACATGCCCCGCGCCGCTACACCGTGGGCGCGGGCGCGCGGCTGGACGACGGCTGGCGCCTGCACGATGGCGGCGCCTATGACTTGTGGCTGCTGGGTCCCGACGGCCTGCACCGGCAGTTCCGCGGCGATGCGCGCGATGCCGGCGCGCTGGAGGCGCAAGTCACGCCGACGGCGACTGGCCTGAGCCTGCGTCTCGTCAATCGCGGCGAAGCGCCGCAGCCGGTGAAAGTGGAGTCGCGCATGGGCGACGGCTGGTGCGCCATGGCGCACGTGCAAGCGGACGGCTCGCTGGAACTTGCCTATGGCGGTTGCCAGGGGTGGTACGACCTGGAAATCAGCGCACCTGCCCTGCCGGCCTTCGGCCGCAGGCTGGCGGGCCGCATCGACGCCGGCAAACCCGGCCTGCCCGACCCGCGCCTGCAAGCCGGGGCCGCGCTGCCGCTGGACTGACGCGAGGCGCCTGGCGTCTGGCGACGCCGCAACGCAGTCTTCGCTGTCGGACGCCCGGCGTGAACCCGCCGGGCGTCCGACAGCGGAGGTTTACTCTTCCGTGCCTTCTTCTTCTTCGCCGCGCGCCAGGCGCTCGGTGTTCTTCACGCCGGTGTGGCGCACATCGGCACCCTTGACCATGTAGATCACGCGCTCGGACATGTTCTTGGCATGGTCGCCGATGCGTTCCAGCGCGCGCGCGATGAAGATCATGTCGATGGCGCGCGAAATGGTGCGCGGATCTTCGATCATGTAGGTGATCAGGTGACGCAGCGCGCCCTTCCATTCCTTGTCCACTTCCTTGTCGCTGCGCACGACGGCCGCGGCCTGGATGGGATCCAGGCGGGCGAACGCGTCCAGTGCCTGATGCAGCATGGTGCGGACGGCGGCGGCCATGTGGCGCAGTTCGATCACCGGAATATGGCGCAGTTCGGCTTCGTGGATGCGGCGCGCGACGGTGGCGACCTTCTCGGCTTCATCGCCGGAACGCTCCATGTCGGTCAGCATCTTTGACACGGCCATCAGCATGCGCAGGTCGATGGCGGTGGGCTGGTGGCGCGCCAGGATGCGGCTGATGCTTTCGTCGATTTCGACTTCGTGGCGGTTGACTTCCTTTTCCCGCTCACGGACTTTCTCCACCAGCGACATGTCGCCGCTGGCGAGCGCGTCGATGGCCTCCTGGATCATGGCTTCCACCAAGCCGCCCATTTGCAGGAACTGCGAACGGACGCTTTCCAGGTCCGCATCGAACTGCTTGTTTGTATGCTCCGACATCCGGGCTCCCTGCGTGGTTGGTCTCATTGCACTGCCCTGAAAAAAGGAAATTACAAGGTGGGCCTGCACAACCCGCAAGGTTATGACCCAAGTGTGACAGGATTATGAATGCGCCCCCCGGCGCCTGCAAGGCAGGGTGCCGGGGCTGGACCAAGAGGCCGCGACAGGATTCAGGCGCGGCGATCCAGGCGGCGGATGCCGTTCTGCGTGGCCAGCAGCGCCACGTCGGCTCCGGCGATCGCGAACAGGCCGCAAGTCACCACGCCCGCCAGGTTGTTGACGCGGGCTTCAAGGCCCTGCGCGTCGGTGATGGCCAGGCCGGACACGTCCAGGATGATATTGCCGTTATCGGTGACGAATCCCTCGCGCAGCTTGGGCTGGCCGCCCAGCGCCGCCAGGGCGCGCGCCACCGACTCGCGGGCCATGGGAATGACTTCGACCGGCAGCGGGAACTTGCCCATGGTCTGCACCAGCTTGGATTCGTCGGCGATGCAGATGAAGCGTTCAGCCACCGAGGCCACGATCTTCTCGCGCGTCAGCGCGCCGCCGCCGCCCTTGATCATGTGCAGGTTGGCGTCGATCTCATCGGCGCCGTCGACGTAGATCGGCATCGTGGTGATGTCGTTCAGGTCCAGCACCTTCAGTCCATGCCCGGCCAACCGCGCGGCGCTGCGCTCGGAGCTGGCCACCGTGCCGCCGATCCGGCCCTTGAAACGGGCCAGACCATCGATGAAGAGATCGGCCGTGGACCCCGTGCCCACGCCGATGATGGCGTCCGGGCCGGCGACCTGTTCAACGAATTCCAGGGCCGCGTCGGCGGCTTGCTGCTTGAGTTCTTGCTGGGAAAGCATGGCGGAAAATGCGGGAAGGTTGCTCGAGCCAGGAAATTTAGCATGCGGCGGCAGGCCACGCCCGCGCCAGGATGGCCTGCGCATCCGCGCCGGCCGCCAGTTCGCCAAAGACACCGCCGCCCGCGTTCAGGCGGCTGGCGGCGAAAGCCTGCGCCACCGGCGCAGGCGCATGCTGGATCAGCAAGGCGGCCTGCCACAGCCGCGCCAGGCCTGCAGCGATGCGGCGCGCCTGGAACTCGGCCTGGGCCTCGTCGGCCAACAAGGCCCGCCAGCGCGCCAGCGCGTCGTCGAAGTCCTGGTACTGCCCCGCCGCCTGCGCGAACTCGCGCTCCAGCGCGGGCAGCGCTCCGGCCTCGCGCTGCAAGGCCCGCAACACGTCCAGCGCCATCACGTTGCCGGAACCTTCCCAGATGGAGTTGACCGGCGTTTCGCGGTAAAGCCTGGGCATGGGTCCGTCGTCCACGTAACCGTTGCCGCCCCAGACCTCCATGCATTCGGCCACCGCGGCGATGGCGCGCTTGCAGACCCACAGTTTGGCGGCCGGCGTGCCGACGCGGACCAGGGCCCGCGCCGCGGCGTCGGCGCGTTCGTCCACCGCGCGCGCCAGCCGCAGGCCCAACACCATGGCCGCTTCGCTTTCGAGCGCCAGGTCGGCCAGCACGTTGCGCATGAGGGGCTGCTTGATCAGGGGCTTGCCGAAGGCGTGCCGGTGCCGCGCATGATGGGCCGACTGCACCAGCGCCTGCCGCAGCAGCGCCGCGCTGCCCAGCACGCAATCCAGCCGCGTGGTGGCCGCCATCTCCAGCAACACCGTCAGGCCACGGCCCGGTTCGCCCACCATGACGCCCCAGGCGTCCTCGAATTCGACCTCGGCGCTGGCATTGCTGCGATTGCCGAGCTTGTCCTTCAAGCGGCGCACGCGCACGGCATTGCGCGGCCCGTCCGGAATCCAGCGCGGCACGAAAAAGCAGCTGAGCCCTTCGTCGGTCTGCGCCAGCACCAGGTGCGCGTCGGCCTGCGGCACCGAGAAAAACCACTTGTGGCCCACCAGCAGATAGGCGCGTCCCCTGCCAGCCGGGCCCACTGGCGTGGCGCGCGTGGTGACGGCGCGCAGGTCCGAGCCGCCCTGCTTTTCGGTCAGGCCCATGCCGATCAGGGCCGAGCGCTTGGCGGCCAGCGGCGCATCGGCGCCGTCGAACTCCCGTGAATACAGGGCGTTCAGCCACTGCCCGCCGAAGTCCACCACGCCAGGGGGTTCGCGCTGCAGCAGCGGCACCGCCGCGAAAGTCATGGTGGTGGGACACAAGCTGCCTGCCTCGACCTGGCCCTGCATCACATAGGCCGCGGCCCGCGCCACCTGCGCGCCCGGCTCGGGCTGCGCCCAAGCGCGGCTGTGCAGGCCGCGCGCCATGATGCCGCCCATCAGCAGATTCCATGACGGGTGGAATTCGACACGGTCGATGCGGTGGCCGCCGCGGTCGTAGCTGATCAGGCGCGGCGGGCAGCGGTTGGCCTGCGCACCAGCCTCCAGCGTCTGCGCCCGGCCCAGCCAGGCGCCGTGCGCCGCCAGGTCTGACACCCAGGCTTGCGCGCCTTCGCGCCGCACTGCCTCGCGCAAGGCCGGATCGGTCTCGTACAGGGAGTAGTCCTCCAGGGGCGGCACCTGGTTGGATACGGTGTGCGTCGCGAACGATGACATGGCGGCTCCCTGGATCGGTCCACTGATGCGCCGCCTGCCCGCGGCGCGGTCTGCCCCTTCAGCCCTATCTGGCCATCGGCGCCACCAGGGCCCAGGGCCGCAGCGCCTCGACCTGCGCCGCCAGTTCCAGCAGCAGCGCCTCGCTGCCCAGCGGCCCCATGAGCTGGATGCCGATGGGCAGGCCGTCGGACGACATGCCGAAGGGGATGGAGATGGCGGGCATGCCGGTCAGGTTGGCCAAGGGCGCAAACGGCGAATAGCCGATGACGCCCTTCTTGCCCAAACGGTAGGCCAGGTAGTCGGCGTTGTCCATGGCGTAGCGGCCGATGGGCGCCGGCGGCAACGCCAGCACCGGGCTCAGGAACAGGTCGTAGCCCTGCGCGCCGTCGCGTTCCAGGAAGCGGCCGACCCGGCGCGTGATTTCGTGGCAGGTATCGACGCAGGCCACGTATTGCGCGCCGGAGATCGCGCGGGCATATTCGCGCGCGCCCAGCGTGGTCGGCTGCAGTTCATCGGCGGCCAGCCGGCGGCCGCGCGCGGCCACGAAGGCGTCGATGGCGTTGGCCGCCGCGCTCGCGATCAACGGCAGCATGGGCGACAACACTTCCTCGGAGCCTACCGGCGGCGCGGCGGGCGCCAGTTCATGGCCCAGCGAGGCGAAGAGGCGGGCGGCCTCGTCCACCGTGGCCGCCACTTCGGGATGGATGGCCTCGCCCTCATAGTTGGTGTTGACGAAGGCGATGCGGCGCAGCGCGGCCGACTGCGGATCAGCGGCGACCCGCGCCACCACGGCGCGGTAGGAGTCCGCAGGCAGCGCCGGCGCGGCATAAGGCGCGCCCACGTCGGCGCCGGCGCTGATATCCAGCGACGCGGCGCAGTCGCGCACCGACAGGGTCATCATGTGTTCGGTGGCCAGACCGCCCCAGCCCTCTCCCTTCAGCGGGCCCAGCGGCATCAGGCCGCGCGAAGGTTTCAGGCCGAGCACGCCGCAGCAGGACGCAGGAATGCGGATCGACCCGCCGCCGTCGCTGCCATGGGCGATGCGCACCATGCCGCTGGCCAGCGCCGCGCCCGCGCCGCCGCTGGATCCGCCCGCGCTGTGGCCGGCCTTCCAGGGGTTCTGGGTGGCCGGCCCGTAGACCGGGGATTCGGTGGTGGGACTCAGGCCCAGCTCTGCGCTGGTCGTCCGGCCGAACGGAATCAGGCCGGCGCGGCGGTAGCGCTTGACGATCTCGGCGTCGACATTCCATACCACCTGGCCATACAGCACCGACCCCATGGCGCTGGGCAGGCCGAGCGCGGCGGTGCCCAGGTCCTTGAGCAGGGTGGGCACGCCCAGGAACGGACGGTCCTGCAACTGCGCCAAGCGCTGCGCTTGCGACAGGCCGGCGAGATCCTCGTCCAGCGACTGCGCCAGCCGCAAGCCGATTTCCGCCTGCAAGCCGCAGGCGGCGTTGATCGAGGGATTGCGAGCCGCCACCCGGTCCACCGCCTGCTGCATCGCAGCAAGCGCAGTGGTGGCCCCTTGCGCGATATCGGCGCCCAGCGCCGTCGCATCCAGGGTGGAGGAATCATGGCGTTCAGCGGTGCTCATGCTTGCAATGCTCCAGGTGTCGTCGGCGGATTGCCGCTGGCACCAGGATATCGGCAGTCGCGGCGGGCAACAAGCGCGCCCCCCTGCGATGCCGTTGCGGCCGGATCAGTTCGGGCCTGTGGCCTCTAGCCCCTGGTCTTCCTCGTCGTCCGCGGCAGCTCCCTCGTCCACCGCGCCCAGCAGGAGCCGGGCATCGGCTTCGGGCAGCGCCTCGACGGCCTTCAGGTTCTTGAGCATGGCGCGGGTGCGGACTTCGGTCTGGCCGATCTTGTTGCTGGCGGTGTCCAGCGTCTTCTTGACGCTGGCCAGGGATTCGCCGAACTTGCCGAATTCCGTCTTGACCGCGCGCAGCACCTGCCAGACTTCGGATGAGCGCTGCTCGATGGCCAAGGTGCGGAAACCCATCTGCAGGCTGTTCAGCAACGCCGCCAGATTGCTGGGGCCGGCCACGTTGACGCGCAGGTCGTGCAGCTTGTCCAGCAGGCCCGGGCGGCGCAACACCTCGGCGTACAGGCTTTCGGTGGGCAGGAACATGATGGCGAAGTCGGTGGTGTGCGGCGGCGCCACGTACTTCCCAGCGATCAGGCGCGCCTGCAATTCGACCGCACGGCCCAACGCGGCCCCGGCGTTCTTCACGCCTTCGGTATCCGCGGCTTCCTGCGCGTCCATGAGGCGCTCGTACTCTTCCTTGGGGAACTTGGCGTCGATCGGCAGCCAGACAGGTTCGCCGCCGTCGCCGCGTCCCGGCAGGCGGATGGCGAACTCCACCACCGCGTCGCTGCCCGGCACGGGCTTGATATTGCTGGCGTACTGGTCCGGCGTCATGTTGTCCTCGATCAGCCTGGCCAGTTGCACTTCGCCCCAGGTGCCGCGCGACTTCACGTTGGTCAGCACCCGCTTCAGGTCGCCCACGCCGGCCGCCAGCGCCTGCATTTCACCCAGGCCCTTGTGCACGGCCTCCAGGCGGTCCGACACCAGTTTGAAGGACTCGCCCAGGCGCTGCTCCAGCGTGGCATGGAGTTTTTCGTCCACGGTGCGGCGCATTTCGTCGAGCTTGGCGCTGTTGTCGGTTTGCAACGATTGCAGGCGCTGATCCACCGTGGCGCGCACTTCCATCAGGCGCCGCTCGTTGATCTGGATGAGGCCCTGCAACTGCTCGGAGAAACCCGCGGCGAAGCGCGCCAGGGATTCCGCCGACTCCGCGCGCGCGGCCTGGGCGTCGCGCGACAGCCCGGCGCGCAAGTCGCCATGCGACTGCGACAGTTCCACCCGCAGGGCGCGCGTGGAGTCCGCGAATTCGCTGCGCAGGCCGCGCTGGCCTTCCGCGATGTCGGAGCGCAGCGCGCGCTCGGTCCGCTCCAGGCTTTCCAGCAGCGCGTCGAGCCGGTCGTCCCTTGCGGGCGGGCGCAGCCAGGCCAGCAAGGCCGCCAGAAAGGCCAGAACAGCGCCACCCGCGGCAATCCAAAGCAAATGTATGTCATTCAAAAGATGCGTCTCCAAAGCCGGGATTGTAGGACCCGGACCACATCCGCCGCGGTAAATCCGACCTAGATCCGACTCGGCTGGACTGACAATCGGGAGCTAGGGATTAAACTCTGGAGCACCCAAACAGGCTTGTTACCCCTTGAACCCCGCAGATCCCTCGCCCAGCGCGCCCCAGGCATCCTTCCAGTCCATCTTCGGACCGCTGGACCTGAACGCCGCCACGCCGGTCGCCTCCGGTCACGACAGGCACATATTCCAGCACCCCAACATGCCCTCCTTGCTCGTCAAGGTCATGGACATGCGCGCCCGCGCGATTTACCTGGAAGCCCGTCCGTTCAAGCGCTGGTACAAGCAATACCAGCGCGAAAGCGCGTACCGCGTCTACCTGACCGAATTCTCGGAATACGTCACCACCACCACCCGACCCTCTGGCGTATGGCAGGTGCCCATGGCGCGCATACTGGGGGTCGCCCAAACCACCCTGGGCCTGGGCCTGGTGGTCGAGAAAATCTGTGATGCCCACGGCAACATCGCCCCCACGGTCACGGACCTGGCCAGGCAAGGCAAGCTGGACGACGCCCTCAGCGCGCAGCTCGACGAATTCTTCGAAGACCTGGCCGATGCCCACGTGGTCCTGCACGACGTTTCCGCCAGCAATATCGCCTGCGGCCTGAACGCCGACGGCAAGCATGGCCTGTACCTGATCGATGGCTTCGGCGGGCTGCCGCTGATACCGATCTATGCCTGGAGCAAACGCCTGAACAGCCGGCGCATCCACCGCAAGTACACGCGCATGCGCGCTGCCTTGGCCGAACGCATCGCCACCGGCGCATTCTGAGGCGCCCGCCCCAGCCACAGCCGTGGCGTGGTCCAGGCGGCTACGGCTGCGGCGCCTCCGGCAGCACCACGCCCTGGCGGTCCACCCATACATAGTCGTGTCCTGCGCGCTGCCCCCGACGCAGGGGGTTGCGCGTGCAGCAGGCCGCATAGGCCGGGTCCACGTAACGGTAGTGCAGGTGTTCGTCGCGCCCCAAGGGAATGCCGAGCCGCGTGGTGCAGATCAGGGCCTCGGGCGATTCCCCCACATCTTCCACATACAGCGCTTGCGGATCGAAACTGCGCGCGTCCCAGTCGGGCACTTTCAGGCCCAGCGCGCGGCACAGCAGGGTCTGGCCGGCGCACAGGCCCGAGACGGGTCGCGGCCGCCCCTGCGCATCGGGATTCAATTGCAGCATGCGGGCCAGCGCCTGCGGACCGGACAGCGCATCCGTCCAGGGATAGGCGGATTTGATCAGCACGGCATTGCCCGGCCCGCCAGCGCTGAAATTGAGCGAGTCGCCGCCACGGGCGTAGTACATGTAGACCGTGCCGCCATCCATGAACAGGGCCCGTCGCTTGTGGGTGTACCCCAACGACGCATGGCTGCCCTTCTCTTCCAGGTAATAGGCTTCGGTCTCGATGATGCGGGCCGACAGCCACAAATCGCCCACGCGGTGCCGGATGACCTTGCCCGGCAGCTCGCGCGCCAGCTGCAAGGCGTCGCGGTCGAAGAAGGCGTCAGGCAGAGCCCGGCCGGGCGCGCCGGGCGCCAGGCCAGCCTGGGCCAGCGCCTCAGGCGAAACGTTCGCCGTAGCGCTTTTCGCTGAAGCCAACGCTCACCTCGCCATCGGGCGTGACCGTGACCGGACGGCGCACCAGCGCCGGGTACTCGGCGATCAACTGGCTCCACTGGGCATCGGTGTGCGCCGTCTTGCGCTCTTCGGGCAGGTTGCGCCAGGTCATGGATGTGCGGTTGACCAGCTTTTCCCAGCCGCCGACCTGATCCGCCCAGGATTTCAGCGTGGCGGCGGGCACCGGATTGTCGCGATAGTCCACGAACGCGTGGGCGACGCCGTGCGCGGTCAACCAGTCGCGCGCCTTGACGCAGGTGCTGCACTTCGTCAGGCCGTACAGGGTGGTTTGCTTCATTTGGGCTCGGACTCCTTGCGCCATTGCATGCGGTTGGCCAGGATCACGCAGGTGCCGACCGCCAGGATGAATAGGGTCGCCAATGCGTTGATCTCGGGCTTCAACCCCAGGCGCACCCGCGAAAAGACTTCCATGGGCAGCGTGCTGGAGCTGGGACCGGACAGGAACGACGCCAGCACCACGTCGTCCAGCGACAGGGTGAAGGACAGCAGCCAGGCCGAGGCCAGCGCCGGGGCGATCAGCGGCAGCGTGATCTTGAAGAACACGGTCATGGGCGTGGCGCCCAGATCCAGCGCGGCCTCTTCCAGCGAACGGTCCAGGTCGCGGATGCGCGTCTGGATGACGACCGCGACGAAAGCCATGCACAGGGTCACGTGGCCGACCCAGATCGTGAAGATGCCGTTTTCCGCAGGCCAGCCCAGGCTGCCGCGCAGTTCCACGAACATCAGCAAGAGCGAGATGCCCAGCACCACCTCGGGAATGACCAGCGGCGCGCTGAGCATGCCCACGTACAGCGCGAAGCCGCGGAAGCGCCCCATGCGGCCCAGCACGTAGCCCGCCCAGGTGCCAATGATGACCGCGGCGGTGGCGGTCATGGCGGCGATGCGGAACGACAGCCAGGCCGCGCGCAGCAGCGCGTCGTCGTTGAACAGCGAGTGATACCAGCGGAACGAGAAGCCGGTCCAGGACGTGACGGTGGGCGACTCGTTGAACGAGAACACCATCAGGCTGATGATGGGCACGTACAGGAAGAAGTACCCCAGCCCCAGCACCACGGCGCGCAAAGTCTTGTTGGGCCCGTTCATTTGCGGCCTCCGCTCACCTGCTCCTGCTGCTTGACCTGGTTGTATTGGAAGACCACCAGCGGCACCAGCAGCAATAGCACCATCACGCAGGTCACGGCCGAGGCCATGGGCCAGTCGGCGTTGTTGAAGAATTCATTCCACATCACGCGGCCCATCATGAGCGTATTGGCGCCGCCCAGCATTTCGGGAATCACGTATTCGCCCACTGCCGGGATGAACACCAGCATGGCGCCCGCGATCACGCCCTGGCGCGACAGCGGCACCGTGATCTGCCAGAAGGCCTGCCAGGGCTTGGCGCCCAGGTCGTAGGCGGCTTCCAGCAGGCGCAGGTCCATCTTCACCAGCGTGGCGTACAGCGGCAGGATGAAGAAAGGCAGATAGGCGTAGACCATGCCGATATAGACGGCGACGTCGGTGCGGTAGATTTCCAGCGGGCTGGAAATGATGCCCAGGCTCTGCAGCAGGTTGTTGAGCAGGCCGTCGTTGCGCAGGATGCCCACCCAGGCGTACACACGCAGCAGCAGCGAAGTCCAGAACGGCAGGATCACGCCCAAGAGCAGCAGGTTGCGCACCGCGGGCGACGAACGCGCGATGTAGTAGGCGATGGGATAGCCGATCAGCACGCAACACAGCGTCGTGATCGCGGCGATCTTCACCGAATTCAGATACGTGGCGAAGTACAGGCTGTCCGTGAACAGCAGGATGTAGCCGCGCAGGTGCAGGCTGAACTGCACCGCCTCGTCCTTGAATTCCGCCAGCGAGGTATACGGCGGAATGCCGAACTTCAGCTCGGCGAAACTGATCTTCAGGACCAGCAGGAACGGCACCAGCAGGAACAGCACCAGCCAGGCGAACGGCGGCACCACCGCCAGCGCCCGGCCCGACGGCAACCAGTCGCGGGGCGAAAAGCGGATCATGACGCCAGCACCGTCGCGCTGTCGGCGTCCCAGCTGACGAAGATCTCCTCGTCGATGCCGGGCGCATCCATCTGGGCCAGCAACTGGCTGGGCACGCTGGCCTCCACCGTCTTGCCGGAATCCAGGCGGATCTGATAGAGCGCATAGCTGCCCATCCACGCCATGTGGCTGACCATGCCGTGAGCCCAGTTGTACTCGGCCTCGGGCTGCTCGCGCGACACCACCAGCCGTTCGGGCCGGATGGAGACGTGCACTTCCATGCCCAGCGGCTCGCTCACGCCGTGGTTGACGAAGAGTGGACGGGTCAGCTCGCCGCACTCGATGGCGACGTGGTCGGGTTCATCGACCACGATGGTGCCGGTGAACATATTGGTCGAACCGATGAAGCTGGCGACGAAGCGGGAATTCGGGAAGGCATAGACGTCCTGCGGCGTGCCGCATTGGACGATCTGGCCTTCGGTCATGACGGCCAGTCGGTGGGCCATGGTCATGGCCTCTTCCTGGTCGTGCGTGACCATGATGCAGGTTACGCCGACCTGCTCCAGGATCTTCACCAGTTCGATCTGGGTCTTCTGGCGGATCTGCTTGTCCAGCGCGGACATGGGCTCGTCCAGCAGCAGCAGCTTGGGCCGCTTGACCAGGCTGCGCGCCAGCGCAACGCGCTGCTGCTGCCCGCCCGACAACTGGTTGGGCTTGCGGCGCGAATAGCCGGCCATCTGGACCAGATCCAGGGCTTCGAACACGCGGTCATGGATCTCGGCGCGGTCCACGCCTTCCTGCTTCAGGCCGAAGGCCACGTTGGCCTCGACCGTCATGTGCGGGAACAGCGCATAAGACTGGAACATCATGTTCACGGGCCGGCGGTACGGCGGCACGTGGGTGATGTCCTCGCCGTCCAGGAAAATCTGACCCGAGGTGGACTCCTCGAAGCCCGCCAGCATGCGCAGCAAGGTCGACTTGCCGCTGCCCGAACTGCCGAGCAGGGCGAAGATCTCGTTGCGCTTGACCGAGAGATTGACGGAACGGACGGCGACCACATCGCCGAAGATCTTTACGACATCGGAGATCCGGACGAATTCATCCGGATCGGCCGAATGCTGCGCCGAGTAACGGCTATCGCTCATGATGACTTATCTTCCAGACTTCAGCTCGGACCACATCCGGTTTTGCAGGCGTTGGATGTTCAAGGGCAGCGCCTTGATCACGTACAGGGTCTTGGAGACCTCCGCCGGCGGGTAGATCATGGGATTGTCGGCCACGTCCTTGACCACGTACTGCCGCGCCTCTTTGTTGGCGTTGGGATAGAACATGGTGTTGGTGATGGCCGCATGCACCTTGGGCGTTTCGATGTAGTTGATGAAGGCCAGCGCCTCTTCGGGATGCGGCGCATCCTTGGGGATGACCATCAGGTCGAACCACGCGGGCGCGCCGCCCTTGGGAATGAAGTAGTTCACTTCATACGCCTTCTTGGCGTCCTGGGCGCGCTTGCGGGCGATCATCACGTCGCCGGAAAAACCGTAGACCATGCATAGGTCGCCCACGGCCAGCTCGTCGATGTAGCCGGACGAACTGAACTGGCGGATGTACGGGCGGATCTTCATCAGCACGTCCAGCGCGGCCTTGTAGTCGTCCGCGTTGGTGCTATTGGGGTCCTTGCCCAGGTACTTCAGCACGGCCGGGAACACCTGGGCGGCCTCGTCCAGCATCGAAATGCCGCACTCTTTCAGCTTGGCGGCGTTCTCGGGCTTGAAGATCATGTCCCAGTTGGCCAAGTCCACGCCATCGCCCATGATCTGCTTGACCTTGGTGACGTTGTAGCCCAGGCCGTTGGTGCCGTAGCCCCAGGGTATGGCGTACTCGTTGCCGGGATCGACAGTGGCGACCAGCGCCATCACTTCGGGATCCAGGTACTTCCAGTTCGGGATCTTGGACTTGTCCAGCTTCTGGAACAGGCCGGCTTCGATCTGGCGCGAGGCGTAGTGCGTGGACGGGACAACGACGTCATAGCCCGATTTGCCGGCCAACAGCTTGGCCTGCAGGGTGTCGTTGCTGTCGTAGACGTCATAGCGGACCTTGATGCCGGTTTCCTTTTCAAAACCGGGAATCGTGTCCGGAGCCGTGTATTCGGCCCAGTTGTAGACGTTGACGACTTTATTCTGCGCCACCGCCGCCGAAGAGGCCGCCGTGACCAGCATCGCCCCCAGCGCCCAGCGCATGCCCGCCCGTAATTTCATCACCAGCCCCCTTGCGTTATGCCGTATGTGACAGGAGTACCAAAAGGCGAAATGATAAAGCTTTTTAGCGATGACCTGCCCAACTTTGCCGGCTGATTGGCGCGATTTGGACCCAATGGCGGCAATTGGCCGCCCGCGCCCGGATCAAGGCTGGATTCCCACGCCCCAGGCCGTCCAGTAGCTGTCGCGCAGGCGCAGCCAGAAGCGCTCGCCCTCTTCCCCCGCCACCTTGCGCAGCGAGCGGCGCAGGCGTTCCAGGTTGGCCTCGCGCTGCCGGTCCGACAGGGCACCTTGCGTGCCGCGGTCGAAATCGATCAGCCAGACGCGGCCGTCGCTGCCCACCAGGATGTTGAAGGCATTGAGGTCGGCATGCCAGACGCCGGCCCGGTGCATGCGCACGATGGCCTCGGCCGCCGCCTGCCAGACCGGTTCGGCCAACATCTGGGCCAGGGGCCGCACGCCGGGTATGCGCTCGACCACGATGGCGGCGCGGTAGATCGGGCCCTGCCGCCAGTAGGCGGCGGCCAGCGGCGCCGGCACCGCCAGGCCCTGGGCGCGCATGGCGGCCAGCAGGCGGTATTCGCGGAAGCTGCGGGTACGGGCCTCGCCGTTCCAGAGATAGGCGTCGCGGCTGATGCGCGCGATCATCCCGCCGCGGCGGTAGCGGCGCAGCACGCCCTGCCAGCCTGCGCCCTGCACGAACCAGGCCGCCTGGCGCCCGCCCGCGTCCACCGGCCGTGCCCGCTCGCCGTAGTGCGCGGGGTTGAACAGGTCCGGGCCGGCCTCGGCCAGCCGCGAGGGATCGCTCAGCATGGCCCCGCCCAGCGGGCCGGACCAGGCCCGGCGCCGTTCGCCGGATCGGGTATCGTCTTCAGCCTTCACGGTTGCGCATCCAGTCGGCCACGCCGTAGAAGGACTGCAGCAGGCGATCCACCAGGGCCGGCGCTATGCCCTGGTCTTCCATGGCCCGGCCGATACAGGTGACCCACTGGTCGCGCTCGACCTCGCCGATCGAGAACGGCAGGTGCCTGGCGCGCAGCCGCGGATGGCCGAAGCGTTCTATATAGTGGTCCGGACCGCCGAAATAGCCGCAAAGAAACCAGAACAGCTTGTCGCGCGCCTGGTCCAGGCTGGGGCCATGGGCGGCCCGCAGTTCTTTCAGGTCGGGCTCCATGTCCATCAGGTCATAGAAGCGGTCCACCAGGGCGCGCACGCCCGGCTCGCCGCCGAGTAGGTCAAAAATGCTGCTGGAATTTTCCACGGGTTCGGTAATCGTATGGACGCGCGTCGGCATCAGGTTTCTCGTAGGGTGACCAGGGGCGGCGTGCGCAACACGCCGCGCAGGGCCAGGGCGCCGCCGGCCCAGGCGCCCAGCATGCCCGCAGCGATGCCCGCCAGCCACGGCCAGAGGCTGAGAGTAATAGTGAAATCAAAGACCTGCGTTGACAAAGCCCAAGCGATCGCCGTGGCGCCGGCCGCCGCCAGCAGGCCGGCCAGGCCGCCCACCGCCCACAGCTCGATGCGCTGGGAGCGCGCCAGCTGGCTGCGGGTCGCGCCCAGCGCGCGCAGCACGGCGGCTTCGCGCATGCGCTCGTCGCGCGTGGCGGTCAGCGCCGCGGACAGCACCAGCACGCCGGCCGCCAAGGTGAACAGGAACAGCAACTGCACGGCCTTGCCCACCTCGTTCAGCACGGACTGCAACTGCTGCAGGATGGCGCCCACGTCGAACACGGTCAAGTTCGGGAACTCGCGCACCAGCGCGGGCAGGACCGAGGCCTTTTCGGGCGGCAGGTAGAAGGAGGTGATCCAGCTTTGGGGCATGTCGGCCAGCGCGGCGGGGGTCAGGATGGCGAAAAAATTGACGCGCATCGTATCCCAATCGACCCGGCGGGTGCTGGTCACGGCCACCTCGACCTGCTGGCCCGCCACATCGAAGGTCATCTTGTCGCCCAGCGCCAGGCCCAGGGTCTTGGCCAGGCCGGACTCCAGCGACACCTCGGCCGCGCCGGGTTCCAGCCAGCGGCCCTGCTCGATGCGGTTGGACGAGGGCAGCTCGTCGCCATAGGACAGATTGAACTCGCGGTCCACCAGGCGCTTGGCGCGGGGCTCCTCGTAGTCGTCCGGTCCCACGGGTTTGCCGTTGATGGCGATCAGCCGGCCGCGCACCATCGGCGCCAGCGCGATGCGGCCCAGGCCTTCGCGCGTCAGCGCGTCGGTCACGGCTTGGCGCTGGTCCGGCTGCACATTGATGAGGAAGCGGTTGGGCGCGTCCGGCGGCAGGGTCCGCTGCCAGCCCTGGATCAGGTCGGTACGCGTCATGGTCAGCAACAGCAGCGCCATCAGGCCCACCGCCAGCGCGCAGACCTGGGTAATGGTGGCGGCACGCCGGCGCACCACGCCAGCCAGCGCGAAGCGCAGCGCCGGCAAGCCGGCGGCCAGCCGGCGCACGCGCGCCAGGCCCAGGATGCAGAGCCAGGCCACCAGCGCAAACACGGCGAACGCGCCCAGGAAGCCGCCCGCCACCACCCCGCCCAGCTTGGCATCTCCCGCGAACCACCAGATCAGCAGGGCGAAACCCGCGGCGCCCAGGACATAGCCCAGGGCGCTGCGCGCGCTGAGCGTATCGGCATCGCGCCGCAGCACCCGGGCGGGCGGCACGTGGCGTAGCTGGGCCAGCGCCGGCAGGGCGAAGCCCAGCAACAGCAGCAGGCCGGTCAGCACCCCCTGCAAGGCCGGTATGGCCGAGGGCGCGGGCAAGGTGGTATCGATGAGCGAGCCCAGCAGCATCACCAGCACCTGGTGCACCGCGTAGCCCAGCAGGCAGCCCGCGGCCGACGAGAACAGGCCGACCAGGGTGAATTCCAGCGTCAGCATGCGCGACACCTGCGACTGCACCGCGCCCAGGCAGCGCATGACCGCAATGCCGTCGCGGTGGCGCGTCATGTAGCGGCCGGCGGCCAGGGCCACGGCCACCGCCGATATCAGCACCGCCAGCAGCGCCACCAGCGACAGGAAACGCTGCGCCCGGTCCAGCGTGCGGCGCACTTCCGGACGGCCGGACTCCAGGGTGGCGACCTTCTGGCCGCGCTTCAGGTTCTGCTTGAGCCAGGACGCGTACCCCGCCACGGCATCGGGCTGGCCCGCGACCAGCATGGCGTAGCCGATGCGGCTGCCCGGCGCGATCAGGCCGGTGGCGGGCAGGTCGCTGGCGCGCAACAGCACCCGCGGCGCGACGTTGACGAACTGCATGCCGCGATCCGGCTCATAAGTAATGACGCGGTCTACCCGCAGATGGGCGTCGCCCACGTTCAGCATGTCGCCCACTTTCAGGTTCAGCAGCGACAGCAATTGCCCATCCACCCAGACCGCGCCCTCGGGCGGGATGTCGCGCGTTGCGGCGTCGGGCTCGAACGGCGCCCCCGCCACGCGCAAGGCGCCGCGCAGCGGATAGCCGGGCTCGACGGCCTTCAGCGCGGCCAGTTGTGCGCCGTTGCCCGCGCCCACCATGGAGGGGAACTGCCATGTGCTGGACACGGCCAGGCCGCGTTCCCGGGCCTGATCCATGAAGGCCGCGGGTACCGGCTCGTCGGCATCCAGCACCAGGTCGGCGCCCAGCATCTGCCCGGCGTCGCGCTCCAGCGCCCGGCCGACCCGGTCCGCCAGGAAGCCGACGCTGGTCACCGCGGCGACCGCCACGACCAGTGCCAGCACCAGCAGGCGCAGCTCTCCGGCACGGGCGTCGCGCATCATCATCCTGGCGCCCTGGCGCAGGGTGGACCAAAAACCTGGGCGCCTGGCCCGTGACATATCAGGGAAATCCATCATTCCACAATGTTAACCAACGGCCTAGATCGGGGCCGAATCCCGATATCATCCCGGGGCGGGAGGCAAAGCCACCCATAAAGATACCCAAACCTGGAGAAGACAATGCGTAAATCCTGGCTTGCCGCCACGATTCTGGCCGCCTGCGCGGCCGCCACCTCCCTGCCCGCCACGGCGCAGAACACCTTGAAGATGGCCTATGCGCTGTCCACGTCCTCGCACTACGGCGCCGGCGCCGACGCGCTGGCCAAGTCCATCGAAGCCTCCACCGGCGGCAAGTACAAGGTACAGCAATTCGCCAACAGCGCGCTGGGCGGCGAACGCGAAGTGATCGAAGGCCTGCAGATCGGCACCATCGACCTGGCCATCGTCTCGACGGGCGCCACCTTGAACTTCGTGCCCGAAACCGGCGTTTTCGACATTCCCTTCCTGCTGCGCGACCTGCCGCACGCCCGTAACGTGCTGGACAGCAAGATCGGACAAGATATGCTGGCAAAGTTCCCCAGCCGCGGCATCATCGCCCTGGCCTGGGGCGAACAGGGCTTCCGCCACCTGACCAACAACGTCCGCCCGGTCAAGACCCCGGCCGACGCCAAGGGCCTGAAGATCCGCACCACGGAAAACCCGATCCACATCACGGCTTTCCGCCAGATCGGCATCCTGCCCACCCCCATGGCCTGGCCTGAAGTCGCCACCGCCCTGCAGCAAGGCACCATCGACGGCCAGGAAAATCCGCTGTCGGTGATCACCTCGGCCAAGCTGTCGCAAATGCAGAAGTACCTGTCCTTGACCGGCCACGTTTATGGCCCGGCCCTGGTGCTGATGTCGGCCAACGTGTACGAAGGCCTGTCGGCCGCGGACAAGGCCAACTTCGACAAGGCCGGCAAGGAATCCGCCCTGGCCATGCGCGCCTACGTGGACAACATCGAGAAGACGGGCGTCGAGCAGTTGAAGAAGGAAGGCATGCAAGTGTCCGAGGTGGACCGCGCCGCCTTCGCCGCCGCCGTCGAGCCCGCCTACCCCGAGTACTACAAGAAGTTCGATAAGAAGCTGATCGACGCGATCCGCGACACCAAGTAAGCAGGGCCCGCCCCGACCCGGGGCGCATCGCCCTTGGCGGCGGGATCCTGGTCCCGCCGCTTTTGTTCCCATCCTTTGCGTACCACGCCAACAGGATTCATCATGCGTTTGCTCTGCGCCTTCGACCGGGGCCTGTTCAAATTGGTCTCGGTTTTTGCCCAATTGCTGCTGGTGGCCGCCGCGGCCGCCGCCTTCTACCAAGTCATCGCGCGTTTCGTGTTGCACTCCCCCGCCGACTGGAGCGAGGTGCTGACCCGCGCCCTCCTGATCTGGACCGTGCTGCTGGGCGTGGCCCTGGCCTTCCGCCACGGCGCCATGATCAGCGTGGAGCTGCTGCGCAACCTGCTGGGCGGCACGCGCCGCCGCGTGCTTGAAGCCGTCATCGGCCTGATCTGCGCCGGATTCCTGGGCTTTCTGGCCTGGATCGGCGGCAACATGACCTACCGCGTGCGCTTCCAGAACGTGCCGAGCCTGGACATTTCGATTTCCTGGATCTACCTGGCCATCCCCGTGGGCGCTACCCTGGCCGCCATCGCCGTGCTGGCCCGCTGGTGCGCCGGCGAAGAAGACGACGTGCCCGTGCGCAACGACGCGCAAGGCTGAGCCGACCCCATCGAACATAAGCAGCAGATATCGCCATGTCCCAATTAATGATTGTCTCGATGCTGATTTTCTTCGGGCTGTCCGTGCCGGTCGCCGTGTCGATCGGACTGGCCAGCCTGGCGGGAGTCGGCGCCGCCGGCCTGCCCTGGGTGGTGGTGGCCCAGCAACTCTTCGCCGCGCTGGACAAATACCCCCTGGTCGCCATCCCCTTCTTCATCCTGGCCGGCAACCTGATGGAAGCCGGCGGCATCTCCGAACGCATGGTGGAGTTCGCCAAGAGCGTGGTGGGCGGCATCCAGGGCGGCCTGGCCTGCACCTGCGTGCTGACCTGCATGATCTTCGCCGCCGTGGCCGGCTCCAGCGTAGCCACCACCTTCGCGGTGGGCGCGATCCTGATTCCCGCGATGATCCGGCACGGCTACCCCGCGCCCTTCGCCGCCTCGTTGCAGGCCAGCGCGGCGGAACTGGGCGTGATCATCCCGCCGTCCATTCCGATGATCCTGTTCGCGGTATCCACCGACACCTCGACCGGCGAACTCTTCATCGCCGGCGTCATGCCCGGCATCCTGATCGGCGTGGCGCTGATGTTCTACGTCTGGTTCTACGCCAAGCGCAACAACCTGGGCAAGCGCGACGGCGAAGGCCGCCTGCCGCTATGGCCGGCATTCAAGAACGCCTGGCTGGCGCTGCTGATGCCGGTCATCATCCTGGGCGGGATCTACGGCGGCGTGTTCACGCCGACCGAGGCCTCGGTGGTGGCAGTGATGTACGCGGTGGTGGTGGGCAAGTTCATCTATCGCCGCCTGACCTTCAAGCAACTGTCCGCCACGCTGCACAAGTCGGTGGTGTCTACGGCCGTGATCATGTTCGTGATCGCCAACGCCGGCATCTTCAGCTTCCTGCTCAACCGCGCCGGCATCCCGGACGCGCTGGGTGTGTGGCTGGCGCAGATCTTCGATACCAAGTTCACCTTCCTGATGGGCGTGAACGCGGCGCTGTTCCTGATCGGCATGTTCATCGAAACCTCGGCATCCATCGTGGTGCTGGCCCCCTTGCTGCTGCCGGTGGCGCTGAAGTTCGGCGTGGAGCCGGTGCACTTCGGCATCATCATGGTGGTGAACCTGGCGCTGGGGATGATTACGCCGCCGTTCGGCGTGAATCTTTTCGCGGCTTGCGCGGTGGCTAAGTTGCCGTTGGAGAGGCTGATTAAGCCGTTGATTCCGTTTGTGGGGGTGGTGATTGTTTGCCTGATGGTGATTACTTATTGGCCGGGGTTGTCGCTGGGTTTGCGGGATCTGGTCTACGCTAAGTAATTGCTTCTTGGCTTGTGGCGAGTTGGCTTCGTAGGCCGCTCGCCGGCGCTGGCGCCTGAGGGCCGAGCGCCCACGATTGCGGTCCGGAGCGTTCGCTCCGGACTGCCTCATCCTCGTCCTCGCCTTCGGCGACTCCTTCGGATTCCGTCGGGCGCATCGAGGTTGCTCGCCCCTCAGGCGCCAGCGCCGGCGAGCTACCGAATTCTTGGCCTGTTGCGCTGCTAGATCTGTGGTTGGTGGCGAGTCTTGCGTCGCCCGCTGCTTGCGGCCGCGCGGGCGGCCGCAAGCAGCGTACGCGTTGGTGGGCGTCGTTGCTGTCGGCGCTTGCGCGAATGCGGGGAGCTGTTTGCTAATGGCGCCGGCATTTGGGGTGTGGCGGTGATGGGTGGCGCGCGGCGCGCAGCCGCTTGCGCATCAAGATCCGTTCGCGCGCGCCACCCATCCGGCGGCGGAGTTGAAATTACGATGTTGGCCGATCTGTACTTATTGGCGCCGCAGTTGAAATGCCAATTGTTCGCCAACTGCCTATTGCCATCCAAAATTGGCCACCAACAGCGCGCAGCGCCATCACGAATCGCAAGACACCGCGTAAGCCCCACGAGGCCGCCCGGGCGGGCCGGCATGGGGCGGGCCCCGCAAGACCCGCCATCCCCTACCGCTCGTGGCCAGAACGCCAAGAACACCGCCCGCCCCGTCTGACGTCAAGTTTCAACTGCCAGAGCCAGCCGCGCCGTGGGCCTGGGGCGAGCGGGGCGTCGATAAGCCCGAGGGAATCTGAAGGAAAGGCCGCAGGCCTTGACGAAGATGACGAAGGGGAAGTCCGGAGCGAACGCTCCGGACCGCAATCGTTGCCCCGCTCGCCCCAGGCCCACGGCGCGGCTGGCGCCTTAAGAAACCAACGCCACCCAGCCGAAAAAATTCACGCAGCCTTGACCACATCCCAAGTCACCGCATGACACCGCAGCTGCCGTCCGCCAACGCTAGCAACCACCGGAGCCTCCACCCTGCACTGCTCCCGCGCCATCGAACACCGAGGATGAAACGTGCACCCCGACGGCGGCCGAATAGGATTCGGCACCTCGCCCCCCATCGGCTCCCGATCCCGCCGCGGATCATCCAGGTCCGGAATCGTATCCAGCAGCATCCGCGTATACGGATGCTGTGGCGAGTCGAACAACTGATCGGCAGGCGCCTGCTCCACTATGCGCCCCAGATACATCACCGCCACGCTGTCCGACACGTGCCGCACCACCGACAGGTTGTGGCTGATGAAGACATAGGTCAGCCCGAACTCCTTCTGCAGGTCGCCCATCAGGTTCAGGATCTGCGCCTGCACCGAGACGTCCAGCGCCGAAGTCGGCTCATCGCACACCAGGAACTCCGCCTCCGTCGCCAGCGCCCGCGCGATCGAGATGCGCTGGCGTTGGCCGCCGGAAAACTCGTGCGGAAAGCGGCCGGCGTCGCTGGCGGACAGGCCCACCAGTTCCAACAGCTCGTCGACCCGGCGCCGCGTCTCGGCGGGCGTCGCGCGCAGACCCAGCGTGGTGATCGGTTCGGCCACGATATTGCCCACGCGCCAGCGCGGATTCAGGCTGGCATAAGGGTCCTGGAAAATCATCTGCGGATGCAGCACCCCGCCCTTGCGGTTCTGCCCATACCGCAGCGTTCCGCGCGTCGGCGCCACCAGGCCCACCAGCAGCTTGGCCAGCGTGGACTTGCCGCAGCCCGATTCGCCCACGATGCTCAGGGTCGTGCCGCGCGGCACTGACAGCGAGACCCCGTCCACGGCTTTCAGGGTCTGCTCGGGCTGCCGCGACAGCGTGCGTTCCAGCCAGGGCGGCGACACGTCGAACCAACAGGCCAGATCTTCGGCCCGCAACAGCACATCATCGTTACGCGGCATGGGCGACTCCTCCTTGATGCAGCCAGCAGGCGCTGACGGTGGCGCCGGCCGGGGATGCGGCCAGCGGCGGGCGCTGCTGGCCGCAGCGCGGTCCGGCCATCGCGCAGCGTGGATGGAACGCGCAACCGTCTGGCATGGCGTGCAGGCGCGGCATGGCGCCGTCGATCTGGTTCAGCCGGGCCGCGCGCTGGCGCAGGCCGGGAATGGCATTCATCAGGCCCTGCGTGTACGGGTGGCCCGGGCGGCGTAATACTTCCAGCACAGGTCCGATCTCGACAATGCGGCCCGCGTACATCACCGCCACGCGGTCGGCGGTTTCAGCGATTACGCCCATGTCGTGCGTCACCAGCAGCACCGAGGTGCCCTGCTCGCGGCACAGGCGGCGCAGCAGCGCCGTGATCTGCGCCTGCACCGACACGTCCAGCGCCGTGGTCGGCTCGTCGGCGATGATGAGCGCCGGCCGGGCCGCCAGGGCCAACGCGATCACCACGCGCTGGCGCATGCCGCCAGAGAACTGGTGCGGATAGTGGTCGATGCGCTTGTCCGCCGCCGGGATGCCCACCGCCAGCAACAGCTCCAGCGCCCGTTGGCGCGCCGCCTGCGCCGTCACCTTGTCATGGTGGCGGATCGTCTCGACCAATTGGTCGCCCACGCTGAACAGCGGATGCAGGCTGGTCAGCGGATCCTGGAAGATCGCGCCGATCTCCTTGCCGCGCAGGCGCTGGCGCGCCTTGGGCGGCAGATTGTCGATGCGCCTGCCCGCCAGATGGATCTCGCCGCCGCCCAGCCGGCCGGGCGGTTCCAGCAGGCCGATCACCGCCATGCCGGTCAGCGACTTGCCGGCGCCGGATTCGCCGACCATGCCCAGGATCTCACCCGGCTGGATGTCGAAACTGATGTCGCGCGTGGCGACCAGGACGCCGTGGCGCGTGGGGAACTCGACCGACAGGCCGCGCACGGACAGGGTAGGCGCGGCGCTGGCTGCGGCCGGCGGTTGCGTGGTGTTGGGAACGATGGCCATCATGACGGACTCCTTGCGGGACGCGGATAGCTGGAGGAGAAAATCTGCCCGACCGGCGGATGGCCCCAGGTGCGGTCGGGGTAACGGGCCACCAGCCCGTCGAACTGCGTCTGCGCCTGCTCCTGCGCCAGGCGCGCGTCGAAGCCGGGAATGCGGCCATCCACCATGACGAAGCGGCCATCGATCACGACTTGCGACACGTCGCGCCCGCTGCCGCTCACCATCAAGGTCTGTATCGGATCGATCAGCTGGCCGTTGCGGTCGTGCGAAAAATCGAAGACCACGATGTCGGCCTTGGCGCCCACGGCCAGCCGGCCCAGGTCCGGCCGGCCCAGCGCGTCCGCGCCGCCCACCGTGGCGGCGTCGTAGTAGTCCTCGGAACGGACCGCCTCCGTCGAGCCGTCGGCCACGCGGCACAGCATCATCCCCACCTGCATGTTCAACACCATGTCGGGCGGCCAGGTGTCCGTACCCATGCCGATGTTCACGCCCAGCTTGCGGTAGCGCGCGAACGATTCCAGCGTGGCGCCGTGGCGGCCCGACACCAGCGGGCAATGCACGATGCTGGCGCCGGCGTCGCGGATGATCTCCAGGTCGCGCCCGGGCCGATCGATATGGCGCGAGCCCGACACATAGGTGCCATGTGGCAGCAAGGCGCGCTCGGACAGGAAATCCAGGCTTTGCAGCCATTCCGGCGAGCTCATGCCGTGCTGTTCCAGCACCAGGTCGTACTCCAGGCGCGATTGACAGCAATGCAGCCGGATCGGCATATCGCGCTCGCGCGCAGCGGCCGCGGACGCGCGCAGCAACGCCGGCGTGCAGGTCTCGATGCGGTCGGGCGACAGCATGGCGCGCACGCGGCCATGGTGGCGCCCTTCGATCTCGTCGCAAAAAGCCAGGGCATCGGCCAGGCCCGCCATGCCGCGCGCCTCGTCGTAGTGGCAGCGGATCTTGCCGTCCGCGTCCACATAGGTGTGGCCGCTGCGATAGGCCGGCCCCAGGTAGACGCGCAGGCCCAGCTCGCCCGCCGCGTTGGCGGCCGACAGGAATTCTTCGCGCGTTTCGCCCCACACCCGGTAGAACAGCGACGCGATGGGCAGCGCGGTCGTGATGCCGTTGCGTATCAGCTGGGCGAAGGCATAGCGCTTCTGGAACGCCAGTTCGGCCGCCGTGTACATCTCGTACGGCCCTTGCTTCATATACGTCTCGGGCCAGATGCGGCCCTTCTTCCACGCGGGCGAATTGTCGAAGCCCAGAATGGTCGTGTCCAGGTCGGACAACGCGTCCAGGTCCACGAAGCCCGGGCCGATCAGCGCTCGGCCGTAGTCGCGGCGCTGCGCCACCGGTCCCGGATAGCGGTGGCCGACGTAGACGATGCGGTCGCCCTCGAACACCACCTCGCCGTTCTCATACAGGCAATGGCGGCCGTTCTCGTGGCCCACCACCCAGCGGGCGGTCAGCAGGATGGGACCTTGCGGCGCGCTCATCACGGCGCCTCCGCCAATGCGCGGCCGCCGCGCGCGACCACGCGCCCGCCCTTGACGACCAGCTTGCGCAACGGGCGCGAGACGATGGCTTCGGACACCGTCTCGGCATCGACCAACACGAAGTCGGCGCGGCAACCCGGCGCGAGACCGTAGTCGGACAGGCCCATGACCCGCGCATTGCCATAAGTGGCCACGTGCAGCGCCAACTCCAGCTCGTCATCGCGGCGGAAGTTGTTGCGCAGGCCCACCAGCATGGTCCGCTCCAGCATGTCGGGCTTGCCATAGGGGCCCCAGGTGTCGCGCATGCCGTCGTTGCCGGTGCAGAGCGTGACGCCGGCCGCGTGCAGCTTCGCCACATTGGGCACCGGTCGCGAGGCCGAGCCCGTGGTCATGATGTGCACGCCGGCCTTCAACAAACCTTCGGTCAATGCCTGCACTGCGTACGTGTCCGGCATGCCCAGGCAGAAGGAATGCGACAGGGTGACCTTGCCCTGCATGCCCAGCGCCAGCACCCGGTCTATGGTCATCTGCATCGAGAACGCGCCCAGTTCGCCGGCCTCGTGCAGATGGATGTCGATAGGCTTGCCGTGCCTCTGGGCCAGGCCGAAGATGGCGTCCAGATGGCCCTTGGGATCGCGGTCCATGCCGGCCGGGTCCAACCCGCCCACCACTTCCGCGCCCATGCGCAGGGCCTCGTCCATCAGTTCCAGCGTGCCGGGCCGGATCAACAGCCCGCTCTGCGGGAACGCGACGATCTCCACGTCGATCTGGTCGCGGTACTGTTCGCGCGCACGCATCACACCTTCGATCGCCCCCAGCCCGATGTCCGTGTCCACGTCCACATGGCTGCGGATGTGGCTGGTGCCGTCGCCGATCGACATCACCAACTGGCGGGCCGACTGGCGGTACGGGTCTATGTCCAGGCGCTTCTTCTCGGCGCGCTCGTTCTCGATCTTGTCGATCAGGCGCGGGCCGACCTCGTTGCGGTACCAGGGCATGCCGTACATGGTCTTGTCCAGGTGCGCATGGGCGTCGATCAGGCCCGGCAGCATCAGCGCGCCGCCTCCGTCCACGATCTCCACCCCGGCGGGCGCCTGTCCGCCCAGCGTCTGGATGCGGCCGTCGCGCACCAGCACCGAGGTCAGCTCGCCGCCTGCCGGACGGACTTGGGTATACAGCGTTGCGTTTTCCATGGTTCTACTCTTGTCGGTTTGCGTTCAGCGCAGACGGGGATTCAGGGCGTCGCGCAGCCAATCGCCCAGCAGGTTCACCACCAGCACGATCAGGCTCAGGTATAGCGCGGGAAACACCACCACCCACCACTGCCCCGAAAACAGGAACTGGTTGCCCAGCCGGATCAGCGTGCCCAGCGACGGTTCCGTGGGCGGCATGCCCACGCCCAGGAAGCTGAGCGTGGCCTCGATCAGGATTGCCAGCCCCAGGTTCAGGGTGGCCGTCACCATGACCGGCGTCAGCGTGTTGGGCAGGATGTGCGTCAGCATGATGCGCAGCGAACTCACCCGGATCAGGCGCGCCGCCTGCACGTATTCCTTGCCGCGCTCCACCAGGGCCGAAGCCCGCACAGTCCGGGCGTACTGCACCCAGTTGGTCATCGAGATGGCCAGGATCAGGATCACCGCCGACAGGGTTTCGCGCATGCCGGGCGGCAACAGCTGGCGGAACACCGCCGTCACCAGGATCGCGACCAGAATGGTCGGAATGCTCAGCAGCGTGTCGCCCAGGCGCATCAGCGCGTTGTCGACCCAGCCGCCGAAATAGCCCGCCGCCAGTCCCACCAGCAGGCCGATGGCCAGGGACAGCACCACCGTGGCCAGCCCGATCACCAGCGACATGCGCGAGCCGTACAGGATGGCCGACCAGACATCGCGACCCTGCGTGTCCGTGCCCAGCAGGAACTGCGGATCCGAGCCGGCCTCCCAGACTGGCGGCAGCTCCGCGTTCAACAGGTCCAGCTGTGCCAGGTCGTAGGGATTCTGCGGTGCGATCCAGGGTGCGAACACCGCCAGCAGCACCACGGCCAGCAGCACGATGCCCGCACCCATGGCCACGTAGTCCTGCCGCAGGCTCCACCACAGATCGCTGCGCAGGAAGCGGGCAAACCAGCCCTGGCCCTGCCCCGTTGCGGAAAATGGCTTAGTGAGCATTGGCGCCTCCCTTGACGTGCTGGCTGCGCAGGCGCGGGTCGACCACGCCGTACATCATGTCCACCAGCGTGTTCAGCGCCACGAAGATGAAGGACACGATCACCAGATAGGCGGCCATGACGGGAATGTCCACGAACATGACCGATTGGATGAACAGCAACCCCATGCCGGGCCACTGGAAGACCGTTTCGGTGATCAGCGCAAAGGCGATCAGATTGCCGATCTGCATGCCAGTCACGGTGATCACCGGCATCAGGCAGTTGCGCAGGGCCAGCCGGAAATGCACCACCCTGTCCGGCAAGCCGCGCGCGCGGGCGAACTTGATGAACTCGGTGCGCAGCGTCTCCAGCATCTCGGCCCGCACCAGGCGCATGATCAGCGTGATCTGGAACAGCGCCAGCGTGATGGACGGCAGCACCAGCGCGGCGCGGCCCGAGGGCGTGAGCAGGCCGGTGGTCCACCAGCCAATCTTTACCGTGTCGCCGCGCCCGAAGCCCGGCAGCCAGCCCAGCTGCACCGAGAAGATCAGGATCAGCATGATCCCCACCACGAAGCTGGGCAGCGAGATGCCCAGGATGGAAACGAACTGCAGCGTCTGCGCCAGGCGCGACTTGCGGTAGATGGCGGTCAGCACGCCCAGCGGCACGCCGATGACCAGCGACAGCAAGGTCGCCATCAGGACCAGTTCGAACGTGGCCGGAAAGCGTTCGGCCACCAGCGCGAACACGTCCTGCTGGTTGCGGTAGGAAATACCGAACTCGCCCTGCGCCGCGTTGGTGACGAAGTGCACGAACTGCATGCCCACCGAGGCGTTCAGGCCCAGGCGCTCGCGCAGTTCGTCGCGCTGCGTCTGCGAGGCCTGCTCGTTGAGCATCATGTCGACGGGGTCGCCGACGAACCGGAAAATCACGAAGGCCAGCAGCGCCACCGCCAGCATGACGCCGACCGCGTTGAAGACCCTTCTTACGATGAACGTCAGCATATGCGGCTCCCCTTCAGACCTCTGTCATTCCCAGGACCGCCGGCGGGCGGCGGTCCCCGGCCTCATTGCATGCGCACGGTCCACAGACGCGCCTTGTTGTCCGGCATCTGCAGCACCTCGCCCACGTTCTTGCCCACGGCCCAGGCCATCGGCTGCTGGTGCAGCGGCAGGAAGCGCACGTCTTCATGCAGCGTCTGCAGCACGTCGGCCATCATCTGCACCCGCTTGGGGCGGTCCATTTCAGCCGCCGCCGCGTCGATCCTGGCGTCCAGCGCCGGGTCGCCCCACTGGCCCCAGTTGAAGACGCCGGCCGGGCCGCTGCGACTGTGCATCACCTGCAACAGGATGGACAGCGCGTCGATCTGCGGTTCGTTGGCCCAACCGTGGATGGTGATGTCGAACTCGCCGCGCGAGCGCTTCGGGTTCTGCAAGGAGCGCGGGCCGCTGGCCAACGAAGCCTTCACGCCAATGCGCGCCCACATGGAGGCAGCGGCCTGACAGATTTCCTCTTCATTGACGAACATGTCGTTCGAGCACAGCAGCGACACCGTGAATCCGTCCGGGTAGCCGGCCTCGGCCAGCAGCTTCTTGGCGCGCGCGGCGTCGAACGGCAGGCGCTCTTCCTGCTTGGGCTCGTAGCCCGGGATGGATGGCGCCACCAGCGCCCCCGTGGTGCGCGACAGGCCGCGCATCACGCGCTTCTGGATCAGTTCCGGCGACAGCGCCATGTATAGCGCCTGGCGCACTTTCAAGTCCTTCAGCGGGTTCTTGTCGGTGACGTTGGAGCCGACCAGCTTGTCGCCCAGGTTGAAGCCGAAGTACAGCGTGCGCAGCTCGGTCGAGGCCAGCACCTTGACGTTGGACGCCGCGCGCAAGCGGTCCAGATCCTGCAACGGCGCGTTCTCGGTGAAGTTGATGTCACCCGACAGCAACGCCGCCACCCGGGTGGGCGCGGACGCGATCGGCGTGAATTCGATGCGATCCAGATTGTGGCGCGGCTTGTCCCACCAGCCAGGGTTGACCACCAGCACGGTGCGCGTGTCCGGTCGGTACGACTCCACCTTGAAGGGACCCGTGCCGTTGGCGTTGTGGGTGGCGTAGCCTTCGATCTTCTTGGCGGCGTCGGTGGGCTTCAGGCTGTTGTTGTCCACCAGCCATTGGCGGTTGAAGATGAAGATATTGGTCAGGTCATTGAGCATCAGCGGATACGGATGCGTCATTTCGATCTCGACCGTGTAGTCGTCCACCTTGCGCACCGCCTTGAAGGCCGGCAGATTGCCCTTCAAGGGCGAGGCCTCGTCCGAGACCCGGGTCATAGACGCCACCACGTCGTCCGCCGAGAACGGTGCGCCATTGTGGAACTTCACCCCCTTGCGCAGATGAAAGCGCAACACCGTGGGCGACGGGGTCTCCCAGGACTCCGCCAACGCGGGCGTAATGTTGAACTTGTCGTCATAGCGGATCAGCGCTTCGTACACATGGTTCAGGAACGCCAGGTTGAAGGTGCTGCCGTAAGAGTACGGATCCAGCGAATCCAGGTCCCGCGCCGCGCCCCACTTCAGCGTGTTGGCGGCGCTGGCCCCCGCGATGGCCGACAGCGCGATCACGGCGCCCGCGGTCCACTTGAGCAAAGTCTTCATGGCTGCAACTCTCCCTTGTGTATCGGTCTGAACTCGCCGGGGTCGTGCCCGGCGCGGTGGGTAAGACGAAAAAACTAGGAATGCGCGTCCGGGCGGATGAGCGACAGCCGCTGCGCACGCTCCAGGGACGCCAGCGCCAATGCCTGGGCCAGGGCGGCGCGGTACGAATCGATGATGGGCACGGCAGGCAGGCGCGGCAGGCTGGGCAGATAGCCCGCCAGTGCGGCCCCCGCCACGATCACGACGTCCGCACCCTGCGCCACGGCCGCGTCCAGCGCCCGGCTGACCTGCAGCGCCGACTCGGCCGAACGCGACACGTAGTCCAGGGCATTGCCCGGCAAGGCCAGGATGCCGGCGCAGCGGGACTCCAGCCCCAGTTGGCGGATCTGTTCGCGCAGCATGCCGGGCCAACGCTGCCCCACCGTCACGATGGCGTAGCGGTCGCCGCGCTGCATGGCGCTCATGATCGAAGCCTCGGCCATGCCCACCACGGGCACGTCCAGGCGTTCGCGCACCGCGCCGATGCCGGGTTCACCGAAACAGGCCAGCAGGCAGGCGTCGAATCCGCCGTCCGGCGTCTCGCCGGCCGCCCGCTCCACGATGTCCAGCACCGCATGGGCGGCAATGGCCGCCTCCGCGCGGCTGGCGATGTAGGCGGGGCCGAAAGCCGCGGTCACCGCATGGATGCGGACCGTATTCCCGTAAAAAGCCTCGGCCTGGCTGGCCAGGCTGGTCGTCAGGTCGGACGTGGTGTTGCCGTTGACCACCAGCAGGCGGTAAGGCGAGGAAAGGGACAGCTCGGTTGCAGCGGCCTGCGGTACAGCGGACATGGATCAGCCTTTGTTTATTTGTATACAAACAAAAAGACTGTTTTTGGACAATCCTGAATGTTTTGTATAAAAATTTGTATACGATTTATGTCGCCAATGTACTCCGCAGAGTCACGGCGGCAAGCTATCGCTAACCCTTAGCCTGCGGTGTAGTATGCTTTCCTGCACTAAGAAAAATGCGCGCCGGCAGCGCCAGCCGGGCCATTCCAACACTCTGAAAAGCGCGCAGGCATAGGAGCCAACAAGAAGATGAAGTCCCTCGCGCCGCCGGCCAATGAGCCCGCCAAGAAAGACATCAGCCGCAACGAAATCGTATACAAAAATTTGCGCATGGCCATCATCGAGCAGGCCCTGCTGCCGGGCGACAAGCTGCCCGAGGACATCATCGGCGAGCGATTCGGCGTCAGCCGGACCATCGTCCGCAGCGTCCTGACGCGCCTGTTCAGTGAAGGGCTGGTGGATCTGCGGCCGAACCGCGGCGCCGCCGTGGCCCGCCCCAGCCTGGAAGAAGCGCACGACATCTTCGAGGCGCGCCGCTGCCTGGAGCGCGACGTGGCGCGCCGGCTGCTGCAACACATCACCGAGGCGGGGCTGGCACGGCTGGAACAGCACGTGGCGCAGGAAGAAGAAGCCCGCAAGCGCAACAGCGCCAACGAATCGATCCGGCTGTCAGGCGAATTCCATATCCTGATGGCGGAGTTGTCGGGCAATGCGGTGTATGCGCGCTACGTGAACGAGATCGTCTCGCGCTGCTCGCTGATCCTGGCCCTGTATGGCCGGCCACACTCGAGCGAATGCGCAGTCAGCGAACACATGGAGATCGTGGCGGGCCTGCGCGCGCGCGACGAGAAGCACGTGCTGCACCTGCTGGAGCACCACCTGGAATCGGTGACCGCCCGCGCCCTGCTGACCGCGGACGGCCAGGGCGTGCGCGATATCCGCAAGATCCTGGATCGATACGGCACGTAGGGGCGCGCCCGCCCGCTGGGCGTGCGGCGTCCCCCAACGAAAAAGCGCCCGGTCCGGGCGCTTTTTTGGTGGGGAAGGCTAGATTTCGCGCTCTTCCGTCTTGAGGTTGTTGTCGCGGGCGAAATCCACCACGAACTTGTACGCCAGCGGTTCCAGATCGCGCAAACGCAAATCGACCACGATCCCGCGCACGCCGTCGATCACGACGGGCAGCACATAGGGCGAATAGGTGAGGTGGTTACCAGCACAGCCGGCGGGCCGGAATTGTGCCATTACGCCGGCGAGCCGTTCCGCCCAATCGCTGGGGCGAAAGCGGCTACCGCTTTCGGTAACGCCATGAATTACGAATTGTCTGACGCGAGTTGCCATGAGTTCTTCACTACAGCGCGCCCTTCACGAAAGCCGGATCTTCGGCGTGATCAAACATGCGCCCTGCGCCGCGAATTGTATATGATTGATCCTTTGCCCTCTTTCAAAAAGCGATTCGCCTGGGGAAACGCCCCGCCAGACCGGCGGCGCCCCGCCGGAACTCCGGCAGCCCTCCGGCGCAATCCGCTTCATCCCCAGGAGGATCCGCGATGACCTCGCCTCTGGCCAATATCTATGCCCGGCTGCCGGTATCGTTCACGCACGGCCAGGGCGTCTGGCTGTGGGATGAGCAGGGCCGCAAGTACCTGGACGCGCTGGCCGGCATCGGGGTGTCCTGCCTGGGCCACGCGCATCCGAAACTGGTGGCCGCCATCAGCGAGCAGGCCGCCCGCGTCATCCACACCTCGAACATCTACGAAGTGCCGCAGCAGACCGCGCTGGCCGCGCGCCTGACGCAGCTGTCCGGCATGCAGGAAGTCGCCTTCAACAACAGCGGCTCCGAGGCCAACGAAGCCGCGATCAAGCTGGCGCGCTACTACGCCTACCAGCGCGGCAACCAGCACGCCCACATCATCACCATGGACTCGTCCTGGCATGGCCGCACGCTGGCCACGCTGGCGGCCACCGGCAGCGAAAAGGCGCGCAAGGGCTTCGAGCCCCTGCCCTCGGGCTTCATCCAGGTGCCCTACAACAGCGTGGACGCGGTGCGCGCCGCAGGCGACGCCGAACCGCGCGTGGCCGCCGTGCTGCTGGAAGTGCTGCAAGGCGAAGGCGGCATCCGTCCCTCCGACATCGCCTATCTCCAGGAAGTGCGCCGGCTGTGCACCGAGCGCGGCTGGCTGCTGATGATCGACGAAGTCCAGTCCGGCATCGGCCGCACCGGCAAATGGTTCGCCCACCAATGGGCCGGCATCGTGCCCGACGTCATGACCCTGGCCAAGGGCCTGGCGGGCGGTGTACCCATCGGCGCCATGCTGGCCGCCGGCCCCGCCGCCGGCGTGCTCACACCCGGCAGTCACGGCACCACCTTCGGCGGCGGTCCGCTGGTCTGCGCGGCCGGACTGGCCGTGCTGGACGCGCTGGAATCCGAAAAGTTGCTGGACAACGCCCACAACGTCGGCAACCACCTGAAAGCCGCCCTGGCCGACGCGCTGGCCGGCACCCCGGGCGTCACTGAAATCCGCGGCCGCGGCCTGATGCTGGGCATCGAGCTTGCCCGTCCCTGCGGCGTGCTGGCCCTGCGCGCCATGGAGGCCGGCCTGCTCATCAACGTCACGCGCGACCGCGTCATCCGCATGTTGCCGCCGCTGATCCTCAACCGCGACGAAGCCGACCGCATCGTCGCGATCCTGGTTCCGCTCATCCAGGAATTCCTGGCCGAAACACCATAAAATCAACGTCCCGCCCGGGCCATGAGCCTGGCCGGGCCCCATGACCTGCGACATCACCATGACTCCTCCCACGACTCAAAACGGCCCGCTGCGGCACTTCCTGCAGTTCAAGGACTTCTCCTCCGCCGAGATCGCCTACGTGCTGGACCGCGCGCGCCTGATCAAGGACAAGTTCAAACGCTACGAACCCCACATGCCGCTGCATGACCGCACGTTGGCGATGGTGTTCGAAAAGGCCAGCACGCGCACCCGCGTGTCGTTCGAGGCCGGCATGTACCAGATGGGCGGCTCGGTCATCAACCTGACCTCCAACGACTCGCAGCTTGGCCGCTCCGAGCCCATCGAAGACACCGCGCGCGTCATCTCGCGCATGGTCGACATCGTCATGATCCGCACCTTCGAGCAGACCCGCATCGAGCGCTTCGCCTCGCACTCGCGCGTGCCCGTGATCAACGGCCTGACCAACGAATTCCACCCCTGCCAGATCCTGGCGGACATCTTCACCTACATCGAGCACCGCGGCCCCATCGCCGGCAAGACGGTGGCCTGGGTGGGCGACGCCAACAACATGGCCTACACCTGGCTGCATGCCGCCGAAATGCTGGGCTTCACGCTGCACGTGTCGACCCCGGCCGGCTACGAGCTCGAAGCCTCGCGCATCGGCACGCCGCCGGCCACGGTGCTGCGCCAGTTCAAGGACCCCATGGAAGCCTGCAAGGGCGCGCACCTGGTCACCACCGACGTCTGGACCAGCATGGGCTATGAAGCCGAAAACGAAGAGCGCCGCGCCGCCTTCGCTGATTGGTGCGTGGACGCCGAAATGATGGCTGCCGCCGACCCCGAAGCCGTGTTCATGCACTGCCTGCCCGCCCACCGTGGCGAAGAAGTCACCGGTGAAGTCATCGACGGACCGCAAAGCGTGGTCTGGGACGAGGCCGAAAACCGCCTGCACGTGCAGAAGGCGCTGATGGAATTCCTGCTGCTGGGCCAGATCAAGTAAGGCTTACGCACGCAAAAAAGGCCTGCGCATCTGTCGATGCGCAGGCCTTTTTTTTACGGCTCCGCGAGCCTACAGGATCCGCTTGAACATGGTCCTGCGGGTATTGCGGAATGACGGGCGCACGCGGCTGCTCCAGTCGCTGGCGCGCACGGCCAGCCAGGGCGGGCTGCCGAAGGTCTCCCGTGTGTGCAGGTCGTAGCAGGCCAGGTAGCGCGGCGACTCGTCGCGGCATTCATAGCGCATGGCGCGCACGGTGCCAGGCACCGCCGCCAGGCCCGGCAGGTGCTCCTGGTCGTACCAGGCGTTCAAGTCGGCTTCGGCCTCGGGCAATACGTCGGTTTCGACGATGTAGTGCCACGGCGCGTCCTGCCCCGCCGAGGCGCCGGCCAGGTCCAGCGTCAGGTGCAGCACGCGGCTGCGGGCGCCCGGAAAGCTCTCGGCCAGGCGGGCCTGCGCTTC
The DNA here is from genome assembly GCF_017355315.1 of Achromobacter sp. SD115. NCBI lineage: Bacteria > Pseudomonadati > Pseudomonadota > Betaproteobacteria > Burkholderiales > Alcaligenaceae > Achromobacter > Achromobacter sp. SD115. The sequence goes on along the minus strand of NZ_JADIJM010000004.1, from coordinate 288,809 downwards.
CGGCAACGCGGCCGCCTGGCCGCGCAGATAGACGTAGGTCTCGTCTTCTTCCACGGCGGCGTACGCGGCGGCGCGCAAGCCTTCCAATCCTTGGGTCAAGGTCCGCTCAAGTTCGCGCGCGCGCGGCTCATCGAAGCGCTCGCCCAGCGACGCCAGCAATATGGTTTCCTGCACTCCCGTCTCCTTTTCAATGTCCAACGCGCAAGGCCACCAGGAAGCGCGACACCATGTTGTACGCGCCCACGGTCGCCGCCAGTTCCACCAGTTGCGTGTCATCGTAGCGCGCGCGCAGCGGCGCGAACACCGCGTCCGGCACCTCGATGTCGCGCGTCATGGCATCCGTCAGCGCCAACACCTCGGCCTCGCCCGGCTCCAGGCCCTGCAAGTCCGCGGGCGCCGGGCCGCCGCGCAATTCGTCGACCAGCGCCTGCGGCATGCCTGCAGCCAGCGCGTGCGGCACATGGGCCTCGAACTCGTAGGGCGCGTTGTTCAAGGTCGCCACGCGCAGGATGATCAACTCCCGCAGGCGCGGCGGCACCGAAGTGTTCAGGCGGATCGCGGTCAACATCGCTTCCCAACCCTGGACCACGGCCGGACTGTTCAGCAGCACTTGGTACAGGGGCGAGATGCGCCCCCGCGCAGCCGAGATCCGCGCCTCGACCTCTGCCAGTTCCGGGCGGGTGCCGGGTGCCACGAGCCCTACTCTGCATGCGTTCATCGTTACTCCGGCCGGATGTTCTTGCGTTGGATCAGCGCGGTCCACTTCTCGCGGTCGGACGCGATCAGGGCGGCCAGTTCCTGCGGGCTGCCCGGCGCGGCCTGGGCGCCAAACTTCTCCAGGCGGGCGCGTACGCTCTCCGTGTTCAGCGCGGCGCGCACGGCCTGGTTGAGCTTGTCGATCGTGGCCGGCGGCGTGGCGGCCGGCGCCACGATGCCGTACCAGTTGTTGGATTCCACCCCGGCAATGCCTTGCTCCGCCAGCGTCTTGACCTCGGGCAGCAGCGGATGGCGGGTCGGCGCGGCGATGCCCAGGGGCTTCAGCTTGCCGCCCTGGATATGGCCGATCAGGCCCGGCACGTCGCCAAAGAAGCCCGACACCTGATTGCCCATCACGTCGTTGATGACCGGGGCCGCGCCCTTGTAAGGCACGTGCATCACGTTCGCCTTGCTGGAATCGGCGAACATTTCCAGCGTCAGATGGGGAATGCTGCCGATGCCCGACGAGCCGATCGCCACCGACTGCGAGGCGGCCTGCGACTTCTTGACGAAGTCCGCGGCGTCAACTGCCGGATTGGACGGATTCACCACGAACACCGTGGCGTTGTTCACCACCTTGGACACCGGCGCGAAATCGCGCACGGGGTCATACGGCAAGTCCTTGTACAGCGCCGGGCTGATCGCGACCGCGCCCACGCTGGTCAGGAACAGCACGGAGCCGTCCGCGGGCGCCTTGGCGACATAAGCCGCCGCGATATTGCCGTTGGCGCCGGCCTTGTTCTCCACGATGACCTGCTGCTTCAGTTCCTTGCCCAACTGCTCGGCCAGCACCCGGCCCACCAGATCCACCGGCCCGCCCGGCGGGAAGGCGATGATAAGGCGCACCGGCCCGTCGGCATGGGCGGAGCCCAAAGCGGCCAGGCTCAGCAAGCCGGCTGACAGTATTTTCTTGAACATGATGTCTCCTGATTGAATGGAATTTTCTTGTCGTTCGCGCGCCGCCAGATGGCCGCCGCGTTTGCCGCGCCTACTCGAATCCGTACAGCCGCGCCGGGTTGTCCACCAGGATGCGCTGGCGCAAGGCGGCATCGGGGCACGCTTGGAAAAACAGGTCGACCAGTTCGCCGTCGTCCGGCATATCGCCCGCCACGTTCGGATGCGGCCAGTCCGTGCCCCACAGGCAGCGGTCGGGCAAAGCTTCGGCCAGCGCGCGCACGAAGGGCAGGCCCTCGGCAAACGGACGCTTGCCCGGCGCGATGCGGTCGATGCCCGACACCTTGACCCAGGCTTTCGGCACATTCGCCAAGCCGAGCAAAGCCTGCATCGCCGGCGACGCCAGCCCGTCGCTCGCCTTCAGCCGTCCCATGTGATCGACCACGAAAGGCAGCGGCAACGCGGCCAGGCGCGGCAGCAGCGCCGGCAGCATCGCGCCATCCAGGTGCAGGCATAGATGCCAGTCCAGCGGTGCGATCAGCGCCACCACTCGATCGAAGACCGCCGGATCGGGCGCGCCGCCCAGATGCGGCACGAAGTTGAAACGGGCCGCGCGCACCCCGCCTTCATGCAATTGCCTGACGCCCGCCTCGGTCGCGTCGGCCCCCAGCAGCGCCACGCCGCGATAGCGGCCGCCGCTCTGGGCCAGCGCGTCCAGCAAGGCGCGGTGATCGGAGCCATGGCAATTGGCCTGCACCACCACCGCGCGCTCCACGCCCAGGCGCTCATGCAGCGCCGCCATCGCTTGGTAAGGCGCGTCCGGCGGCGTGTACGAACGGCCCTCGGCATACGGAAACACGTCCGCCGGCCCGAACACGTGGCAATGCGCGTCGCAGGCGCCCGGCGGCAAGGCGTGGCGGGGACGGGACGGCGTGGCAAGCGGAGGACGGCAATCGGACACAGGCGGGTTCCTGCGGTGAAAACGCCATGGTCCCGGATTGCCCGCAGCCCAACAATGCTATATCTTTGATTTCAGATATAGATTTTCCTAATATCCAATGGACTTGAAGCAGATCGAGTATTTCCTGCGGGTGGCCGAGAGGCGCAGCTTCTCGCGCGCGGCCGAAATGCTGGACGTGGCGCAACCCACGCTCAGCCGCCAAGTCCGCCTGCTGGAACTGGAACTCGGCCAGCACCTGCTCTATCGCAACGGACGCGGCGCAGAACCCACCGAGGCCGGCCTGCGCTTCCTGGAGCACGCCCGCGCCCTGCTGACCCTGGCCGAACGCGCCAAGGAAGACCTGCAGACCCTGCGCGAAACGCCCACCGGCAAGGTCGTGGTGGGCCTGCCGCCCCGCATCGCGCGGGTGCTGACGCCGCCGCTGGTGCAGGCTTTCCGCCGCGGCTTTCCCGAAGCCTCCATCGCCGTGGCCGAAGGCCTAAGCGCGCAGGTGCGCGAATGGCTGCTGGCCGGCCGCGTCGACCTGGCCCTGCTCTACGACCCCGCGCCCTCGCCCCAACTGGCCTACGAGTCCCTGTTCCGCGAAGACCTGGTGCTGGTGGCCGCGCCCGGCCACCAGCCCGCCCTGCCCGCGCGCATCGCCGTGGCGGAACTGGGCAACTACCCGCTGGTGGTGCCCAGCCTGCCCAACGCCATCCGCACCCTGGTGGAAAGCGTGTGCCGCGCCCAGGGCGTGCGCCTGACCATCGCGGTCGAGGTGGATGCGGTCCAGACCATCGTCGAACTGGCCGCCCAGGGCGACGCTTACGCCATCCTGCCGCGCTCGGCCGCGCGCGGCCCCGCCGCCGAGCACGAGCTGTCGCTCTGCGACATCGTCGACCCGACCATCACTAATGACCTGGTCCTGGCCAGCGCCCGCCACCGCCCCGCCACCCGGCTGGCCGCCGCCACCGCGCTCCTGATCCGGCGGCTGGAGCTGCCGGCGCTATTCGCGCCCCCCGGCCCGTCGGCGGCAAAAGAGTTAAAATAGCGTCCGTTTCTCTTGTTTGGCGGCTAGCGGCTGTCCAAGTCTGCTGTCCAAGTCCTGTTGGCGTCTCACTTCAAACAATGACCACTATTCTCCCGAACCTTCCCACCGGCCAGAAGGTCGGCATCGCCTTCTCCGGCGGCCTCGACACCAGCGCAGCGCTCCTGTGGATGCGCAACAACGGCGCCATCCCCTACGCCTACACCGCGAACCTGGGCCAGCCCGACGAGTCCGACTACGACGAGATCCCGCGCAAGGCCATGGCCTACGGCGCCGAGAAGGCCCGCCTGATCGACTGCCGCGCGCAGATGGTTGCCGAAGGCATCGCTGCCCTGCAAGCGGGCGCGTTCCACATCTCGACCGCCGGCATCACCTACTTCAACACCACCCCCATCGGCCGCGCAGTCACCGGCACGATGCTGGTGGCCGCCATGAAGGAAGACGACGTCAACATCTGGGGCGACGGCAGCACCTTCAAGGGCAACGACATCGAGCGCTTCTACCGCTACGGTCTGCTGACCAACCCGGACCTGAAGATCTACAAGCCCTGGCTGGACCAGCGCTTCATCGACGAACTCGGCGGCCGTTCCGAAATGTCGGAATACATGCGCCAGGCCGGCTTCGACTACAAGATGTCGGCTGAAAAGGCCTACTCCACCGACTCCAACCTGCTGGGCGCCACCCACGAAGCCAAGGACCTGGAGCACCTGAACTCCGGCATCCGCATCGTCAAGCCCATCATGGGCGTCGCGTTCTGGCGCGACGACGTCGCCGTCAAGGCCGAGGAAGTCACCGTCCGCTTCGAGGAAGGCCATCCGGTCGCCCTGAACGGCGTGGAATACAGCGACCCCGTCGAACTGATGCTCGAAGCCAACCGCATCGGCGGCCGCCACGGCCTGGGCATGAGCGACCAGATCGAAAACCGCATCATCGAAGCCAAGAGCCGCGGCATCTACGAAGCCCCGGGCCTCGCCCTGCTGTTCATCGCCTACGAGCGCCTGGTCACCGGCATCCACAACGAAGACACCATCGAGCAGTACCGCGAAAGCGGCCGCAAGCTCGGCCGCCTGCTGTACCAAGGCCGCTGGTTCGACCCGCAAGCCATCATGCTGCGCGAAGCCGCCCAACGCTGGGTCGCCCGCGCCGTCACCGGCGAAGTTACCGTCGAACTGCGCCGCGGCAACGACTACTCGCTGCTGAACACCGAATCGCCCAACCTGACCTACGCGCCCGAGCGCCTGTCCATGGAAAAGGTCGAAAACGCCCCGTTCACGCCCGCGGACCGCATCGGCCAGCTCACCATGCGCAACCTCGACATCGTCGACACCCGCGGCAAGCTCTTCACCTACGTGAAGACCGGCCTGCTCGCCTCCTCCGGCAGCTCGCTGCCGCAGCTGAGCGGCGAAGGCAAGAAGAAGTAATTCTTCAAGGCCCAAAACCAGAAAGCCCTTCGGCATGCCGAAGGGCTTTTTGTTTGAACAACATCAATCGCAAGAAACCGCCGAAGCCCCCAAAGGCCGCTCGCGCGGCCGGCCGGGGGCGAGCCCCGCAAGATCCATCGCCAAACCCAAATCCTTGGCGAGAACGCCAAGCACGCCGTCCTCTTCTGCGACCGGACACATTCAACCGACGCAGCCTGGGGCGGCGGGGGCCTGCCGCGCGCGGGGCGTCGATAAGCCCGAGGGAATCTGAAGGAAAGGCCGAAGGCCTTGACGAAGATGACGAAGGGGAAGTCCGGAGCGAAGGCTCCGGACCGCAATCGTTGCCCCGCGCGTGGCAGGCCCCCGCCGCCACAGGCGTCAACAGAACCCGAACACCGCAACAGACAAGCAAGCAAGAGCCTAGAGCTCCACCTGCATCCCCATCTCCACCACCCGATTAGCCGGAATCTTGAAGAACTTAGTACTCCGCGTAGAGTTCCGCGCCATGAACGAAAACACCGCCCGCCGCCACCGCCACAACGCCGGCTTCCTGGCCGCCACCACCGTCTGCCGCGACAGGAAGTAGGAAGTCCGCATCGGCTCCAGATCAATCTCGGGATAGGCCTCCGCCACCAGCCGCAGCGCCTCCGGCACGTCCGGATCTTCCTTGAAGCCGTAGTTGATCGTCGCCTGCCAGCTCGACGCCGACAGCTTGGTCACGGAGAAGCGTTCTTCCGGCGAGACATAAGGCACGTCCGCCACCAGGATCGTCAGGAACAGCACATGGTCGTGCAGCACCTTGTTGTGCTTCAAGTTATGCAGCAGCGCCGGCGGCACATTGCCCGAATTCATCGTCATGAAGATCGCGGTGCCCGGCACCCGCGACGGCGGATATTCCTCCAGCTGCGCCATGAATTCCTTCAGCGGCTGACGGTCCCGCTGCTGCATCTCGGACAGCAGCCGGCGTCCGCGCCGCCACGTCATCATCAGCGTGAACACCACGATGGCCACCAGCAGCGGCAGCCAGCCGCCCTCGTGGATCTTGAACACGTTGGCCGAGAACAGCAGCACGTCGAACAACAGCAGCAGGCCCAGCGCCACCAGCCACAACACACGTTTGATTCCGGTCGAACCTCGCGGCAGCACCGCGAAAGCCAGCACCGAAGTCGTCAGCATCGTGCCGGTGACCGCAAAGCCATAGGCCGCAGCGAGATTGTCCGAATTGCGGAACAGCAGCACCAGGATCAGCACCGCGCACAGCAGCAGCGCATTGACCTGCGGCAGATAGATCTGCCCCTTCTCGACCGCCGAGGTGTGCAGGATCTGCATGCGCGGCCAGAACCCCAACTGCACCGCCTGCCGCGTGACCGAGTAGGCCCCGGAAATCACCGCCTGCGACGCCACGATGGTCGCGATGGTGGCTAGCGCCACCAGCGGGGCCAGCCCCCATTCCGGCGCCATCATGAAGAACGGATTACGTATCGCCGTCGGATCGCGCAGCAGCAACGCGCCCTGGCCGAAATAGCACAGCGTCAAGGCCGGCAGCACCATGCTGAACCAGGCGCGGCGGATCGCCGGACGGCCGAAGTGGCCCATGTCGGCATACAGCGCCTCGGCGCCGGTCAGGGCCAGCACCACCGCCCCCAGCAGCACGAAACTGATCCAGGGAAACTCGACGATGAAGCGCAGCCCCCACATCGGATTCAGCGCCCGCAGCACTTCCGGGGTCTGCCAGATCTGCCAACCGCCCAACGCGGCCAGCGTGCCGAACCACAGCAGCATCACCGGACCGAACAGCTTGCCCATGGCGCCCGTGCCGTGCGACTGGATCGCGAACAGAGCGATCAGCACCACCAGCGCCAACGGCACCACCCAGGCATCCAGCTGATGCGACACGATGCCGATCCCTTCCAGCGCCGACAGCACCGAGATCGCCGGCGTGATCATGCTGTCGCCATAGAACAGCGCCGCGCCGAAGATCCCCAACACGATCAGCACCCAGCGCAGCTTGCCTTCGCGTCCGCGCACCGCCAATTCCAGCAAGGCCAGCGTGCCGCCCTCGCCGCGGTTGTCGGCGCGCAGCACCAGGGTCACGTACTTGAACGACACCACCACCATCAGCATCCAGAACAGGATGGACAGCACGCCCAGCAGGTGGGCCGGCTCCAGATCGGTGTGCACGCTCAGCCCCGTCAAGCAGGCCCGCAGCGTATACAGAGGGCTGGTGCCGATATCGCCGTACACCACACCCAGCGCCCCCATGATGAGAGCCGCGCGCGACGACGGCGCGTGCCCGCCGAGTGCATGCCCATTGGACGACGAAGGAACGCTGGCCGAACCTTGGCTCATGATGTAGGTTCTTGACGAGTGAGTTGGGCTCCCTTGCGGGGGCCGGGAAACACGACGGAAAGCCGTGTTCCTGAAAAGTCCGGGCGGCTGGTGAGCTTCCACCAGGCGCCATGCGCATGCGCGATTTCCCGCACGATGGCCAACCCCAGGCCCGACCCGCCCGCGGTAGCCGTGGGCGAGCGGTAGAAGGCTTCGAACACGCGTTCGCGCTCATCGGGAGAAATGCCCGGCCCATCGTCCTCCACGGTCAGCGACGGCGGATTGGCGCCGACGATCAGCGTGATGCGGCCGGTCTTGTTGCCATAGCGCAGCGCGTTGTCGATGAGATTGCCCAGCAGTTCGGCCAACAGCAAGGGATCGGCGTCGATCCAGATCGGCGCGTCGGGCGCCACCAGATCCAGCTCGTAGTGCGCCTCGCGCACTCGCGGAAACCACTCCGCACCGTTCGCGCGCACCCATTCGCACAGGTCGATGCGCACGAAGCTGTCTTGCGGGCGGGCGTTGGGGTCGGCGCGCGCCAGGACCAGCAATTGTTGTCCCAGGCGGATCATGCGGTCGCTGACGGCCTTGATGCGTTCCGCCCGCGCCCGCACGTCGTCGGGTAAGGGACGCGCCAACATCAGCTCGGACTCCAGCCGCAAGCCGGACAAGGGCGTGCGCAACTGATGCGCCGCATGGCCGATGAAGCGGCGCTGGGCCGCCAGCGAGGCGTCCAGGCGCAGCAGCAAATCATTGGTGTGGGTCACCAGCGGCTCGATCTCGACCGGCACGCCGGCCACTTCCAGCGGCTGCATGTCGTCGATGGAGCGTTGCCTGATCTCCTCAGACAGATGATTGACCGAACGCAGCCCCGAGCGCACCCCCTGCACCACCACCCAGGTAAATAGCGCAATCAGCGCGATCTGCCCCACCACCATCAGCCAGAAGAAATCTTCCAGCATCCAGAGCGACATGTCGATCTTGTGCGTGATGACCCAGGTGGCTGCCAGGTCCAGCAGGACCAGCAGCAGGATCGGCGGCATCAGGCGAATAACCAGATGCCGCGCCAGCGAACGGGAGGGAAGCAAGGGGCGAGGAGCCGGAGTAGCGGTAGGAGCGCGTTCCTGCATCATGACGCAATACTCTCGCCCAGGCGTATGGATGCGCTCGGCCGGCGCGATCCGGCCGGAGCCGGCCCGTCAGGCCGTTTCCACATCCAGCATGTAGCCAAAGCCGCGCACCGTTTGAATGCTGGCGCCCGTGCCTTCCAGGCGCTTGCGCAGGCGGTACACATAGACTTCGACGGCGTTTTCGCTGAAGTCGGCATCCCAGGCCGAAAGCGAGTTCACGATCTGGCGCTTGGTCACGACGCGGCCGACGCGGGCCATCAGCATTTCCAGGACAGAAAGTTCGCGCACCGACAGGGACAAGCGCTGGCCATTGGCGCGGACTTCGCGGCCAACGGTATCGAACACCAGCGGTCCGACTTCGATCAGGGGCTGCGCCTGGCCGGCGCGGCGCCGGCCGAAGGCGCGCACGCGCGCCGCCAGTTCGGGCAGTTCGAAAGGTTTGGTGACGTAATCGTCCGCCCCGGCATCCAGGCCGGCAACGCGGTCCTCGATGCCATCGCGGGCGGTGAGAATAAGCACGGGGACCTGGTTGCCGTCCTGCCGCAACTGCCGCAGCACGTCCAGCCCGCTCATACCCGGGAGATTGAGGTCGAGCAGCATCAGGTCGTAGGGCTGACCTGCCAAGGCGCCCAGAACCCGGTCGCCCTCGGTCAGCCAGTCGACCGCATAGCCTTGGTCGGCCAGAAATTCCTGGAGCGCATGGCCCAGGGTGGTGTCGTCTTCGATTACCAGAACTCGCATGCGGCGATTCTAGCGCGATCCCGGCCGGAACGGGGCGTGAAATACGCCCCGAGGCCGGGAAGCGTTCAAGGTGCGGACGGAGCCGGGGCGGCTCCGGCTGCGGCGGGGGCTGCCGCGCCCGCAGCGCCGCCCGAAGGAGGCGTGGTGACGAACCCGATGCGCGTCATGCCCGAACGGCGCGCCGAAGCCATGACCTTGGCCAGCGTTTCGTAGCGGGTGTTCTGGTCCGCGCGGATGCGGATCTCGGGTTGCGGCTTGGTGCCGGCGATCGACTTGAAGCGGTTGGGCAGGTCATCGATATTGACCGGCTTCTCGTCCCAGAACAGCGCGCCGCTGGCATCGATGGCCAGGTCGACCGTCTTGGGCTCTTCCTCGATCTGCTCGGCGGCCACCTGGGGCATGTTGATCTTGATCGAATGCGCCAGCAGCGGCGCGGTGATGATGAAGATCACCAGCAGCACCAGCATCACGTCGATCAGGGGCACCATGTTGATCTCGGAAACCGTGTGGCTTCCGGATCCTTTGCCCTCGAAGCTGCCAAAGGCCATTATTCGCTCCCGCGTTGAGCCGCAGCGCCGTTGCCGTTCTGGCGGCGCAGGGCGCGCACCTTGCCGTCGGACAGCGCAACTTGCTGGCCGGTGGTCAGGAACGCGAACAGATCATGCGCGAAGGCATCCAGGCGCGACAGGAACACGCGGTTGTTGCGCACGAAGGTGTTGTACGCCAGCACCGCAGGGATGGCGACCGCCAGGCCCAGGCCCGTCATGATCAGCGCTTCGCCCACCGGACCGGCGATGCGGTTGATGGTCACGCCGTCGGACAGGCCGATGCCGACCAGGGCATGGTACACGCCCCAGACTGTGCCGAACAGGCCCACGAACGGCGCCGTCGAACCAACCGAAGCCAGTACCGTCAGGCCGTTTTCCAGCTTGGCGGTTTCTTCATCGATGACCTTGCGCATGGTGCGCGTGACGAAATCGGTATTGCTCCCGGCTTCTTCCAGCTTGGTCGCACCGAATTTGTTGTGATGCGCCTGCGCATGCATGGCATGGCTGGCCAAGTGCGAGAACGGATCGCGCGCGCCGTGCGTGACGATTTCGTTTTCCACCTGCTCGAGCGAGCTGGCGTTCCAGAACTTGTTCAGGAAGTCCGCCGAGCGCTTGCGCATGCTGACGTTGCTGGCCACCTTGACCAGGATCAGGTACCAGGTCACCAGCGACATCAGGATCAGGATGATGAACAGGCTCTTGCCGACAAAGTCGCTCTGCGCAATGAAGTGCATGAAACCCATGTCGGGGACCGCGATGGGAGCCGGCGCGGCAGGCAGCGCCGAGGGCAGCGCGGCGGCAGCGCCTTGCAGCGTGTCGGCCGACTGCTGGACAGCGCCAGCGGCTTGCTGAGCCACGGCGCCGACGGTCGAGGCGGCTTGTTGGGCGGCGGGCGCGGCCGCAGCCGCGGCAGGCGCAGCAGCGGCGGCAGCCGGCGCTGCCGGGCTGGTGGTCGCCTGCGCCACCAGGGTGGCGCTATGCAGTGCGTTGGACATCTCAGTTCCTCATTACGAAATCGAACGGAATTTTGGCTTTGGCGGGATAGGCCACGCCGTTACGGGTATACGGTTTGAAACGGCCCTTGCGGGCGGCTGCCAGCGCCGATTCGTCCAGGCGCGGAAAGCCCGAGGAAGCGTCGATGGTTGCCCGCTCGACCAGCCCCTGGGTATTGATCTCGACCAGCACCACCACCCGGCCCTCTTCCCGCATGCGGCGCGAGGCCATCGGGTAATTGGGCATGGGACGCGCGCCCTGGAACTCGATGCTGGACACCAGCACCGGTTGGTCGGGCGGCGGTCCCTGCTGCGGCCCTTGCGGCGCCTGGGTGCCTTCGGGCGCGCCGCTGGGCGGCGCCTTCGGCGCGTCCGGCTTGGGCTCGACCTTGACGTCCTGCTTGGGCTCCGGCTTGGGCTTAGGCTTGGGTGGCGGCTTGGGTTTGGGCTTGGGCGCCGGCATCGGCGGCTTTTCAACCACCGGTTCCGGTTCGGGTTCAGGCTCCGGCTCGGGCTTGAGTTCGGGCTCAGGCTCGGGTTCCGGTTCAATCTCGGGTTGCGGCTCGGGCGGCGTTTCCGTCACCGGCTGCGGCTCTTCGGGAGTGGGCTCGGCCTTGGCGATCTGGGGAATGGGCGCATCCACCACGCTCACCATGATGGCTTCCGGTTCCTCGAGTTCAGGACGATTCTCGGGCGCCATGAAGATGGCGCCGATTACTGCCGCGTGCAGCGCCAGGACCGTCAGGCCAGCGCCTGCGCGTATACCGAATGAAGAGCGCGAAGAAGAATTCCAACCGCGTTGAAAACTAGGCATGAATCAGCCAGGGTGCATTGACTTATCCGGCCAGCCAGTAAAAGACGCACACGCAATGGCGACGCCGGCTGACCGGTACAAGCCCACAATAATATCTTAAATGCGAATGATTCGCACGTCCTATTTCATCTGATCCGGTCCTACATTTCTGACCAGGATCAATGCGCCCGAGCGATGCAAGCCAACCCAATCGATGGAGAACAAAACCCAAAACAAAAAACCCGCCACCATGACGTGTGCGGGTTTTGTGTGGAGCGCATATCGGAGCTTTTGGTGGGTGCTACAGGGGTCGAACCTGTGACCTACGCCTTGTAAGGGCGCCGCTCTACCAACTGAGCTAAGCACCCATTCTGATGCAGCCTCAAGACGAAATTCGCGAAAAATCCGTACAAGCAACTGCCAACCGGGGCACTCAAAAGCAATACGCGGGCCGGAGTATACCGGACCGCGCACTTGTGGGCAAATCGCCAGGTCTGCGCCTGCGATCCGCCCGCCGTCCATTAGTTGACGGCGTCCTTCAGGGCCTTGCCCGGACGGAACTTCGGCACCTTGGCCTTCTTGATCTTGATGGTTTCGCCGGTGCGCGGATTACGACCGGTGCGAGCGGCGCGAGCCGACACAGCGAACGTGCCAAAGCCAACCAACGTAACCGTACCGCCCTTCTTCAGGGTGGTCTTGACGGCACCGATCAGGGCGTCGAGCGAACGACCAGCGGCAGCCTTGGAGATGTCAGCCTTGCTGGCGATGTGATCGATGAGTTCGGTTTTGTTCATTCAGGTGTACCCCTCACAAGGTATGGAGTCTGCCGGTAGTGCAGTTCATGGCCGTCATGATGGACGCCGCTGAAGACGCAAGACCCGACAAACGACGAACAGACAGTGGATAAACTTTTTTCTTGCGCTGCGAAGCACAACTTTTAAACTGCTGCGCCGCTTGGATTCAATGGCAAATTGCCTTCAAATCGTCAGCGACGCAGACGTGTATTAGGCCTTGGCGTGGCGCGGCTGTCAAGCGAAAACCTCACCACAACCCGCGCCAATACTAGCTTTTAGACCTTTTCGCAATAAACAGAAACACGCATTTCGGGATTTGCGCGACACCCCCGAACGCGATAGTTAACTTGCGTCAGACCTCGGCCCATCGGCGCAGCAAATTGTGATAGATGCCGGTGAGCTGCACGATGGAAGGATGCCCCGCGGCGTCCTGGTTCAAGCGCTGTATGGCCACGTCCATGTCCAGCAGCAGCGCGCGCTGGCTGTCTTCGCGCACCAGGCTCTGCATCCAGAAAAAGGACGACACGCGCGCGCCGCGCGTCACTGGATTGACCTTGTGCAGGCTGGTGCTCGGGTACAGCACCATGTGTCCGGCGGGCAGCTTCACCGCGCGCGGGCCGTAGGTATCGTCGATGACCAGCTCGCCGCCGTCGTAGGAGTCGGGCTCGGAGAAGAACAACGTAGCCGACAGGTCGGTGCGCACGCGTTCGGCCGTGCCGGCAATGCCGCGCACGGCGTTGTCCACGTGATAGCCGAAGGACTCGCCACCCTCGTAGCGATTGAACAAAGGCGGAAAGATCTTGCGCGGCAACGCGGCCGACATGAACAGGTTGTTGACCGCCAGGCGTTGCAGGATCAGGTTGCCCAGCTCCTGCGCCAAGGGGTGCTGCTCCGGCAATTGGCGGTTGCGCTTGACCTCGGCCGACTGATGGCCGGCCGTGACTTTGCCGTCGACCCAATCGGCGGCGTCCAGGCGACGCCGGATCTCGGCCGCCTCTTCAGGCGTAAAAACTTCTGCGATCTGTATAAGCATGGGCACTATCCCGATGGCGTTGCAGGCGCGGCCAGCCACCGGCCGCGCGCGTGCCGCATTATCCCTGCAGGCAGCCGTTGAGCGCCTGATCGAAATCAAACAGCAGATCGGCTTCGTCTTCGATGCCCACGGACACCCGGATGAGACTGTCCGCGATGCCCATCTGCTTGCGGCGCTCGGCGCCCATCTCGTAATAGATGGTGTGAGCGGCGGGTAGCGCCAAGCTGCGCGTATCGCCCAGGTGAGTCGCCATCAGCACGATGCGCAGGCGGTTCAGGAAATCAAAGCAATCCACCCCTTCGGCCAGTTCCACGCCGAGCAACCCGCCGAAGCGCGAACCGAACAACGCCGCCGCGCGCGCATGCTGCGGATGGCTGGCCAGCCCGGGGTAATGCACCTTGGCCACGCCGGGATGCTCTTCCAGGAAGCGCGCCAGCGCCAGCGCGTTGGCGCAATGCTTGGCCATGCGCAGGGCCAGCGTCTCGGCGCCCACCGCGATGCGGTGAGCCGGCTCGGCCGCCAGGGTGCCGCCCATGTCGCGCAAGCCCTTCTTCTTGATCTGCGTGAGACCCCAACTGGTGGACGGCCCCTTGCGATAGGCCTCGTAGATGTTCGAGTCATCCGACCAGTCGTACAGGCCGGTATCCGTCACGGCGCCGCCCAAGGCGTTGCCATGGCCACCGATGTACTTGGACAGCGAGTTCATCACCAGCGAGGCCCCGACCGAGGCCGGCCGGAACATCCAGGGCGAGGTCAGCGTGTTGTCGACGACGTAGACCAGGCCCTTCTCGCGGCAGATTTCTCCGATCACGGCCAGGTCAGCAACTTGCGTGCCCGGGTTGGCGATGGTTTCGGTAAAGACCATGCGGGTGTTGGGCTGGATCGCCGCGCGCACCTGCGCCGAATCGGTCGCATCCACGAAGGTGATCTCGATGCCCAGCTCCAGCAGCGTGCCCAGCAGGCTGTTGGTATTGCCGAACACGAACTGGCTGGACACCAGATGGTCGCCGCGGCGCAGCAGCGTGGTGAAGATCGCGGCCAGCGCAGCCATGCCGGTCGCGAAGCTGACCGTGCCCTTGCCGCCTTCCATCTGGTTGACCTTGGCCTCCAGCGCGGTAGTGGTGGGCGTGCCCTGGCGGGCGTAGGTGAAGCCGGCCTTGCCCTGAAAGACCGCAGCCAGCTCGCGGGCGTCTTCGTAAGCGAACTCCGAGGACGGATGCATGGGCTTGTGCACCGCTCCGTGCTCGACGGATTGCTTGCGGTCGGAATGGAGGATCGTGGTGGTAAAGCCGTTCTGGTGCATGATGGGCTGACGCGAAGAGGATGTGGTCTACAGGATAGGCAAGGCGGATGGATCAGGAACGGCGCTGACGCACGGTTTCGTAAAGGCAGACGGCGCTGGCCACGCTGACGTTCAGGCTTTCCACCGAACCCAGCATGGGAATGTTCACCAACTGGTCGCAGGTTTCCCGCGTCAGGCGGCGCATGCCCTCGCCTTCCGCCCCCATGACCCAGGCCATGGGCTGGCGCGCATCGATCTGGTGCATGCTGTCGGTCGCCTGGTCGTCGGTACCCACCAGCCACACGCCGCGGTCCTTCAGGCTGCGCATGGTGCGCGCCAGGTTGGTCACCATCAGATAGGGCACCGTATCGGCGGCGCCGCAAGCCACGCGCTGCACGGTCGCGTTCAGGCCGACGGCCCGGTCGCGAGGGGCGATGACCGCGTGCACGCCAGCGGCATCGGCGGTGCGCAGGCAGGCGCCCAGGTTGTGCGGATCGGTCACGCCATCGAGTATCAGCAGCAGCGGCGGACCTTCGATGACGTCGAGAACTTCGTCCACATCCACCGCCAATTGGCGTTCTTCGGCCAGCGCCACCACGCCCTGGTGGCGGGTGCCGCGGGACAAGCCGTCCAGGCGTTCCATGGGGACCGGATGCAGGCGGCAGCCCGCTTTCTCGGCCTGCTCGATGAACGTCTGCATCCGCTTGTCGCGGCGCGACGCCTCTACATAGATTTCCTTGATCGAGTCGGGCGCGTGGCGCAGCCGCGCAACAACCGCGTGAAACCCGGCCAGGACTTGGGTCGACGCCATAAATGCAATACCTTTAGATAAACGAATACCCGCCCCAGAGCGGGGCGGGCCACCGGACCAAGCCGGGCATAAATGCAATGTTACCCCTTATGGCGCGGCCGCCAAACGACGGCCAGGCCATAAAGAAGCGTCAGTGGCGCTTGTGCGCGGCCTTCTTGGCCGGCGCGGCGCGCTTGGACGCCCTGGGTGGCTTGCTGGCTTTCTTGGCCTCGGCGCGCCGCTCCTTGGCGGTCTGGCCCTTCAGGGCGGCGGGCTTGGGCGAGGCCGCCTTCTTCACGCGGCGCGACGGTTCGTCCGGCCCGCGGGCCGAGGCCTTGCGCAGGGCGTCGAAGCTCGTGCCCTGCACCAGGCGGAACTCGATGCGGCGGGCCTCCAGGTCCACGCGCGAAACCTGGACCTGAACCTTGTCGGTCAGGCGGTAGCGCATGCCGGTGCGCTCGCCGCGCAGCTCGTGCAGGGCGTCGTTGAACTGGAAGTACTCGCCGCCCAGCTCGGAAACATGCACCAGCCCTTCGACGTGCAGGGTATCCAGCGTGACAAAGATGCCAAAGCTGGCGACGCCGGTAACGGTGCCGCTGAAATCTTCGCCCACGCGCTCCTTGACGAACCAGCACTTGAGCCAGGCCTCGACGTCGCGCGACGCCTCGTCGGCGCGGCGCTCGCTGGCGGACAGGACCAGGCCCATCTTTTCCCAGATGGCGTGTTCGTGCTCGCGCTGCGTACGGCCTATCACCACAGGCTGGTCTTCCAGGCTGGGCACATACCGCTGGCCGGCCAGCAACGCCTTGATGACACGGTGCGTCAGCAGGTCGGGATAGCGGCGGATGGGCGAAGTGAAATGGCTGTAGCCAGGATAGGACAGGCCGAAGTGGCCCATATTGTCGGGGCTGTAGACCGCCTGCTGCATGGAGCGCAGGCACATGGTTTGCAGCAGCTGATAGTCGGGACGTCCGCGCACCGAATCCAGGAAGTCGCCGTAGTCCTTGGCCGTGGGCGTCTCGCCCCCGCCCAGCGACAGGCCCATGGTGCGCAGGAATTCGCGCAACGATTGCAGGCGCTCGGGGGTGGGCCCTTCGTGGATGCGGTACAGGCCGGGATGCTTGCTGCGGGTCATGAAGTCGGCCGCGCAGGTATTGGCGGCCAGCATGCATTCCTCGATCAGCTTGTGGGCATCGTTGCGCACCGACGGCACGATCTGCTCGATGCGGCCGAGCTCGTTGCAGACGATCTTGGTCTCGACCGTATCGAAGTCGATGGCGCCGCGCTTCTTGCGCCCTTGCGCCAGCAATTGATAGAGCTCGTACAGGTGCTGGACCTGAGGCATGACGCTGCGCATGGCGTGCGCCGACGGACCGCCGGGCTGCTGCAAGGCGGCCCAGATGTTCGTATAGGTGGTGCGCGCATGGGAATGCATGACCGCGTTATAGAACTGGTAGGCCGTGACCGTGCCGGCCTTGGCGCCGCTGGCCGGGATGACCATGTCGCAGACCAGCACCAGACGGTCGACGTCCGGGTTCAGCGAACACAGGCCGTTGGACAGCGACTCCGGCAGCATCGGGATGACCCGCCGCGGGAAGTACACGCTGGTGCCGCGTTCGATCGCGTCGTCGTCCAGCGCGTCGCCCGGACGCACGTAGTGGCTCACGTCGGCAATGGCCACCAGCAGGCGCCAGCCCGGACGTTTGCGCTGACCCGTACCCAGTTCCACAGGCTCACAGTAGACGGCATCGTCGAAGTCGCGCGCGTCTTCGCCGTCGATGGTGATGAGCGGCACGTCGCGCAGATCGACGCGGTCTTTCAGGTCGGTCTTCTTGACCACATCCGGCAGGCGCGCCGCCTGCTTGCGCGCGGCCTCCGAGAATTCGACCGGCACGTCGAACTTGCGCACCGCGATCTCGATTTCCATGCCGGGATCGTCGATCTCGCCCAGCACCTCGGCCACGCGGCCCAGTGGCTGCGTATGGCGCGTGGGCTGCTCCATGATTTCAACCGCGACCACCTGCCCGTGCTGGGCGCCGTTGGTATCGCTGGGCGGAATCAGGATGTCGTGCTTGATGCGCTGGTCCTCGGGAACGACGATGGACAGGCCGTGTTCGTGCAGAAAGCGTCCCACCAGCTTGTTGGTGCGGCGTTCGATGACTTCGACGATGGTGCCTTCAGGCTTGCCGCGGTATTCGCCGGCAGGCTTGACCAGGACGCGGTCGCCATGCAGCACCTTGAGCATTTCGCGCGGCGACAGGAACAGATCGGGCCCGCCGTCATCGCGCAGCAGGAAGCCGAAGCCGTCGCGATGCCCCAGCACCTTGCCGGCAACGAAGTCCAGTTTGGTGGCCAGCAGCAACACGCCCTTGCGATTGGGCATCAATTGCCCGTCGCGCTCCATGGCGCCCAGGCGGCGCTCAAATCCCACCATCGTCGCGGCGCGCTCGACGCCCATGCGTTCGGCCAGTTCCACCGGAGACAGCGGCGAGCCTGCGGCGCGCAGCGCTTTCAGGATGGCTTCACGGGACGGGACATCAGGATCGAAGTCCGGCGGCGCTTCGGGCAAGGGTGTTGATCTGTTGTTATTCGATTCGTTATTCGATCGTTTTGCCAAAGCTAAAATTTCCGTATATAATGCGCAGCTTCTGTGGTTCGCCCAAGGCTGAACACTGAAGCAGAAAATGGTCAGAAGGTTGGTTTAAAGCAAGTGTTGCTTAAAACCGTATTGTAGAACCAACTGCACTTTGGAAGCATGCTTTAGTTAATGTGTTTTAACTGAAGCGATGCAACTAGGGCGGCAGCGTATCACATACTTCTGACAGTATCGCTCAGTGCCCAGGTGGCGGAATTGGTAGACGCGCACGGTTCAGGTCCGTGTGCCGCAAGGTGTGGAGGTTCGAGTCCTCTCCTGGGCACCACGGAATTTTCAATCAAGACCAAGCAAGCCGGTCTTGATGGCAAAGGCTAAAAAGCCCCGGAAATCGCAAGATTTCCGGGGCTTTTGCTTTGCGCTTCGCAAACCCTGCCCTTCAACGCCAAGGCACTTTGCGGTTCAAATGATGCCTTGCGTACAGGTCGGTGCCCATTCCTTCGATCTGGCCATCGATCAATGCCTCGAAAGGCCGCAGCAGCGCATCGAAATTCATCGGCGCTTCGATGGCGTTCAAGGCATGCGTCACGGCCTCTATCGTGGACAGCGCACCCGGCACGTCGGCATGGCGCACGCGGTAGCGCGTGGAGAGCCCCGCGGGCAACATCACGCGCGGCAAGGCGGCGAGTGCGGGATTGATATGCAGCAACTTGCGTGCATGCCCCCAAGTGCCGTCGGGCACGATCAACCTGATGGGCGCGGCGAGATCCTGCCCGTAGCCCGGCACCAACACCTCGGCGCCCTCTCCGGGAAACAGCAAGCGAGGCAGGTACCCGGGCAATGCCCAATCTTCTTCCGAAAAATATTCGCCCACCACGCGCCGCGCGCCCGCCAGGCCCAGCACGGCCAGCCTCGCGGTGTTCAAGGCATGGCGCGCCTCGCTGGGATGCTGCAGCACCACGACTCGCGTGCGACAGGAAAGCGCGGGAATCAGCGCGCACAAACAGTGTGATCGAGGACGCAGGCAACGCGTGCAGAGGGTACGGGACATGGGGCGACACTATATCGAAACTTCGAAAGCGGCCCGGCGGCAAAAAAATATGAAAAAAACCCCACATGACTTGCACACTTCTAAAAAAGTGTGCATAATCTCGTTCCTCTGCTGCTGAACAAGAAACAACGCGAAAGCGAAGCGACAAGTAAAGCATCAGCGCCCAGGTGGCGGAATTGGTAGACGCGCACGGTTCAGGTCCGTGTGCCGCAAGGTGTGGAGGTTCGAGTCCTCTCCTGGGCACCAATTATTACATCACGAGGTACCTGCGTGATGCGCCAAAAAAACCCCGAACGCGTAAGCGTCCGGGGTTTTTTCTTTGTCCGGCCCAATTTTCTTGCCCGGCTCGCAATTTTCTTGAGCCGGGCAAGACCGCCCTACTTCAGCACATGTGTCATGACCACGTGCGGAATACCGGCCTCGACGAATTCCTCGCCTTCCACACTGAAGCCGTGCGCCTGGTAGAAGCCCGCCGCATGTGTCTGCGCGTGCAGCACCAGCATGCGATGGCCGTCGCCATGGCCTTGTTTGATCAACGCGTCCAGCAACTGGCTGCCAACACCCATGCCCCGCGCCTTCTTGTGAACCGCCATGCGGCCGATGTGGCCGTCGGGCAAAAGCCGGCCCGTACCCATCGGCGTGCCGTCCGGGCCGTAGGCCACGGCGTGCACCGACACGGCGTCGTCGTCGTCCAGTTCGACTTCGGGCGGCACTTTCTGTTCGACGACGAACACCTCGTGACGCACCGAATATGCGTCGTCGCGCAAACGGTCCCAGGTTCCCAGGGCGATACGCACCGTAGCTTGTTTGTTGGTCGACATGTCCATCCCTCGCGTGCAGCAAATGAATAAAAGAATCCTACGCCTCATTTTAGGCAGGGATGAACAAGGGCCAAAAGGGGGTACGATCGCGGCTTGCCCACGTCGTCCATGTTCCGCCACATGCCGCCTGCCGCTCCCCCCGCCTGGTTGAAAGCCGCGCCCGCGCTCTTCCTGCTTCTCTGGTCCAGCGGTTTCGTCGTGCTCAAGGTGGGTCTGGCCTATGCCGACCCCATGACGTTCCTGGCCTTGCGCTATGCCTGCGTGGTGCTGATTCTTGCGCCCTTCATGCTGGTTCTGCGCCCGCCGCTGCCGCGCGGCGCCAGCGCCTGGGGCCATCTGGCGATGGTCGGGCTGCTGTTGCAGGCAGGCTACTTCTGTTTCACCTATCTGTCGCTCAAACAGGGCATGTCGGCCGGCGCCGTGGCGCTGATCACATCGCTGCAGCCTATCCTGATCGGCCTGCTGGCGCCGGCGATCGCGCACGAGAAAGTCGACGCCCGCCGCTGGGCGGGCCTGGGCCTGGGGGTATCGGGCGCCGCGCTGGTGATCATCGCCAAGGCCTCGATCGACGTGCTCTCGCCGCTAGGCCTGGCGTTCGCCATCTGCGCCCTGCTCTGCATCGCTGGGGGCACCCTGTATGAAAAGCGCTACGGCGTGCAGACGCACCCCGTCACCTCCAATATGGTGCAGTACGCGGTCGGCCTGATCGCCACCGCGCCGCTGGCGTTCTGGCTGGAACCGATGCACATCGAGTGGACCGGCCCCTTGCTGGGTTCGCTGGCCTATCTGGTCGTGGGCAATTCGCTGGTGGCCATCACCTTGCTCTTGACCATGATCCGCTACGGCGAGGCCTCGCGCGTGTCCGCGCTGTTCTTCCTGGTGCCGCCCTGCACGGCCATCATCGCGCTGATCATCCTGGGCGAAGCCATCCCCGCGCTGGCCTGGCCCGGCATGGCCCTGGCAGCGCTCGGCATCCTGCTGGTGACGCGCACGGCACGGGCGTCGCCCAAGTAGAATGAGCGCCCTTCCAGGTCCCCGTCCATGAACGCCGTCATTACCTCCGCCCTGCCGGTCTTTGCGCTGATCCTGACCGGCTGGCTCGCCGCCCGCTGGCGCATCCTGGGTTCCGGCGCCACCGACGCACTGAATCGCTACGTCGTCTATCTGTCGCTGCCCGCGCTGCTGTTCCGCGCCATGACCCAGGTGGACCTGGCGCACATGGCGCACTGGGGTTTCGTGGGAGCCTTCGCGGGCGGCATCGCCGTCACGTTCCTGGTCTCTTTTGCCGGCGCGCGCCGCACGCAGCGCGCGCTGACCGACCGCGGCATCCAGGGCCTGGCCGCATCCTACGCCAACGCCGGCTACATGGGCATTCCGCTATGCCTGGCGCTGTTCGGCCCCGACAGCATGGCGCCCGCCACATTCACCACTCTGCTCACCGCCAGCGTGCTGTTCGGCTGTGCCATCGCCCTGATCGAGTTCGACCGCCAGCAAACGCCCAACCTGCCCTCCACGCTGCTCAAGGTCGGGCGCGCGCTGCTGCGCAATCCGCTGCTGGCGGCGCCGCTGCTGGGCCTGGCCTGGGCCTTCACCGGGCTCGCGCTGCCAGAGGGCGTGGACCGCTACGTGGCCTTGCTCGGCGCGTCCGCCAGCCCCTGCGCGCTGGTCACGATAGGCCTGTTCCTGGCGCAGACGGAAACATCCAGCTCGGGGCCGGGCGTCATGCGCCTGGTCACCGGCAAGCTCTTGCTGCAGCCCGCCGTCACGGCCGTGCTGGCGTTCCATGTCTTCACCATGCCGCCAATATGGGCCTGGACCGCCGTGCTGATGAGCGCGCTGCCGATCGGCACAGGGCCTTTCATGCTGGCGCAGATGTACGGCCGCGACGCCCGCGTGACCTCGCGCGCCATCCTGGTCTCCACGGTGGCATCGGTGCTGACTGTCAGCCTGCTGGTCGCCTGGATCAGCGCCCATCCGCTTTCCTGACGCTTTTCATCATGCTGCTCGCCGCCGCCATTTTCGTACTCACCATCACCCTGGTCATCTGGCAGCCCAGAGGCCTGTCGATAGGCTGGAGCGCCGTGCTGGGCGCGGCGCTCGCGCTGGCTACGGGGGTGGTCCACCTGGCCGACATCGCGGATGTCTGGCGCATCGTCTGGAACGCCACCGCCACCTTCATCGCCATCATCGTCACCAGTCTGATCCTGGACGAGGCCGGCTTCTTCGAATGGTCTGCGCTGCACGTGGCACGCTGGGGCGGAGGCCGGGGCCGGCTGCTGTTCGTCCTGATCGTGCTGCTGGGCGCGGCGGTGTCCGCGCTGTTCGCCAACGACGGCGCGGCGCTGATCCTCACACCCATCGTCATGGAAATGCTGGTGGCGCTGGGCTTCGGCCCCGGCGCTTCGCTGGCCTTCGTGATGGCTGCGGGCTTCATCGCGGACACGGGCAGCATTGCGCTGATCGTGTCCAACCTGGTCAACATCGTCTCGGCCGACTTTTTCAACATCGGGTTCGGCGAGTACGCGTCGGTGATGCTGCCGGTGAACCTGATGGCCGTGGCGTCGACCCTGGCGGTGCTGTTGCTGTTCTTCCACCGCAGCATTCCGCCGCGCTATGACGTAAGCCAACTGCCCGCGCCTGCTTCCGCGATCCGCGACCTGACCACGTTCCGCGCCGGCTGGGTCGTGCTGGCGCTGCTGCTGGCGGGCTTTTTCATCCTGGAACCCATGGGCATCCCGGTCAGCGCCATCGCCGCCGTCGGGGCGCTGGGCCTGCTGCTGATCGCCGGAAGGCAGCATATCGTCGGCACGCGGCGCATCATGCGCGAGGCCCCCTGGCACATCGTAGTCTTCTCGCTGGGCATGTACCTGGTGGTGTATGGCCTGCGCAACGCCGGCCTGACCGCGCACCTGGCGCAGGTGCTGGACCGTTGCGCGGAGTATGGCGTGTGGGGCGCGGCGATGGGCACGGGCATCATCACCGCCTTCCTGGCCTCCATCATGAACAACCTGCCCACCGTACTGGTGGGCGCGCTGTCGATCGCGGACACCAGCGCCACCGGCGTGGTGAAGGATGCCATGATCTACGCCAACATCATCGGCAGCGATCTCGGCCCCAAGATCACCCCCATCGGCAGCCTGGCGACGCTGCTGTGGCTGCACGTGCTGGCGCGCAAGGGCCTGCGCATCACCTGGGGCTATTACTTCAGGGTCGGCATCGTGCTGACCTTGCCAGTGCTGCTGCTGACCCTGGCGGCGCTGGCGTGGCGGCTGCAATAGACGGCCACATATTACTTTTAGTTATTTAAAAGACATTAATCGATGGTTTGAGTCAGGCTTGCACCGCTTTAGACTTACGAACCTATACGGGTGCCTGCGCGCGCCCGTTTTGCTTTCTTACGCATCAGATCCCCGGGACTCGCCCATGAGCACCAACGCTTCCACCCTCCCCCTGCCGTCTTCCGCCCTGCCGCCCATCCAGATCAACCGCAAGCCGCTCTGGATCGCCTTGCTGCTGGTGCTGGCAGGCGCCCTGTACCTGCACCAGACCGTCAGCTGGCGCCAGGGAGCGCTGTGGGTTGTCGGCGCCCTGCTGGGCGTGACCCTGTACCACGCCTCTTTCGGCTTCACCCAAGCCTGGCGCGTGTTCGTGTCCGACCGCCGCGGCGCCGGGCTGCGCGCGCAGATGCTGATGCTGGCCGCGGGCGTGCTGCTGTTCTTCCCCTTCCTGGCGGCGGGCTCGCTGTTCGGCCAGCCGGTCAGCGGCTTCGTGTCGCCCCCGGGCGTCTCGGTCCTGCTGGGCGCCTTTCTGTTCGGCATCGGCATGCAACTGGGCGGCGGCTGCGCCTCGGGCACGCTGTTCGCCGTGGGCGGGGGCAACACCCGCATGGTGGTCACGTTGCTGTTCTTCATCATCGGCTCGGTCATCGCCACCGCCAACTTCGGCTGGTGGTCGAACCTGCCGGCGCTGGCGCCGACCTCGCTGATCAAGACCTGGGGCCTGGCGCCCGCGCTGGCCATCAACCTGGCCGTGTTCGCGCTGATCGCGTGGGCGGCCACGGCGCTGGAAAAGCGCCGCCACGGCCATGTGATCTCCTTTGCCTCGCGCACCGCGCGCCCGGTGTCCTTGCTGCAAGGTCCCTGGCCGCTGATCTGGGGCGGCGTGGCGCTGGTGGTGCTGAACTTCGCCACGCTGGCGTTGGCCGGCCGCCCCTGGGGCATCACGTCCGCCTTCGCGCTGTGGGGCGCCAAGACCCTGGACGCCTTCGGCGGCGACGTGGCCACCTGGGCCTACTGGGCCAAGCAGCCCTCGCTGGCCGCGCCGCTGCGCCAGGACGTCACCACCGTCATGGACATCGGCCTGATGCTGGGCGCGCTTGCCGCCGCCAGCGCCGCCGGCAAGTTCGCACCCATCTGGAAGGTGCCGGCCCTCTCGCTCGTGGGCGCCGTCGTCGGCGGCCTGCTGCTGGGCTACGGTTCGCGCCTGGCCTTCGGCTGCAATATCGGCGCCTACTTCAGCGGCATCCTGTCGGGCAGCCTGCACGCCTGGCTGTGGCTGCCGGCCGCCTTCGCCGGCAGCGCCCTGGGCGTGCGCCTGCGTCCGGCGTTCGGCCTCGCGGTGGAGAAGACCCCGGCGGCTTCCAGCTGCTGAGAAACAGTATTCCAGGACCTTCCCCCGGCACGAGGGGATGGCTCCTGGTGTATGGTTGCTCCATCCCGAAATACGGAGATGGACATGAGCTGGTTTTTCGGCCGTTACACGGCTTTTTTGTTGACCCTGATCGGCGCCGCGGTCACCGCGGCCCTGGCTGCGACCAGCTCGCTCTGGTGGCTGTGGCTGGCCGTGCCGCTGGCGCTGCTGGGCGCGCTGGGCGTCTATGACCTGGTGCAGACCCGCCACGCCATCCGACGCAACTATCCGGTCCTGGGCAATCTGCGGTTCCTGTTCGAGTTCATCCGTCCCGAGATCCGCCAATACTTCCTGGAAGACGACACGCAGGCCGCGCCGTTCTCGCGCGCGCAGCGTTCCATCGTCTATCAGCGCGCCAAGCGCGAAATCGACAAGCGCCCCTTCGGCACCCAGGAAGACGTCTACGGCGACCGCTACGAATGGATCAACCATTCCATGTCGCCCTCGCAAATCCCCGACACCGACTTCCGCGTCACCGTGGGCGGCCCCGAGTGCAAGCAGCCGTACTCCATGTCCGCGTTCAATGTGTCGGCCATGAGCTTCGGCGCCTTGTCGGCCAACGCCGTCCTGGCCCTGAACGAGGGCGCCCGCCAGGGCAACTTCGCGCACGACACCGGTGAAGGCGGCATCAGCCGCTACCATCGCCAGCCGGGCGGCGGCCTGGTCTGGAATATCGGCTCGGGCTACTTCGGCTGCCGCGATGAACACGGCGCGTTCTCCGAAGAAGCCTTCGTCAAGAATGCCTGTACGCCGCAGGTCAAGATGATCGAGATCAAGCTGTCGCAAGGCGCCAAGCCCGGCCACGGCGGCATCCTGCCCGCGGGCAAGGTCACGCCCGAGATCGCCGAGGCGCGCGGCGTCGTGGCCTGGCAGGACTGCAATTCGCCCGCCACCCATTCCGCCTTCGACTCGCCCATCGGCCTGATGAAGTTCGTGGCACGCCTGCGCGAGCTGTCCGGCGGCAAGCCAGTCGGCTTCAAGTTCTGCGTGGGCCATCCCTGGGAATGGTTCGCCATCGTCAAGGCCATGCTGGAAACCGGCATCACGCCGGACTTCATCGTGGTGGACGGGGCCGAAGGCGGCACCGGCGCCGCGCCCGTGGAGTTCGTGGATCACGTCGGCACGCCCCTGCGCGAAGCGCTGCGCCTGGTCCACAACACGCTGATCGGCGTGAACCTGCGCGACCGCATCAAGCTAGGCGCGTCCGGCAAAATCATCACGGCCTTCGACATGGCCCGCGTCATGGCCATGGGCGCGGACTGGTGCAACGCGGCGCGCGGCTTCATGTTCGCCATCGGCTGTATCCAGGCCCAGGCCTGCCACACCGGCAAATGCCCCACTGGCGTCACCACGCAAGACCCGCTGCGGCAGCGCGCGTTGGTGGTGCCGGACAAGGCGCAGCGCGTGGCCAACTTCCACCGCAACACCCTGCATGCGCTGGCGGAACTGTTGGCGGCAGCCGGCCTGACTCACCCCGGCCAACTCCGTCCGCACCATATCGCGCGCCGCATCTCGTCCAGCGAAATCCGGCTGCTGTCGGCGCTGTTCCCGGAGCTGGCGCCCGGCGAACTGCTGCGCGGCGAATTCCGCCACCAGGTGTTCCGCGCAGGCTGGTCGATGGCCCAGGCCAGTTCGTTCCAGCCGACCCACGACATCACCACGGCCCTGGCGCAAGAACACGCCGCCCATGCCGCACCGGCCGCCGCGCAAGTCTGAGCCGACTGGCGCCGGGCGCTACAGCCAGCGTTCGAACATGCGCGAGAAGAACTCCATCGAACGGTCTCCCACGCCCCTGGCCTGCCAGGCCTCGGGCGTGATCCGCACCGCATCGGCGACATCGCGCTGAAACAGCGCCTCCATTTCCGCCGCGAATTCAGGCCCCAGCACCACCGCGTTGATTTCGTAGTTCAGGGCAAAACTGCGCCAATCCAGGTTGCTGGAACCCACCGTGGACCACACGCCGTCCACCACCGCGGTCTTGGCATGCAGGAGCGCATCGCGCCGCTCGTAGATTTTCACGCCGGCCCTCAGCAGATCCGTGTAATGCGACCGCCCCGCATGGAACACCAGCGACGAATCGCTGAAGCCTGGCAGCACCAGCGCCACGTCGACGCCCCGTCCGGCCGCGTCCGTCAGGACGTCGATGAAGGCCGGATCCGGCACGAAGTACGCCATGGTGATGTGGATGTATTCCTGCGCGCTTTCAAACGCCGACATCAGCGTCAGATAGACGGTGTAGCCATCGCTGCGATCCGGCTGGTTGGCCAGTATCCGCACGGTCGTCGCGCCTGCGGCTGGCGCTACCTGCGAGTCTCCACCCTTGATCGGTTCCTTGGACTGGGATTCCCAGCCAGCGCGGAGGACTTGCTCCAGCTGGGCCACCGCGGGCCCCTCGATGCGCAGATGCGTGTCGCGCCAAGGAGCTTCCTTGGCATCCGCCGCAGCTGGCCCGTCGGCCTTGCCGGCGCCGCTTCCCGATCTCGATCCTGATCCAGACCCGGGCGAGGATTCGTAGACGCTGCTGACGTTGATGCCGCCCAGGTAGCCGACCTTGCCGTCCACGACCAGCACCTTGCGATGGTTGCGCTGGTTCGGCGACCACCCCGCGCGGCCGCTGGCCGGGTTGACCGGATTGAATATCGCCACCTGCACGCCCGCGTCGCGCAGGCGCTGGAACAAGGCATCGGGCGTCTTGATGGTCCCTACCGCGTCGACCATCAAGGACACTTCGGCGCCGCGATTGCGCGCCGCGATCAAGGCTTCGGCAAAGCGCGCACCCTCGGCATCGTCATCGAAGATATAGGTTTCCATGTGCACATATCGGCGCGCCTGCGCAATGGACTGCAACATGGCGCGATAGGTGCTGGGCCCGTCAGCCAACAGCCGGACGCGGTTGCCGGCCACCAGCGGCGCGCCGCTGACCGCCTGCTCGACGGCGAGGTGACGCGCAAGGAAGTCATCCTTGGGAGTCTGCGGATCCGCCGCGATACCCTGGCCGCGGCGATAGCTGTCCAGCGCCGCGTCGGCCGACAGGCTGGCCTGCGATTCGCGTTCGCGGCGCTCCTGGGAGTCGGGAACGCTGGCGCACGCCGCCAGCAAGGCCGCGCACGCCAGCGGCAACAACCACCGGTATGCGCCGGCCAGCCACGGCCACTTGTCCCGCCGCAATCCCGGCCGGCGCACCGCCGCGGGCGGCTTCATGGCTTTCCGGCTTAGCGGCGGCCGCCCGAAGCCAGCAGGCAGCCGAGCAAGGCGCCCACCAGCGCCGCCACGCCCACCGACTTCCAGGCATGTTCATGCACGTACTCGTCGGCGTAGGCGGTGGCGCGGCGCGCGCGCTCCCGTGCCGCGCCCTCCCAATCACCGGCGGACTCGCGCGCCTCGGCCACCTGGCGCTTCAGGCGCGCGCGCGCCGCCTCGATCTCGGAGCCTGTGTACGTAGCGGTCGACCGTAAGAGGTCTTCCGTACCGGCGAGCAGTTCATGGAAGCTGTCGCTCACCCGTTCACGGTGCAGGGCCATTTCGGCGCGTTGGTGCTTACGGTTCATCGTCGCTCCTTGTCGTTGTCGGGCCTCGCGGAATCGGGCCGCCTGACGCAATGCAGCATGCCGCGTTCCCGGACGGGGCTGCGCATTGCGTGGCCCCATTGTGACCATCATCGGGCACCCTCGCCAGAGCTTTGGCAACCAGCGGTAAACCGATATTTCAACGCAAGCAAACGTATCGGAAGGCTGCGGCCGAACGCGGGCGCAGGCGTCCAGGCTCCCTTTCGAATTCGTAAAAGTCCATTGCATTCAGCGGCTTGGCGCTTGACACCGGCCCTGCCCTGGCGGCCACAATAGACTTTTGCAATGCGCCAGAACCGCCTGGTCTGGGCCTCCCAACGCCGTGCCTCCCTAGCGCTTGCCACCCCTTTCGGGGACGTGTCCGCCGGGGGTGGTCCGGCGACAGAAAAGGAACAGGACGCATGGTTTCGCCTTCCGCACTGTTTGCCCCCGCCGCGCCGACGTTCATCGCCCAGGAGCCGCAGCCTCCCAGCGCCGAACAAATCGAACTGCGCGACGGCTTGCTGGCGCGTCACGCGCACATTGATCCCAAGTTCCTCTATGACGCGCTGGGCTCGGCGCTCTTCACCGCCATCACGCAGTTGCCGGAGTACTACCCGACGCGCTGCGAGTCGGAAATCTTCCAGCGTCACGGCGCCGACATCGCCCGCCACATCGGCCCAGTGCTCTCGATGGTGGACCTGGGCGCGGGCGATTGCGTCAAGGCCGAACGCCTGTTTGCCAGCCTGCGCCCGCGCCATTACGTACCCATCGACATCTCGGCCGACTACCTGCAAGCCGCGGTGCGCCGCCTGCAGCTGTCCTACCCCGACCTGCAGATCACCGCCATCGGCCAGGACTACACCCACGCGCTGGCCCTGCCCGCCAGCGTACCCGCCGAACGGCGGCTGTTCTTCTATCCCGGCTCCAGCATCGGCAATCTCAGTCCCGAGGACGCGCATGCCATGCTGCGGCGGATCCGCGAGCAATGCGCGGGCGGCGGGCTGCTGGTGGGCGTGGACCGCGTCAAACCCAAGCAGGTGCTGGAACCCGCCTACGACGACGCGCTGCACCTGACCGCGGCCTTCAACCTGAACCTGCTGCGGCACGTGAACAGCGTGCTGGACGCCGATTTCGACGTGGACGACTGGCGCCATGTGGCGCTGTTCAACAGCGCCAGTTCGCGCATCGAAATGCATCTGGAAGCGCAACGCGCGGTGCGCGTGGCCTGGCCCGGCGGCGCGCGCGCCTTCAGCGCCGGCGAACGCATCCACACCGAAAATTCCTACAAGTTCACCCCGCCAGCCTTCGCCGACCTGCTGCAAAGCGCCGGCTACCGCGACGTCGTGCATTGGTCGGATTCCCGCGGCTGGTTTTCGGTTTTCAGCGCCCGCGCCTGAAGCGGGCCCGCCCTCAACGCCACTGGAGGATCGCCATGGAACCTGCGTGCCTGCTGACTCACCCCGCCACCGGACCTTACGCTGCCGGCCAGGCGGGGCAGCACGACCGCTACGACGCCGTGCGCTCGACCAGCACGGCCCTGGCCGCCCCCCTGAGCGCCGAGGATTGCCAGGTGCAATCCATGCCGGACTGCAGCCCGGTCAAATGGCATCTGGCCCACACGACCTGGTTCTTCGAGACCTTTCTGCTGACGCGCTTTCATCCGCCTTATTCGGTCTTCCATCCGCAGTACCGCATGCTGTTCAACTCCTACTACAACGCCGTCGGCGCCAAGCATCCGCGTCCGCACCGCGGCCTGCTTTCGCGTCCCGCGCTGACAGAGGTGCAGCAATATCGCCGCCACGTGGACGAGGCCATGCATGAGCTGATCTCGCGCCTGGGGGGCAACGATCCCGCCTTCGACGCCTTGCTGGAACTCGGGCTGAATCACGAACAGCAGCACCAGGAACTGATCCTGACTGATTTGAAGCACATGCTGTCGGCCAATCCGCTCAAGCCCGTCTACGTAGCGCCAGGCACGCCTGCGCTGCCGCCTGCCACGCCTGCCGGCTGGACCCGCTACGCCGGCGGCGTCACGCGCATCGGCCATGACGGCAGCGGTTTCGGTTTCGACAACGAAGGCCCCGCCCATGACGTGCTGCTGGCGCCGTTCCATCTGGCCGATCGGCTGGTGACTCAGCACGAGTACCTGGCCTTCATCCGCGATGGCGGCTACAAGCGCCCCGAACTCTGGCTGTCGCTGGGCTGGGACCGGGTCTGCGCCGAAGGCTGGCGCGCCCCGCTCTACTGGGAAGGACAGCGCGACGACTGGCGCATCTTCACCCTACGCGGCATGCAGGAACTGGAACTGCAGGCGCCGGTGACGCACATCAGCTACTTCGAGGCCGATGCCTACGCGCGCTGGGCGCGCGTACGGCTGCCGCGCGAAGCCGAATGGGAACATGCCGCCCGCCAACTGCCCGAAGGCGCGCTGACCGCGCGCGCCAACATGCTGGAAAACGGCCACCTGGACACGCGCCCCGCCCCCGCGCGCAACGGCACGGGCGGGCCCGTGCAACTATTCGGCGACGCCTGGGAATGGACCTCCAGCGCCTACGACGCCTACCCCGGCTTCAAGCCCGACAGCGGCGCGGTGGGCGAATACAACGGCAAATTCATGTGCAACCAGTACGTGCTGCGAGGTGGCTCCTGCGCCACGCCCAGGGACCACATCCGCCCCAGCTATCGCAACTTTTTCCCGCCCGAAGCCCGCTGGCAGTTCTCCGGGATCCGCCTTGCACGGGACGCATGAAGCACTTCCTTGAAATTTGAGTACGGATCGCTTGCGCACGCCAAAAATTTCATGCTAGAATTTCGTTCTTCGTTGATCACTGATTGCGACACGGATGTGACGTAAATGCAGGGATTTATCGAAATGGCGCATTAGCTCAGCCGGTTAGAGCGACGGAATCATAATCCGCAGGTCCCCTGTTCGAATCAGGGATGCGCCACCAAAGAATTCAAGGGCCTCCACGTAAGTGGGGGCTTTTTTCTTTGGTGCGTTTTGGACCAAATATTAGACAGCGTCCAATATCCAGTAGTCCGAACAGTACCGCTGTCACATCGCATTGAGTAACCTAGATGGTCGAAAGGCTTCATATGGATTACGCAGCAATGTCGACAACAAGCTACCAAAAGACCCTTGAGGCGCTGATGGTCACCGCCCAGGTGCCGGCGCGTGTCAACAAATTCACCGCGGTCTACACGAAAACCGACGATCCAGACCTTAAAGCCCACTTGAGGTCAGCAATCGATCGGCTTCACAGCAATGAGTACTATGAGGGTGTAGCCGCTACCAGCGCGGGCGACAGGCTGGACCTGGACCATGCCCAATGGAAGCCGCTCCGCTTGTTCTGCGAAGGTGCCATTGCTTCTCAAAAACCCGAATGGCAAGTGATCGCCGAGCGGCACGGCTGGCAGGCACCGTCACGATAGCGTACGAGACGCGCGATGTGCTCGCATTACCAAACACTCAAGGATGCTGAAAAGCTACTCAAGAAGTTCGGAGTGCACCCTCCCGCGCGCGCCTACTCCTACGACATGCGCCCAGGCTATGAGGGTCTGTTCGTCCGGCGGACGATAGGAAGCGTCGGCCGGGAAGCGGTCGTTGGCCATTGGGGCCTGGCTCGGCGGGGTATCAGGGTATCGCCCGCGGTCTCCACCTTCAACGCGCGGTCCGACAGGTTGGAGACGGCCCGCACGTTCCAAGCCGCTTGGCAGGCAGGGCAACGCTGCATCATTCCGGCTGACGCTATCTTCGAGCCGGACTGGCGGCAGAAGTACCAGATCGCTACCCGGTTTACGCGCAGCGACGGCGCCCCACTGGGCTTGGCCGGACTCTGGGATATCGCCGTAGATGCCGGTGGTGAGCCGATGGAGACCTACACCATGATCACCGTCAACGCCGACAACCATACGCTTTTCAAGCTCTACCACGGGCTCAATGACGAGAAGCGAATGGCGGTGCTGCTGCCGGACGAGGCCCACGACGCGTGGCTCGACGCGGTTCCAGATCAGGCCATGGGTATGCTCCGCGGCGCACCGGCCGAGGCGTGGACCGCCACCCCGATGCCGGTAGGGAACGCGACCAACCTATCGCTTTTCTAGTTCAGCTTCTGCCGGTATAGGTCCTGGGCGGCCGGCAACGACGCGCGCATGCCGTAAATCGTGCCACTGTCGCCGCGACTGAACCACAGTTCGTACTGCCACATGTCGTCCACGAAGACTCGACAGATCGTCCAGCCAGGCGGCCCCTGCCAGTAGTAGTCGTCCCGCTGCACCCATTCCACATCAGCCATGATCTGTCCCCTATCGGCCGAGGTTGGGCCGAGTTGCGTAGGTCTGCGGGTGAAATATACTGTGTTTTTGTCCAGTATATTTGCTTTCGATCATGCCGTTCCAGTGCACCGTCCTGCGCACCCATCACCTGGGCGAACGCCGCCGCGACAACGATCCGGGCCAGCCCGTGGTCGGGACGGTGCACATGTATTCAATACTTCACAAAGGTCTCAACCGTCAGGTCACGGTGATGACTATGGACAAGCTCTTGACGTTCGGCGCCAGGGAAAGGGCATCAATCCCGGACCTGATCGAGCCTCAGCTCCTGACATTCGCATCAGACAGGGGCATGATGGTTGCGGGCTTCGAGGAGATTGCTGGCACCCGCTACTACCAGGGGTGGTGGATGCAGTGGATCGACAGCTAGCCAGCTTGGCTGCGCGCAGGTTTTCATCACGATGAACTATTACGACGACACTTATACCAATTCCCCACCCGTTCGCGATATTTGGATCCGAGCCCTGCCCGCGCTCGCGGACGTCAAGAATGGCGACTACCTGAGTATCCAGCGCCTGCGCGAAGCGTTCAGGCTCGAAGGCGGCAAAAAGTTGCGCGATGTGCTCGCCGCCGGCGAACGCGACGGACTGCTGGAGATTGACTGCCGCGTCACACCTACGACCTATCGGGCGACGTTCATCCTGGAGCGGGGCCTGCGTGCGGTGCGCGATGAATGGTCGGGCGCCGACTAACGCAACCGCGCTTGGCATGCCTCCAGCTGCGCCGTCATTTGCCGGATTCCAGCTCGAAGGGCGAAATAATCCGATCGAGCAGCAGGATCAAGCTCGGCGCGGGCTCCATTACCCACGCCGGCGGCGGCTCCTGCTTTGGGCACTCCACCACCGCTGGCGGCGGGGCAGGCGGCAGCGACGTGCAGCCGCTGGCGCCCAGCATCAACATCAGCCCGAAGGCCGTCATCTTCGATTTGGGCACTGCGCAGCCCTCCATACGCGGCCCACTCGGCCTTCGCGTTCCGTTCGTTGATCAAACCCACATCGGCGTAGCGCCGCTGCAGGATCTCCCGCGCTTGGCGCTGGGCTTCGGCCACGCGGCCAGCCTCGTCGGCGCGCATGGCGGCAATCTTGGCACCGTAGCGCCAGCTCTGCGCCGCCCAGGCCGCGCCGCCAGCCACCGCACCGCCCACTGCCAGCGCTACCACGTAGCCCCGCCAACCGATCAATGCAGTCCCGATAGGCATAGCGCGCGCTCCTCAAGTCGGCGGTTGTACAAGCCGCGTACAAACTTGCCGTCTGCGTACGACCAAACAGGCTTTCCGTCGGGACCGTGCGCGAGCGCGTTGCAGCCGTCCGCCACACGCCCGGCGTTGATCAGGCCGACGGCCCGGCTGGCGCAAGTGCTGGGGACGCCGAAATTGTGGGAGTGGCTGCTCAAGGCATCGAAAATTGGCTGACTGATGGCTACGCCAATGCAGTCGGCCAGTTTGAGCTGCCCCTTGCTCACCACCATCTGTTCGACCTCGGCACATCGCTCAGGCGACCAATAATCGCCAACCAAAACGGGATACGGGCTAGTGTGCCTCGTGACGCCTTTGCAGACAGTGGGCAGGCCTTTGGCCAGCTTGTCCGCATAGACGACGTTCTGCCCTTCCCCCTCCCATCGTCCCAGAAACTGCTGCAGATCTGCGCTGAACAGCGTCAGCGCGCCCGAAGCGACAAGCGCCGCGGCGCCGCCTGCGATGCGCTTCCCAATGCCGCTCATACCCTGCTCCCTTTCCACCAGTCCACCAGCAACCGCCAGTACTTGGGCACCAGCAGGCCAATCTGCATCGCGAGATACAGCAGCGTCGCCACGGCGACCCATTCGTTCAACGTCAAGCCATAAAAAACGGCGCCACCGGCGCCGATACCCATCTTGACCATTGCGGCCTGGTCTTCATGCATGCACATGCTCCTATGTCGGGATGGCAAACCTGCCCCCGGTAGACAAAAAGAAGCCCGCCGAAGCGGGCATGGATTGCCGCGGCTACTGCTGGATTTCGGACAGCCACGCAGGAGGTTTCGGCTTGGACCCGGCGTCAGGAAACGACGGACGCGCCGGCCAGTCCCGCAGATCTGCGCGGTACTCGAGAATCTCCGCTCGCCTTGCCTCCGCAATGGGGTAATCCGGCAGCACCAGGAAATCGGTGCGGGCGATCTCGAAATCCCGCCAGGCGCGTGCGCTACGCGCCAATGCCGCGTCGCGCGCGGCGGTGTTCAGCACCCAACCCGAGCGCGCCTCCCAGATGTGATACTCGCCGGGGCGGGCAACATCCGTGAGCCAATCCGGCAGCGCACCGATACCGAGATAAGCGGCCCCGTCAATCTGCGTCCCCACCACATACTCGGCCCCCGACGCGGTCAAATACAGCGGCACCGCTCGCAGGTCGACCGCTTCGGCCCAACTCCCGCTTCCCTCCGCCCCGAATGCCGGATCGCTCGGCGGAACCTCGCTCTCCCACTTTGCGACGAACCCCGGGCCCGTGGCAGGTGGCGCCTCAAACACCGCCCGGAACGGCAAGCGGTACTCATCATCCAGCGGGTCGCCCGCCAAGTCTTGGGCAAAAATAAAGACGCCCAGGGCGTCAGTCTGATACACCGTTTTCATTGCTTTCCTTGTCAGAAATGGATTCGCGGGTGCAGCGCCACGTTGGTCGGGCGGGTCTCGGACGAGGTCCTCGCAACTGCTTCGGAATCCAAGGCCAGATTTGCCACGCGTTGCCCGAGCTCCGTTGACGTCAGGTACTGCCCATACTCATTCCAGGGCGAAAGCGACAGCGCCCCCGATGTCGCACTACCACCGGCCGCGATCTGAACTTTCTCGATACCCCCATGAATCCGCTGCAGCGCATCCCTTTGCGAGCTGGCGAGATACCGAGTGTTGCCGTCGACGTCGGAGCCGGTGAAGCGCACGAACTGATTCCGCAGGTCAGGAAGCCGGAGGCCGGTGCCAGTTTCGGCAAAGACATAGGCGCCCGGAGCCCAGTTTTCGACGCTCACCATCAGGGAATTCTCTTTGGCGTAGGCCTGAAGCGAGCTGTAGCTTGCGGTGGTCACCCATTGGCCA
This sequence comes from Achromobacter sp. SD115, assembly GCF_017355315.1. Classification (NCBI taxonomy): domain Bacteria; kingdom Pseudomonadati; phylum Pseudomonadota; class Betaproteobacteria; order Burkholderiales; family Alcaligenaceae; genus Achromobacter; species Achromobacter sp. SD115. Next base: position 253,222 of record NZ_JADIJM010000004.1, on the reverse strand, counting down.
TTCGCGTCGATCTGTCCAGGCAGGGGCGAGGCCGTATGCCCGAACTCCAGCCGGCCGCAGTAGGGCGACCGATAGCCGACGTAGTACGTGGTTTCGACCCATACCCAGATCTCTCGCCGCTCGACGACGAAGACCGGCCCTTTGTCCGTCGCGGGCAAGTTGGCCAGCGTGATCCAAGGGATGCTCTTTGCTGTGTGCCGAACGACAAATGCCGTAGTCGCTACCTGCGCCGAGTCGGTACCGGGAGCCGCCGTTGGCGCGCCGGGCGTGCCCGTGAATTGTGGGGAGTTCAGCGGAGCGGCGCCGAGGTCGGACATGACATCGGCGCCGGTCAAAAGCGAAAAGCCGGACCCGTTACCCCGGACATACGCACCTGCCGTCGCGATCGCCAACCCCGTGCCTCCTCGCGCCACTGAAAGCACGCCCGCAGCCGCTTTGCTGACGTCAAGCTCGGTCACCACCAGATTGACATTGTTGGACCCGTCGAAAGACACTCCTGCAGCCGTGGCGCCGCCTGAAAGGGAAAAGCTACGGCCTGTCGCAAGTCGCGTAGCCGTAGCGGCATTTCCCACAGGGACGGCATTCGCGCCCACCACCCGTCCCTTGGCGTCCACAGCAAAGGTCGGGATGTAGTCCTTGGTCCCATAAATGCCCTCGGCCACGCCTGTCGCGGTGAGCGTGACCGGGAAAGAGAGGTTTCCCGTGCCATCAAATGTGCCGTAGCCTGTCGCATCGCCAGACACACCAATCGCCCGCGCGGTTTCGAGCTTCTGCGCCGCGCCAGCCGTCAGGCCGGTGGCCACGCCCGACAGCCGCGCCACAGGCACTGTCCCGGCCTTCAGATTGGCCGCGTTCAGGTTCTGGAACGCGAAGCTCAGCGCATCGGAGCTCGTAGCAAGGAGCGGTCGGCCGGTGACCGCGGCGAGCGCGTCGAGTTGGTTGTAGATCCAGCCCAAGCGTTCGTCCGTCGTCTGCTGCACCTTGTTGAATTGTTCGACAGACGGCGGCACTGAACCGATGTAGGCCCAGCCCGTTTTGTACTGAACCTCGGTGATACCCTCAGCCAGGCCGTTCTGTGCCCAGGTGGCCTTGAAGAGTTCAAAGAAAGTGGGATCTGCCATCAATAGATACCTCGCGCCAGCACGCCGACGCCAAAGCCATAGAAACCTTGCCCGCGGAAACCGAACGGTTTCTCGGTCGAGCCGGTGATTAGTTGCACGCCCACGCCCGCGGCCTTGGGCACCCACTTGCGGGGATTGGCCATGAGAGGATCGTTCGGACCGGGGATGCGGCTTACCCAGATCCTGACCTTCGCGTTGCCCGCGTCCTGCACAATCACGCGGGAGACGTCGAAAATGGGTTTGAGCGATGCGGCAATCTCTGGCGCCGTGCCGTGCCCGTTATTGAGCGCGATCTTCCAGTACAGAAGCTTTCGGTACTCGGCATCCAACAGCGTCGTGGAGCCGCCGACGGCCCGCTCATTGGCCCGTCGCAGCCGTGCTTCACCAAACCCGCCCACATTGGGCTGGCCGTTGAAACCGAAGAAGCGGACATAGACCGTGTCGTCGATGACGCGCGGCAGCCCGACGATTTCGCCAATGCCGTCCAGCTGCTTCCCGACTGCTGTATCCAGCCAGCGCTGGTCGTACATATCGCGCAGCGCGCCCTGAAGCCCAGCTGCGGGCTCAAGGAGCGCCTTGACCAGCGCCTGGAGTCTCGGTTTGGCTTGGAACTGCCCCAGCCAATGCCCCCAGGCAACGCCTGCGTGGTCTTGTTGGAGATCCATCAGGTCACCTCGATGCGGGAGCGGTCAAACACCGCGACCTGCATATCCAGGATCTCGATGTTGGAGGGCGCGAAATCGCCCGGGCCTGGCTCGAAGGATGGATCGGTAGCTGACGCCAGCAGCAGCTCGACAGACGCAATCCCCTGGGTTTGGTAGATCGCACCAAATAGCCGCTGGCGAATCACGTCATCGCCGATGGAAAAGCTGGCGCCAGCTGCAGCCAGGTTGGCTGCAATCCTGTCGAATCCATCTGGCGGAAAGGCCTGCTCAGACGAAGGCAGCAGCGTGACCGCGCAGGAAACCCATACGTACACCCGCTCCGGCCGATCGAAGCGAATCGGCTGCAATGCCCCATCTTCGTCCGTTACGACCGCTGTCACCGCGCCATGCGTATCGATCCCTGCGGCCTTGACGCGGAAGATTGCACTGGCAATCTCATCGTCAAGCCCCCCATCCACAACTATGTGAATACTGTGCGGAGGACGACCGGCAGCGTCAGCTGCGTCGGTGTCATTCTGGAAGACGCGCAGCGCCTGTACACCCGCCACGCGGTCACGCACGTTCGGTGCAATGCTAGGCAGCGTCGCCGCCCCGAGTCGAAACAGGCCAGAGGGGTAACGCGCGCGCAGATCCGCGTCATTCTCAGCCAACCTGCCTGCGGTGCCGGCCTGGAGGTTTTCCACTCCTTGCCAACCGTCCACGGCCGTCACAATGCCGTTGAGATCGCCCACTGCCGCAACCTCATTCGACGCCACGTCGGAGAGGGCCAAGCCCGGCGAGCCGAGCCGCGCGAGGGTAAGGTTCGCTGTCCATGCAAATGCTGCCGCGACGCGGCCGTCGGTGTGAACGCGCACCGACGCGCCATCACTGGACACAGCCAATCCACTGGGTGCAAGTGCGGCGACCAGGCCGGAAAGGATTGCAGGCAAGTTGGTGACAGCTGCCGATGTATACGAGTAGGCGGACCCGTCGATGGTGACGGCATACAGAGCCCCCGCGTGCACCTCCGGCAGGAGCGTGATATCGGCGGCCGCGCCCGCCAAGATCTGCACCTGACCGTCCACCCCCCACAAGTTCTGGCTCACCCGATGGCGAATCAACGCTCCTGCTGGCACCGTTGTGCCGCTGGTGCCGTAGAACACCACATACGCGCGTGACCGCTCATCGGTCAGCCGCGTGACGCCCGTAAAGGACGCCGACCGGTCCAATGAAACGCCGCTGGCCGAACCGGGGTACATGGACAAATAGACCCCTTCCGCCTGCTCCCACAAGGCCGCCTCACGCTCGGCAAAGGTGTCGATAAGCAACCCCGTGATGCTGTCCGGGCGGGTCTCCACTGACTCGCTTACTCCCGCGGCCATCAGCCGCGCACGCAGGTCAGCGACGATCTCCTGGCGAATTTCGGGCAGGCGCATGCGCACGAACCCGTCCGGCGTTACACCGTAGGCCATAACTAACCTCTTGAATAAATTGAATTTAGGCGAGCTGCAGAGTTACAACGTCGCTGGCCAAGCCCTCGGCCGTTTCAGCTTCGAAGCTCACTCTCAGCGCGCGCAGCGTTCGCTCAACGTCGAGCGCCAGGCGGCCCACGCGCGTCACGCCTGGCACGTTCAAAATCCGGGAGCGCAGGACCGCCTCGATTGCGGAGCGATCTGGGTTTTTGACCAGGACCTCTTCGAAGTAGGGCACCCCGAAGGTCGTGTCCAGAAACCATTCGCCCAAGAATGCGAGCAAGGTGACCTTGACCTGCTGCCGCACGCGGTCCGCCCCGCCGATCATCCGCGTGCGCCCCAACAGGTCCACGGCAAGATCGCCGTCATTGGCTAGTGCTAGATCTAGGGTCATTAGTAGGGGTCTCCAACTTCGCCACCCATGCTGTCACGGTGGTGGTGGGTGCTGCCGACATTCTTGCCGTCGTGGGTCAGCTGCCCGCCTTCGAAAGCTACACCGCCCCGGACACGCATCGATGCGTCGCCATCGCCGCCCTCGCCCGCCAGGCCCTGCGTGTAGACGAAAGGGCCATTTACCGTCACCGGCGAATTGAAAGTTGTCTGATCTGCCTTCACCGTCCATTCTTTGACCATGAAGGACAAGTCCCCTTCCGGAGACAGCTTCAGCCAAGCCGGCCCGTACTGGATACTCACGTTTTCGGTATCGGCCGCCACCGTGCCCGGGCGCACCACCGAAGTGGCAAAGGCATCGGACAGATCGAACTGCCGGGGATCATCCGGCGGCCCATCGCTGCCTGCCAGCCAGTTTTCCAGCGCCCGCGCCGAAAAAGACAGCTTGATCGGATCACCGGCCTTGAGCGGCACGGAGATCAGCGCCTGCGCGCCGTTCACGTCGCCCACGAGCCAGCAGACCGGTACACGGACAATTTGAGGGGCGCGCAGCACTTCGCCATTAGCCAGGCGCTTGGCCAGCGCCGGCCGCGCGGTGACGAACGTGCCGTCATAGGAGACCACCACGCCCGGGAGCGTCGTGTAAACCTCGGCCAGCTCGCCAGCGATCAGCGCGCGAAGCGCAGAGGTCGGATTCTGATTCATGGCTTTGCCTTCTTCTTCGGCGGCGCATACCTGTCGACCAGTTCGAGCTCGGTTTGCCAGTCGCCGCCGGCGCTGTCGCCCGTACTGCGTAACGCCTCTATGCGCAGAAATGCTTCCACCGTCCTGCTTTCCAGTTTGACCAGGTCACCAGGGTTCAACGTGGGCAGCAGGAGGGACGTAACCCGCCAGCCGTCACGCTGCTGCCGCGCGCTTACGATGTTCACGTCGTCGCCGGTCGTCTTGTCCTTGACCTTGGCCTTTTCCCGGGCCGCTTCGCGGGTGCGCTCTGGATACCCGAGCAACCCGGTGTCCGCGGCCAGCACCACCGCTTGCCTGCGTGTCGTGCCCTTGCGTGCGACGACCTGCAGTTGTTGGTTCTGGATCGACCACTCGAGGCCGGTCCCCTGGGTCACCTTGTGCAGCGCTGTGCGGGCCGCGCCATAGAACGAAAATCCCTGCTGCCAGCGCCGGTCCGGCACATCTTCGGCCATGATCAAGGGCAGGCCCATCTGCCGTGCTATGTCGCGGATGATGGACGAGGCCTGGGCGCCAGGGCCGAGGCCAATGGAAACTGCTGTGTCCCGCACCTCCGCGTAGCCGTCTTTGACGATAAGCTCCGTCACCACGTCGGGTTGCTCGAACTTCGTGTAGGCGAAGACCACGCTTCCGGCGGCCATCAGGAGCGGGCCGCCCTCCTCCGCGTACCCGGCGTACAGCACACACATGAGTCCAGGCTCTTCCAGCGCGCGGCGCGTGGTCTCGGCCAAGTTGTAGACCCGGATCACATGCTCGTTCGGCTCCTCGGCGGCGTCCTTGGCGATGTCGAACGTTATGCGCATGGGCTGGACAATCTCCACGCCCTTCTGGTTGGGCTTGCCGACCAGCAGCCGGTATACCCGGTCAAACCGTGCCATCCGCTACCTCCGCCGATTCAACATAAGCAAGCGCGACCTGGCCGGCCGGCAGAGCTTCGCGGCTGATGGTGTTGCGCCGGTCCGGCGCCAGCGCGACCAGCTCGCCGGGTGGCACCGCCAGATGCCGGTACCGGGTGAGAAGCGGCGTATCCGGCACCACGCCGATTCCCGCAACGATGACCTCGTTGTAGGCGTTCTCGATCGAGAGAGTCCATAGTTCAGCCTCGCTGTTCCAGGCCAGGTGCAAAAAATAGGTGATGCCCTCCAGCTCCACCTCGGTGAGGCTGTCGTTCGCGTCGATCACAGGTATGACAATCACGTGCCCCTCCCAAGAATCTTGCTCAGATCCGAGCCCTGCTTGGCGGTCGGTTCGGCTCCGGCCGCCTTGCCGCCATTCGTCTTCGTCCCACCTGCCTTGCCGGCAGCCGTGCCACTGGTTTTCTCGGGCGGAATGTCCGCCTGCCGCAGGGTGACCTTTCGGATCTTCCTGAACTCGGCAGTGATTGCGAACTTGTCGCCGCCGTCGTTGGTCCGCCCGATTGAACAACGGGTCATGGCGAAGTCCACATAGACGTCCAGGCCGGTCGTGATGGTGATGGGCAGGCGGTCCGCATGAATCGTGCGCAGTGCCGCCTTGGCGCTTATCAGTTTCTGACGTCCAACGCCCAGCGAATTGGGCGCGCCGACGAGGTCTCTTCCATATCCGCCCAGAAGAGTCGCCTCCGCAGCAGTCACCCAGCCGTCCAGCGCCAGACGCTCGGAGTCCTGCACGATGTGATCCGTCACAGGCGGGCCGTCCTCCACCGCGTAGCTGGTGGCTTGACTTTCCAGCTCGGTCGTTTCGCTGATGAGCGCATCGAGGGGGATGACGCCGATGCTGCTGCCGCCTCCCCACCCGAAAACCAAAGAAACAAAGCTCATCCTCTACCCCTTTACGGCGGAACCTCGACCCCAGCAGGGGCGCCAAGGATTCGTGACATGCGATCAATGCTGCGGCGCTGCGTTGCCTCCGTTCCCCGGCGCGCCGCGCCGGCAACGGCATTGGGATCTGCTCCGGGAGCGTTGACCGTGGTTTCGTTGTGGATCTCCACGGAAACCGGACCACGCCCGGCGCCAGCCCCCGCCCGAACAGCCGCCCCGGGCGAAACCAGCGGGACGCCGGCGCCAGACGCGAAGGCTTGCCACTGCCCCTGTCTGCCTAGCGCGCCGCGCGGAGCCGTCATCATTGCCCGCTGCTCATCGTTCAGCATTTCGCCGGGCAGGAGTTCGTTAAGCCAGTCAGCCGCAGCCTTGACCTTATCCATGATCCATTTCTGAATGGCGCTACCAATCTCCTGGATCTTGGCGATCATTCGCCCGCCGATGTCCTCGAAAAAGCCGAGCAGGCCGTCTAGAGCCTCCTTTCCCTTCTTTTTGAACCCGTCCCAGGTTTCGCCGAAGAACTTGCTGATGCTGTCCCAGTTCTGCCAGATCAACAGCAGGCCGGCCAACACCAAGCCGATGATGCGCCCGATAGGATGGGCAGCGAAGGCTGCCCACAGCATCGGCACAACCCTGGTAGCCAGGAAAACCAGTAGCCCCCGGATAGGGCTGAGGATCTTCCAGAGGCCGTATACCAAAACGCTGATGGTTCCAAACTTCAGTATCCAGGGACCAAGCTCCTTACCGGCGCCACCGAGTGCGTCCTTGATCCACACCAGGACGGCGCGAACAGCGTCAATTTCGTGCTTCCAATCCTCGACACGCCCTATCAGACTTCCCAACACCGAAATGTCGCCACGCATCCAGGAAACGATGTCGTCGCCGATCAGGTAGATCGTGGTCAGCACCGCCGCCATGCGCAACAGCGGCGCCAGAGAGCGCGTCCAGAGCGTCAGCATGCGCAGCGCCCCGGCCGGGCCGCGCCGAAGCGCCATGGCGCTATCCAGGCCAATGGCCGTCCGGGTCGCCGTGATCATCGACCGGATCAAGCCGCCAGATTGAACCGTCGCCAGCGCCATCCAGTTACGCAGGCGAAGAAGTCCCCACGCGCCGCCTGTGAGCGCCAGCAGTTTGATCACCAGCCCGAGGTTATCGGCCAACGTCTCGATCGACTTCGTCACCCCGCCGACCGCGGCCCGTCCAAGTTGCATTTGTCCGAAGAAGCGCTGGAAGGCGTCGCTCCATACCGTCATCGCGTCAGCGATAGTGACCGGCATAGCCTCGGCCTCGACTCGCATCTTGGCGAGCTGGGACTGAAGCGCGGGCAAAAACTGGTCTGTCGTGACCTTGCCCGCCTTCACCTGCTCAAGCAACTTGTCGGTAGTGGTACGAAGGCCATCCGCCAGCGCCACCTGCAGGCGGGGCGCCGCGCGCATCAGCATCGCGTACTGCTCCATGCCCAGCTTGCCCTGCATGATGGCGGCAGTCAGGGCGGAAATTACCGATTCCTGATCCTGGGCCTTGGTGCTGGACAGCGCCATGCCTAGCGAGAGGCCCTCAGTCACATCGACCGTGTCCTGGGTCGTCTTCCCCAGATCCGCCATCGTGCGGCGCGTGCGGACGAACAGCTCGGCGTTGTCCGCGTATGCCTTGTACGTCAGCCGCGAGATCCGGGCCAAATCCGTATCCACCTCGCCGTATTCTTGAGCCGACGCCGTCGCCTGACGCATACGGGCTTCCATCTGCCCCCACGCGTCGATATCGCGCGAGATCCGGCTAAGGATCGAGACGCCGAAGACGGCCCCCAGCACGCCACGCAGCCCGCTGAACGCCCCGGCCTGCTCCCGGGCCAGGCGCGCGCCGCGCACGATGTTCCGGTTGAAGCCCTCCTGCGCCCGCCGCGCGTCCTGGATGGCCAGGCGGGCGCCCTCCCACGCGCCAATCCCGGCCTCGCGCACGGTGGCCAGGCCAACTCGCGCGCGCGCCATCAGCGCGCCGTATGCAGCTTGAACTTGGCCGATCCGCGCGCGGCTTTCCGCGACGTCGACCGGGAATGCCGCAGGCCGGCCGAGGCCAGTCATCTGGGCACGCGGGGTAGCGCGCGGCGCCGGCATGGGCGATGGCCCCGCCACAACAGGCGCGACGACCGGCGCCATCGGCGCCCTGGGGTTTGCCCCCCGGTCGCCCCACACCCCGGGCTGGAACACCGAGCCTGTCAGCGCTTGGCGCATCGTCTGGACGGTCTTGGCGCTGGCCTTTTGCAGGGAGTCCTGCGCCGCCCGGTAGGTTTCCTGGTATTTCTTCAGGCCGGATTCATCCACCTGATATCGCAGGAGGGTGACAAGCTCACGGATTACGCTCATTGTGTCTTCCTACTTGCGTGCGCCCGCGCGGCGTCTTGGGCGTCCATCAGCGCGTTCAGTTTCATGAGGTCGAGAAGATCGACCTCTCCGCGGCGGATCGCGTCCAGGCTGACGTGGCCCGCCAGCACCGGCCGCCAGATGATCAGCTCTTGCTCGAAGGCGGGGTCAAACTGGCCGACAGAGTCCCCAGCTTCTCGCGGACCGGACCAAAGCGGCCGGCCCATTGCACGAAAGGGCCGGCAAAGTTGTGCCGGAGGATGTGGAACAGCAGCTCGAGGATCTGGGAGAAGTCCTCGAAGGCCAGGCCGCGATGGGCCGGAGTGAGTTTCTGCGGATCTCGACCGGGCAGCTCGAAGCTCACCAGCTCGGGATCGATCAGTTCGTCGCACCACTTCTTAAGGGCGACACCCCCCAACCGCGCCGAAAGGTCTTGCAGCGCCAGGCGCATCGCTTGTTCGTCGCGCTCCTGCCCAGCGCCGTCCGGGCTGAAGACCGCCGTCAGCAAGGAGCCCGCCGGAGGCAGCACTTCCTTCTGCAGGTCGCCCAGCAGCTCCAGCTGACGGAAGGCGTCGAATTTCGAGATGTGGAAGGTCGTGGTGCCAATCACCACCGGAATATTGCGGCTCATCAGCTGTTGCCTCCGATGAAGTTGATGGACGGGCCGGTCTCGATAACCCACTCCCGATTGCCCGACTTGGCGGCATAGCCGGCGTCCGGCATCTTGACGATCCAGGCAGAATCAGCCGCGTGCAGCGACTTCCCGCGCAAATCGGTGACCGCCACCGGCAGAGCGCCCTGGCCATCCGAAGCTTTGTCGGCCTGATGCATCGCCGTCAGCAGCGCATTGCTGGTGCTGGTCTGCATCAAAGTCACGGTGATTCGCAGGCGCGAGTCACGCGACATGGAGCGCGCGACCTCGCCATCGGCGCCGGAAACGGAAGTGATGCCCTCGCCGATCTCGGCGACCGTCACGAAGGTGTCTTCGGCCAGGCCGCTGAGAGCGACAGCGCCCATCACGATCTTGACCTGGCCAGGTGCGTAAGTTTTTGCGGACATGGTCGCCCCGTTAGATTTGTTGATAGGTCAGGTTGCCTTTGATCTCGGCAACATGGATGGCGCCGGCCAAGCGTGCGCTGAATTTCAGATCACGCAGAATGCGGTTGGCCTTGTCGTTGGCGGGAACATCCATCGACCGCGGCGCGGTGATGACGAACCCCGGGATGCGGTTGCCGGCGCCGTCGATTTCGTCTGGAGCGATCAGGCCGCGCGCCTGGCCAAGCAGCAGCGCCTGGCGCAGACCGTTGACGATGATCTGGATGCCGTCGTCCGTAAAAGGCACTTTGCCATTGGCGTTGATCAGCTGCGTGGCAACGTTGATCTTCACCTGCTCGGCCAGCCAGTCACGGCCTCGGATCACGTCTATCCACTCGCCGGCGGCCACCTTGCCGTTCTGCGTGATGGCGAAATTTCGCATCTGCTCGAATGTGTTGGCGTTCTTGGCGTGCGCCGCCAGCGCCTGGCCCTCGCCCAGGTTGTCATAGGTGATCCCCGCGAGACGGGTATTCGCCCAGGTTTCACCGCCGGGATAGTAGGTGAAGCGGTTCGCCATCACGGCCGACTCCAGCGCTTCGCTGGTCGCCATGCCATGGAACCAGACATGCGTGCGGAAGTACTGCTTCTGCTGGCACTTGGAGGCCAGGTCCGTGTCGATCGCCGCGTCGAGGATGCCGGCCTGCGCGCTGGAAACCCCGAACAGGCAACCGTTGGATTCCACCCATTCTGCCGCGTCCAGAACATCCGCCTCCAGGCGGCTGGCCAGCGCGACGCCGTACCAGTCCGCATTCTCTCGGCGGCAGGCGCTGAGGGCCGCCGTGGGCGTCTCGGTGCTGGTAGGAATTGTCTGGGCCAAATTACCCTTGACGGTGACCGCCACCGCGGCTTCTGCGTCGTTCGCCGTGATGGAGATCTCGGCGCCCACGGCCGTGGCCTCGACGGGCGCGCTCGCCGCCGTGATGGCGGCCACCAGACCGGCGGCGATGGTCGTCGGCGTACTGTCGGCCAGGCCCGCGAAACTCGCCTGCGCGGTTTGCACGGCGCCGTCCGCGGCGCGCCATTTCATCGTGATCAGGAAGGACGACACGCTGGCACGGGTCACCGTCACTCGCGACGTTTCTACGTGCCGGCGCCCCACGAAAACGCGCTGTACAGTCGGGATCTGCTTGAAGGCGTCCCGGACCGCTATGTAGAGCGGGTCGGCCTGGCTGATTCCCAGGTCCAGCAGCTCGGACGCTTCGGTCACTACCAGGATCCGGCCGACGCCCAAGGCGTGGGCGCCCAAGACGAGCACGTCGGAGAAATTCTGCTCCTTGATGGCGGTCGTGTTCAGAGAGATCGCCACATTGACGATCCGGTCGATGTTTGCCATTTGCGGCTCCGAAAAAAAAGCCGCCTGATGGCGGCTGGATGGCGATTGCACGACGCGGCCGCTACGGCGCGGCCGCAACTGTCGCGGTAAAGGGGGTTTCTATGGCAGGCGTCAAGCCGCCGGTGGTGGTCGCCGTGCCGGTCACGGTTTCAATGAATCCGACCTGCTCGGAGTGGACCAGCGCGTAGCGGATGCCCAGTTCCAGCAAACCGCGCCGCTCGAAACGCACGGCATCCCGCATGACTGGAATGTTCTGCAGACGCCCAATTTCGAAGAGCGCCAGGCCCAGGGCCTCGGCGCGCTCCTCATAGAGAGGGTGCCGCAACTTCAGCGCCAGTTCGTCCAGCGCGTCGTAGGCAGCCGGGCCGAAGCCCTGCAGTTCGACCGTCGCGTCGTCGTGCTGGCGCACTGGCTGCACACCGTCATCACCGACCAGGCCTACCTCAGCGGCGCTTATCTTCGCCCAGTGCACGGCCATGGCGATATAGGCCGTAGCCGGCCGTTTTCCGTTTTCATTGGCGAAGATCACCGGCGTGGCGCCCGCGGCGGCCTCGATCAGCTCGAAAATGCGGTCTTCAGGTGCCATGGTGATCCCTGCCTTCGTTGCGCATCGATGGGGCTATCGGCCCAGCGCCGACTCGATGCTGCCCTACCCGGTGGCCTGGAATGCCCAGCCGGGCCTGGGGAGTCCTCCCGGACGTTTTGCCCCGTCCGGTCTCGATCCAGACTGCCGAGGTCCTTGGGCTACTGCAACTCGTCGGCGGCCAGCAAGACCGCCAAGTATCGGAAATGGGGGATCACCCCCGATTGCCAGGGCGACACGGCCACCACCTGGTATTCCCCTGCGAGCGGCCCGACACCCCAGACCAGGCGATCGCCATTTGTCCAGTCCTGCCCGGCGACGACCAGGTCGGCGCTGGTGTAGATGCGCACCGCCGCGCGGACGCGGCGCCCTTCTGGGTGCACCTGCAGCTGGTCGTAGTCGCCAGCCTTGGCGGGCTGCACGGACGCCAGAATCCCCTTGTCCGGTCCCGGCGCCCCATCTATCCAATGGCCCCGCTCGTGGCGGCCGGGGAGCCGCGTACGGACCACATGCGGTCGTCGAAAGCTCATAGGTCACACCTTCTCGTAGCGAATCGCGCCCACCATCAGGCCATGATCGATGAGAGGCACATCGCTCCCTTTCTTCTTGACCGTGGCGGGCGCGTTCGGCTCGGCCCATTTCTTGGATTGCTGCACGTGCGCCTTCTGGTGCTTCTCCGCGAAGGTTCCGAGCTGGTCCAGCGCGGCGTCGACGCCGAGGCGCCCTTCCTGGACAGCGCCCGCCATACGGTCCATGGCCTGGCCCAGCACCTCGCCGTTCTTCTCGGCGAAATCCCGCATGAACGGCCTGGCCGGGACGTGTTCGGTGCCCAGCTCATTGAAGATTGCGATGTCCAGCAGGTCCGCGCCTGATTTTGGATCCTTGCCGGCCCCAGCCTGAATCCCGAACTTCACGCCACGCCCGTCGATTGCCTTGGCCAGGCGGACGTGCTCGCCCAGCCCCTTGTCGATCGATTTAACAGACACGGGGAGTACTCCTGACGGTGGCGGCGCCCACGCGACACACGCGCGCCAGGCGCTCGTATTGGGCATGAAAGCCCGCCGGATCGGCCGCGCCTTCCACCTTGCCGTAGGTGCGCTGCAGGTCGCCTTCCTTCTCGCTCACAACGCCGGGCCGGGCAAGGACGCCGTCCGCTTCCGCGGAGCGTTGCTGCTTGATGCCATAGAGCAGCCACGCCGCAAACCAAAGCTGGGCCTCGTCCTGCTTCCTTGGAGGAAGGCAAGCCGGCCGGTAGTCGGCGGCCATGGCCAGCGCCCGCTCTTTGTCCGGAGTCGGCATGGGGGCCACCGCCGGCGCCAGGAAGTCCAGATCGTCGATAGTGGCCGCCATGATTACTGCTCCGTGGTGCTGACGCCGCTCTGCTCTGCGAGGCTGGCCTTCAGGGCTTCGTACAGCCCTTGCAGCTCTGCCTTGTTCGCCGCGGCGTCATACTGCGCGCCCTGCTCATCCAGCCAAGCCTTCAGCTCCTTGACCGTGGAAGGCTCCTTGACATCGCCCGAACTGTCGCCGGCGCCGCCCCGCTTCTTCGAAGCGTCGGACTCGACCGGAGCGTCCGTTTCAACCAGGAGGCCGCGGTCGATCAGGTCCTTCACACCGCGCGCCTCGGGATCCACCGCTGCCGCCTTCGTCGGCGCGATCACGGTGTGGCCACCAATGTTGATGACGGCCTTGGTGGTGTTGATGAAATAGCGCATCAGATTTCCCCCTTCGCCAAGGACAGCGGGTAGTAAACGACCACCCCGCCGGCACGCGCCAGGCAGGGAACCACCAGTTCGAGGCCACGTGCTTGCGCCGCCAGCTGGTTGAACGGCATGGGCAGCTCCATGGCGAGGTTTTCCTCGCTGTACTCGTAGGCCAGGATCAGATCCTTGCCACCGGCGCCCGCGCCCTTGAATTCGGCTGCACCCATGATCTGCAGCCCGGGATGCTTATCCTGGAAGAACTGGCCCACCGTCTTGCCGTTGGCGTCGGGAACCCGGCGCGAGAAGATCTTGCTGCGCTGCTCGGTCGGCATGACGATGCGGGTCGGCGTATGCACGTTCTTGGACTGAGTGACCACCGCGTCGTAGATCATGTCCAGGTCGGCCAGGATCTGATCGGCCGTCGTGGTCGGATTCAGCCAGTCGCCGTGCAGGCCCACCACCAGCGGAACGTTGGGGTGGTTCACCAGGCCGTACAGGCCGAATTTCGTGTCGCCGATCAGCGCCATCTGGTTCAGCTTGATCTCGACGGCCTTGCGGGCCGCCATCGACTTGCGCGTGGGCAGGTCGGTACGGTTGGCCGCCGCCGCGCGCAGCTCCATCACGCTGTAGCCGTAGGAGTCGCCGATGTTCTTGATCTGCGCGACCTTTTCTTCGCCCTTGACATCGGCGCGCGGAAGATCGTCGGCATAGTTCGCCACGATCTTCGCCATGCCGACCTCGTCGTACATGAAGTACGTGAAGGTCTCGGCCCATTCCGGCACCTCGGTGGAGATCGGCACCAGCTGCAGGCCGATCATGGGCGGCAGCTTCTTGTCATAGGTGCGCGTCTTGACGTAGTCCAGCTGGCGGGCCGTGAAGAGGCCTTCGTCCTCGCGCATGCCGGCCAGCGCCACGACGATCTTTTTCACGGCCGGCAGGTCGGCCTCGTCGTAATGCTCGTGTTTGTCCATGGTTTTCCCAATGAAAAAGGCCCCTTTCGGGGCCTTGGGTTGATCAGTTTCGCGGGGGTTTAGGGGGCTGCCGGGGCTTGCGCGAACGGCGCGTGCAGTTCGATCAGAGCGATCTTGCCGCCCGCCACATCGACCACGCCAGAGCGGAACACGGCATTCGGCACCGCCGTGGCGCCGGCATCGGATACCGTGCCGTCCGCCGCGCACTTCACGGGGCCGTCCTTGGTGACGGCACCGCCGGTGGTGACCTTCGCCCAGCCACGGCGCACGCGCAGCACGCTGACCGCATCGAACTCGCGATAACCGCTATCGCGGGGGACCGTGTGCGTGTGCAGGGCCAGCCCGCGGATGCGCGAGCCCGGACCGGCGACGATGCGCTCGCCGGTGGTGTCGCCCACGATCACGCCCGGGAGAATGTTGCCGGCAGCGGCGCAGGTCTCGACATCGTCGAAGCCCAGGTCCGCCTTCATGCCGGCGTAGGCTACGTCCATGCGGTCGTCATAGATGGGGGGCATTATTCGCCTCCTTGCTTCAGGTTCGAGAGATAGGCCTGGCGAGCCGAGCGCGCCGACGCGGGCGGCTCGGCGCCATCGGCGCGTTGCTTGCCGGCCGGCGCCGGCTGTTGACCACCGCCCATCTCGCGGCGCTGATTCGCGACCGCATCCTGGCGGGCCTGGACATCATTGACGGCCAGATCGAAGGCCGCTTCCACGTAGCCATCGGACTTGCCCACCATATCGAAGGAATCACCGCGGATGGCCTTGATGACACCTTCACGCAGCGCGCGGTCGGCGGTGTCGGCCTTAAACTCCACCTTGTGCTGGGTGGCGGTAGCCTCCAGCTTCACGCGCGCCAAGGCGGCGCCCTGCGCATCCTCGCGCGCCTTGGCAATGCCCGCCTCAGCCGCATCGGCGCGCGCCTTTTCGCTGTCCGCCCGCGCCGCTTCGGTGTCCACCTTGGCGGTGGCGGCCTTCAGCTCGGTGCGCAGGCGGTTCAATTCCTGCTCGACTTCCGGCGCGGCGTCATACGACAGGCCGGAATCGAGGCGGATCTTGACCATGCTCATGTCATTTTCCTCTTCGGTTTTCGTTACGGCGTCTGCCGCGTCAAGGTTGAGCCGCGCGTTACCCGCCCGGCCGCGTTTCACCACCGCCAGGTGGTTGTATCGGATGTTTCTCTGGATGGAGTCGTAGCGCTCGCCGGTCGGCAGAACGCCCGGAGTCTCTTCGAGCTCTAACTCATAGCCCAGGGACAGTTCTTTGTTGCCCGCATCCACCGGGCCGGTGTCGAAAATTTGGATGTCCCCAACCATGTTTTCAGGACCGTCTTGGCGCCCTTCCGACAGCGCGGTCCCGATCATGTGGGAACGAACGTTCTTTGCCGTGACGACACCGTGGTGGCCGTCCGTGATGGGCTTGCCCCGCAGGCTGTTCATGGAATCGGTGCTGAATACTTCTTCCGGGGGCCGGTACTCGCGCCGGACCTTCCCCGCGCCGTCCCGGTACTCGAAAACGCCCGTGCGGGTCAGCACCGGCGTGTCGACGAGGTAGCCCTCGTCCGTCCGGGTCGCTTTCAACGGCGCCCGGTCATATCGCATAACCATGGTTCTATCCTCAGTGGACTATCAGAGCGTCCAGGTCATCGAGCGCCGGCAGAACAGCCTCGGCCCAACACCGGCAGCGAATCGGCTTACCGGGGTGGCCATCGGCCGGAGGGCTATCCCATTCGAACTCCTGCCCCTCGCGCTCGACATGTTCGTCGCGCTCACGCTCATCCATCACGCCGCGCCATCTGTACTTCTTGACGCCGATGTTGGTTTGCCGGTACTCGGTCAGATCGCCGTTCAGCTTGCCGATTTGGTCGCGGGCGATCAGTTCCGCGCGCTTGCGCGGCAGGTCGTAGGTCTCCCGGATCTGCGTGGTCATGTCCCGCAGGGACGTGCCCTGACGTACCGCGGCCACGACGCGCCCGTGAAGCGTGTTTAGGTACTGTTCCGGGATCGACTTGATGAGGCCGATGTTCTCGGCCTCCCAGGGCCGCAGGATCCTGGCCAGCCCCGGCTCGGCCTTGAACAGATCCACGCCGTAGGCCCGCCGCAGCATGCGGTGGTACTGCTCCTGGTTGTACCTTTCGACCCGCCGAGCCACCAGCGCGACCAGCTCCTGCGCCTTTCCGTCGGCCACCTCCGCAGCGCCCAGGGCGTCCATGAACGCGCGGCGCAACGACTCGAACCAGCCTTCATCGCCCTCTGGCGTGTTGCGCAGGTCATCCTGCCGGAGCACCCTCGGCAGCTCGGGCAGCACGTAGCGCTCGACCGCCAGGACGGCGGCTTCCGCCTGTGTGCGCAGCGCGCGCAGGTAGTCGCGCTCCTCGCCCAGGGGATAGCGCCATTGCTTAGGTGGCCGCGGCGTACGACTTCGCCGACTGGCCGCCGGCGTCGGGGGTGAGGCCATAGAGCCCTTCCTGTTTCATGTACTCGAATGCCTGGTCCTGACTGAGGCCGTTGTCGACCGCCGCACTCAGCGCGTCCATTTCGCGCGCCTGGGCGTCGGCGTTTGCCTTCCGGACCTCGGCGGCTTCCTTCGCCGTAGCAGGCTTGAGTGCCGGCCACTTGATGGACCAGGCTTCCCCCCGCGCCTCGCCGGCGGCCAAGGCGCGCTGCGCGCGGATCAGCGACACCAAGCGCTCCAGGGCGGGGTTGACCTTCACCTCGCGGCCCATGGCCACGGTGTTGTAAAGGGCTTCCAGATCGCCGTCGCCCGTGGCGTTCAGCCCGGCGGCCGAGCGCCCGAAAAGCTGGGTCACCGGGATCCCGGTTTCCGCGGCCAAAGCAATCTGGAACTCCGCAAGGGTGTCTTTGACCCCCCCCATGTCGGAACTGAGGATCTGATAATCGTCCTCGGAGTCCACCGCCACTCCGTTGAGCGCGTTCCGGACCGAGTCAACCATCTCCACCCGCTTTCGGATGGCCACCTCCAGCTCAGCCTCGATCGCTTCAGCCAGGCCCTTCATCTTGTGAACGGCCTGCTGTTTCTTTTCCAGCAAGCGGAGCGCCCAATGCAGGCCCTCCCCATAGCGGCGGATGGCACGGAAAGCCCTGGTCACCGCCGGCCGGCCCGCCCAAGGAATGCCCTTGCGGTTGAGCTTCGCTGGCAGCGGATCGCCCGGAATTTCGATCAACCGGCTTTCGTGGACGAAGAACTCGGCCGCCGCTGCTCCCCCCGCGCCCTGCGTCCGCACACGATAGAGTTCCGGCATGCCGTAGTTGGCCGCGTTCGGATCCGAGTACCGCTTCTCAGTGGCTGAAACGTCATCCAGCGTGAACACCTTCAACTCCAGCAACTGGTCGAGGCCCTCCAGATTCAGCGGGTCCCGGAGCGAGCGCCGGTCCCTGGCGATAACGACGATTGCCCCGCCGCCGGTCAAACGCGCCCAGCGCCAGGCGTCCGCGAGCGCCGGTAGCGCCTTCAGGCGGTCCAGTTCCCCCCGCACCCGGTCATCGCCAGTGATGTCCACGCCGCGCGACACAGCAGTGTCCGGAATCATGTCCACCACGCGCGCCGGCAGGCCGCCCTCGGCATACATCGCCAGGTCGTCCAACGCGCCGAGGCCGCCCGAAGCCACGTCGAGCATGGCCGTACCCAGCACCGCGCTCAGGTAGCCGTCTTGGTTCATCATGTGCTTGCCAGCGCCTGGAAGCGCCCTAGGTTGCTGCCCGCCGTGGCGAGCATGTCGTTGATGGCGTCGACCATCGGGTCGACCTGATCGTCGTGCGCGTGCGTGTCGTCTGCCGTGATGGCCTCGCACTCGGTCACGAAGTCCGCCACGTAGGGGGCCTCCTCCGGAATACAAACAAGCCCTGCCTCGATGTACGACTGCACGTCCATGAAGCGCGTGAACTTGTCCTTGTCCCGTGGGATGCCCTTCACGGGTATCCGCCCGCCCGTGCCAATCTCTTGGATCAGACCGGTGCCGCTGGACTTGTCCTCGATAAGGAACTGCCGCAGCGGCGCGGAGAGCTTCGGGTTGAACGGCTTGTTCTTGGCCCAGAAGTCCAGCGCACGGCGCTTGAGCTCCGGCGCCTGCCATTTCCCGCGCAGCAGGTCCAGCAAGTAGATCTTGCCGTCGTCGCCCAGGCCCCAGCATTCGAAAACGCTGTAGTCATTGCGCTCGGCGGTCTTCTGCGCGGTGTCCGCGAACACCTTACGCGCGACGATCCGTGGCGGCACGGTGTATCGCCCGAACCAGGAACCCTTGATCAGGTCCCCGCCTAGCGGCGCCGGACGCTGCTGGTACTGCGCCGAAAAGACGTAGCGACTGATGCGCGCGCCTTCCTTGTCTGCACCCGCGCCCGCCTCCATGGCGAGCAGTTCCGCCAGTGGCTCCTTGTAGGGCCAATAGCTAAAGCGCCCCTTGTCGTCCCGGACGCTGCTGTCGACCTTGGCCCGCAGCTCGGCCGGCAAGCCGGCCACATATGCGTCGTCGATCAACGCCGGGATGACGACCTGTTCCCATTCCGGCCCGAGGTTCCCGGCCTCAATGAAGCCGGTCACATCCTCCTGCGCCAGGCGCTGCATGATCACGATGATCGGCGTGTCGGGATTCGCCCGACGGCTTTTCACCGTTGCGATCAGATCGCGGTTCGCCTTGGCCCGGCGCGGCTTGCTGTAGGCATCGCCGACCTTGAGCGGGTCGTCGATGACGATGGCGCCCTGCCAGCCTTCCGCCATGTGGCCGGCGCGAAAGCCCGTGATCTGGCCGCCCAGCGACACCGCGTAGACGCCGCCGGCCTTCCGGCCGTTGACCTCGATGTTCCAGCGCTTCTTGCTCTTCGCGTCTGCGGCAACCTTCAGCGGCCACAGTTCCTGGAACTCCTCCGACTGGACCAGCTCCTTGGCCGTCTGCGAGTTCAGCAGCGCCAGGTCGTCGGAGTAGCTGATGTGCAGGAACCGGGCGCGCGGATTCAGCGCCAGGCCGCGGGCCATCAGGTTGATGGCGACCAGCTCGGTCTTCGACGAGCCCGGGGGCACGTTGATGACCAGGTTCTTGATGCGGCCGTCGATGACGGCCTGCACCTTCTCGGCGATCAGTTCATGGTGCCAGTTGACCCGGAACTTGATGGCCTGGCGGTGCTTGAAAAAATACCGGCTGAAGAACAGGTGATCCTGCTCGCACATGGCCTTGGCCGTGGCGCGCAGGACTGCGGGGTCAATAGTCGCGGTTGAGCTCGGCGACGGCGGCGGCGACTTCTTTTCCATCGACCACCACCGTTTTCTGTTCTATGGGGCCGCCGCCGGCGCCCGTGTGCTCCCGCCTGTTCGTGAATGCGCCGCCCACCTCCTTGGCGGCCTGCTCCAGCACGCCGGCCGCGCCGACGACATTGCCCCGGCTGATATGCCGTTCGTAGATCCTGCCCAGCGCACGTAGCCGGAAAGCCTGGTCCGCGATGGGGATCTCGGCAACCTCCTCCCGGAAGCGCTTGCGCGTGGCTTCGAACAGGTCCGCCCACTTCCTGGCTAGCTTCTGGCCTGCCACCTTGGTCGGGTCGTACTGCGCGACCTGCATGCGCGGTACGTCCAGGCCGAACTCTTCCTTGACAGCCTCAGCGACCTGGCTGGGGGTGTCCCAGCAAGCCAGGGCCTGGACAATGAAGCGCTTGTGCGCATCGGTGAGCTTTGCCATGGTCAAGGGAGGCATCGAAATATGTTACAAACCACTACACTAAATAGAGGCTACCAATGACGCAACCACAGTATCGACTGCCAGCTTTCAATTGCCCCCACTGCCTCGCGCACGCTCAAATGGATTGGAGTGTCCTGAATGTTCCCTTAGGCGCGGGCATGCGTCGAGAGTCTGAGTTTCGTCTTGCCAGATGCATCGTTTGCGGAGAGGCTTCACTGTGGCTACAACGAGATGCCGCAGAGGATGAGGTCGAACCCGCGGCACCAACCATGATCTGGCCGGGGACCGTAACCGCGCCACCAGCTCACGCACATATGCCCGACGAGATTCGCTTGGATTTTGAAGAAGCGCGTCAAATCGCGGCGCTTTCGCCCAGGGGTGCAGCGGCGTTACTGCGTTTGTGCATCCAAAAGCTCTGCATCTTTCTGGGTCTGCCCGGCGAGAGGATAAATGACGACATCGGAGAACTCGTCAAGAAGGGTTTGCCGGTCGCAGTCCAGCAGGCACTGGATGTGGTGCGAGTTGTGGGCAACAACGCAGTGCATCCCGGCAAGATGAGTCAAGACGACCACGCCGCACAGGTAACAGCCCTATTCGGGCTAGTCAATATTATTGTGCAAAACATGATTGCCCACCCCAAAGAAATAGAAGCCATGTATGCGTCACTTCCTCAGGGCGCACGGGCGGCTATCGAGAGGCGAGATGCCTAGGCAACCTTGAGGCAACAGCCGCAGGCGCGGGCAATGTCCAGCCGCAGCACAGTCGGCACGGCACTGGCGGCCGCCGCCAGCCGCTGCACATCCGTCGACGGCCCGTAGCGCGCCACGACGCCGACGAACTCTTCTACGTCGTGCCCGACGATCCGCAGTTTCGGCCGCCCTTCCTTGTCGAAGGCCGGCGCACCGAATTCGTCGTTGCGCTGTCCCACGTGGTACAGCTCATGCTCGACCAGCGCGCAGAATTCCGTGTCGGTGCAGATCCCGCAGTAGTCGGCTGCCAGCGTGATCAGGAACTCCGGCACGCGGCCGAACCATTCGATCATTTGCTGTTCCTGGCGGGCCTTCTGCCAGCCGCCGGCGCGGAACATGACCTGTTCGGCCTGGCCCAGTACAGTGCGGCCGGCCTTCTCGAAAGCCGTCGGCGCCCACAGGAATGCAAGGTCTGCGTCCACCAGGTGAGTGTGGTCCGGGTTGTGAAGAGCGCCGCACGAAGCCAGGATGGTCTGCTCGACCCAAGCAAGCAGCTCGGGGGCAGGCTGGAAGCGATCCAACTGCTCGGGCGGCGCAGGCCGCATGAGGGCCGGTCTCTTCGCCATGGTGTGCTCCTAAAACAGCCCAGCCGGCGCGGCGGCCACATCCCAGCTGAAGATCAGGATTTCGCCCCGCTCTACGCCGCGGCCACCGCCGACGGTGTAGCGAAGTTCCGTGGCTTCGATATGGAAACCATCGAACGCCCGCCTGATGTCGGGGTGATCATTCAGGCTGACGATGGCACGGCCCTGCAGCTTGCGCATGCGTGCCGCCATGTCCTCGTACTGTTCGAAGCCGAAGCTGGCCCCGTAGCCCTCGGTCTCCCAATAGGGAGGATCCATGTAGAACAGCGTATGCGGCCGGTCGTACATCTCCAGGCACTTCTGCCAGGGCAGGTTCTCGATGTAGGCGCCCGCCAAGCGCAGATGCGCAATTGACAGATTTTCCTCAAGGCGCAGCAAGTTCAGGCCCGGCGGCGCCGTGGTCGCGGTGCCGAACGTTTGCCCGTCCACTTTCCCACCGAAGGCGTTCTGCTGGAGGTAGAAGAAGCGCGCCGCCCGCTGGATATCGGTCAGCGTCTCCGGCCTGGTGATCTGCAACCACTTAAACACATCGCGGCTTGTGAGCGCCCATTTGAACTGCCGGACGAACTCCTCGAGGTGGTGCTGCACCACCCGGTACAGGTTCACCAGCTCGCCGTTCACGTCGTTCAGCACCTCCACCTTGGCCGGCGTCGGCCGCAGGAAGAAGAGCGCCGCCCCGCCGGCGAAGGGCTCAACGTAGCACTCATGGACAGGGAAAAAAGGGAAAATGCGATCGGCCAGGCGACGCTTGCCGCCCAGCCAGGGAATGATTGGGGATGCCATGTTTGCGTGAGGATGTGTTACCGTTGCCCCCGCCTGTACAGGTGGGACGGCCTCGGGTCGCTCACGGCCTTAACCCGTGGGTCGGCTGTCGGTCGCGCGGTTGCCGCCGCACGGCCGTCGCCGTCTTCTTTCAATCTGTGATTTCAAGGACTGCGTCAGTGGACTTCGATTGGAAGACCATGCTTGATAGCGCGCGCGAGACGTGGCTCGCAATGTCACCCAGCGAACAGAAGAGAACCGGGGAAGCGATCGCACTTGTTATCGCGCTCCTAGCTTTATGCCTACCCGTAGCGCTCCTGTCATTACTTAGAAGACGCGCAAACAAGCGACGACCAGGTTTGTCGGGAAATCGAATCGCACATGTTCACGCTTCGCAAGCTACTGATCTGTGGTACCAAGAATCCCGCCGTTTTCTCGACGCGCGCACTGCCGCGCTCAGATCGATAGCTACAGGAGCCGGCCTCGGACTCGCCGCATCCGGAACGATCCTTGCAATCGCGGAAGCACCGAGGGTCTTGCTTTATGCTGCGGCGGCGTTGCACTTCTTCGCCTTTTTCATGTGCACAACCGCCCAGGTCGCCTCTACGATTATTTATCGGGCACAAGCGAACGAGCTTTCGAAACGGGTCGCTGGAGCAGATCCGGATGAAATCGTGGCTTTCGAGCTGATCAGGCCGATGACGCATCCGGGAGACCGCAAGGCAGCATTCGGCTACGCGCTGGCGATGCTGTGGATGGCTGCGGGCTGGCTGTTTATCCTGGCAGCCGTAATGATGATGGCGACGCGCTAAAAAAACGCCCCGGTTGTTGGCCGGGGCGTTTCTTCAAGACGTACTGGCTACGAGTCTGGGCGAATTCTGCTCATCTTGATTCACATTGTCAAGCGCAGTGGGTTTCACGTCCCCCTCCAGGTCCACCACGATATCCGCGTCACGCATCCGAATGTCCAGGCGGCGCAGGGCCGCGCGGCGCGCGCCTTCGACCAGAACGCGGTAAGCGCTGCCCGGCCGCTGTAGAGCCGAGTACGGGAGGTCGAACCGATCGCAAAGGTCACGCAGCCGCGGCCTGCCCCGCAGGATATTCGCCGTCAGCATGTCCGTCACCTCGCGCTCCCGGCTGTCCGCCGGCGCCTCCGGGTTCAACCATTCCGACACGCGCCGCGCGCTGGCGGCCCCGCTCTCGCCCGTGCCGTACTGCGCCTGCAGGATGTGAAAGCCGACGCCATCGCCCAGCGTGCGCTCCAGCACCTTGACGGTGAAAACCGCCTGCGCGTGCCAGTCGTGCGGCGACAGGCCTGACAGCGCCTTGCGCTCGTAGTCTACGTCGAACCGCTCCCGCAGGGCCTCGCAGATCAGCTGTGTCGGGTTCTTCGGCTCGATCGGGTAGGCCAACATCAAGTAGGCTACTGCGATCGCATGCTCGGGGCATGAAAAGGTTCCGGCTTCACGGCGCATGCTTTTTCACTCCTTGGGCGGGTTCCAGATGGTCGAGGAAGGTCACCTCCACCGTGACGCCCAGCTCGGCGCCGTAGACTTTGGTTTTGCCGTCATCCACGACCTGGGTGTCGTCGCGGTAGACGACGCTGCTGCAGCCGTCCTTGATGGCCTTCTCGACGTTGTCGCTATCCGGCTTTACGGTCGGCGCGATCAGGCCGTCCGCAGCGCGGCGCTGGCGCATGCCGGACCAGGACTTCGGGATTGGGAGCACGATATGCAACCGCATCCGTATTGCCCCGGTATAGGGCGGACGGCCCGCCATGGCCTTCGCCGCGGCAAGCCTGACCAGGCTTTCGTACGCGGCAGTCGCCTCGGGCGTGTAGTGGCGCGTGAAGACGCGTGCCGCGCCGGTCCGAGGATCCCGGCCGATGCGCGAGCTCGACTTCGCGCGCCCCTTCCCTCTGGGCAGACCGGGCACGTGGAAGGTGATCTGGTTCGACATCAAACTCCCTCGCTGCGCTGGTCGCGCAGCCATTCGATACGCGCGGCGGTCTTTTTCGCCGGCGCAGGTTGGTATTCCGGGCACTGCCGGGGATAGGACGGACTGACGAAGGTGCCAGGGCGATCGGCCATGCCGGAGCAGCGGCCCAGGCCCAGCTCAGCGAATTTCGTCGATTCGCGCAAGGTGAAGCGCTCGCAGGCAACGCATTGAACGGTGCCGGTCATACCCGCACCCCGTAGTCCGCGAAGAGCCGCGCCCGGTCGGCATCGGTCAGGCCAGCTGCGGCGTGCACGCGGGCCTTGAAATTCGGGTCCAGCTCGCCCTGCTCCTGCGCGATGCCGAGGCCTGCCCCCTGCGCGACCAGGCCGGACCAGGTCAACGCCCAGGCGGCCGGATCCTGGCGTGTCTCAGCGCGAGCGACGGCGCTGGTCACCCCGGGCTTGACCCGCACCTCGGGCAGGATCGCATCGAGCAGCCCCACGTTGACGGGAGCCTGGTCGTTCGCCCTTACCCGGCGCTTTACGGCCTTGGTGTGGGCGGCCTGCAGCTCGGCATTGGTGACGCCGGCGTCAGCCCAGGCGAGCAGCAACGGATCACCAGGATGGAACGCGCCGGCTTTGCCGCGTTCCCGCTCCCAGCGGTCCAGCAGCTGCGCAAAGTGCGCGGCAGTGGATTCGACACCTGCGGCGGGCGGCGGCGGGAAGTTCCCCACAGGGTCGCCCTCGCGCGAGAGTTCCGCTGCCGCTGCTTCTTCTTTTATATATGTCCCTGTCCCTGTCCCTGTCTTAGCCGTGACAGCCCCGTGACTTTCCTTGTGACTTCCATTAGGTGTCACAGTGACACTCTTGTGTCCCTCCGTGACGATGATGGAAATTCCGCGTGACGCCGCGACCTCGCGCAGGTGTGACGTACTGGTGCCTTTCGCCGGCAGAACCACGCCCACGTCGCGTAGCGCGGCAAAGAGCAGCTTGCGGTCTTCGCGCTCCTCGCGCTTGCGCTCGTTGTCGCCATCCTTGGCGGCCTGGTGTTCCTCACGCCGCTGCATGGCGTTGATGGCCTCCTGTGCGATTACAGGGTGATAGAGGCGCCCGTCAGAGCATTTCACGAAGCCGCGCAGGGCCATGTCTTTCACCTTGCGCCAGGCAGGCAGCTCTTTGCCGGCCAGGTGCGCGAGGATCCGGTCATCGTCCGGCAGCGACGCGGCCGGCTCCTGGTTCCAGCTCTTGCACCACAGCCGCAAGGCCGTCTTGAACTCTTCACCCGTGGACAGCGCCATCATGTCGCTGTCCAGTAGGCGCTCTGTGTGCAGCGGCATGAAGGGCAAGCCGCGCAGGTTGCAATCGGGCGGGGTCAAGGGTGCGGGCAACTGGTCGAAGTCCGTCATGCAGCCTCCCTTTGCTCCAGACGCGCATAGGCGTCCCACATCCGCAGGCTGGCCAGACGCGCGATATCGACGGCGGCGGCCGGGCTGATCGGCGCGGCGTCTCCGTTCGCCGTGGCTCGGCGCACGCACTCAACGCGCATTGAGTCGCCGACCGGGCGCGGATAGCCGTCGCGGTCAAGCAACAGAACGCCGCTCTGGGCGCTCGGCAGCGCCGCGAGTAAATCCGGGTGCCAGATCTCCTTCGGCAGCGCGTAATAGTGCTTCCAGACTTTGCGCGGCCAGTCCTTGGGCGTGCTCTTGTATCGGGACTTGCGGTGGAGGCGCACCTCGGCCAGGTCGTTCGACAGTTTGCTGTGGCGCAGCTCCGTCACGGTGGGCCAGTAGCCGAGGTGTTCGCGATGCCACCACTTTTCCTTCTTGGCGTCGGCCTTCAGATCTGAACGGGTGATCTTGATTTCGACGTCGATGAGGCGCAGGTTCTCCGTCACCACCAGCAGGTCGCATTCGTGGCCGGTCCAGTTGCAATTCGGCACCACCACCAGATACTTCCGGTTGAACGTCTGGCGCACCAGTGCGCGGGCGATCGAAGTCTCGGACCAGGTCATGCCGCCCCCTCAGCCGCGCTAATATGGCGCGGCACCTCAGGAGAAGGAACGTGAAAAAATACGCCCGAATAGTCGCCATCGCCGCGGCCCTGGCCTTCCTGGCATTTTTTGCGTCCATTGGCGCTTTGACCGTCTTCCTTGCGCCTCATACCGGTAGCTATGTGCCGCAAGGAAGCGCCGATGTCGCGGCGTGGGTCCAAGCAATCACGGCCGGCCTGGCAATTTTTGCCAGCGCGTGGCTTGCGCTGCATGTCCAAGCCCGGTCCGAGAATACGGCCCGCAAACAGGCGGCGGAGGCCGCCTCGGAGGTTGCTCTCTACGCTAGGAATTTGTTGACGCTCACCCGAGACCAATTTAGTACCAGGCAGGGCGTCTTCGATGTCGCAACGCATGCCATCTACTTTGATCTCACGGCCCTTGAAGACTTGTGGGCGATGATGTCGGCCATCTCGATGCAGGAAGTCAGGAGCGCTCAAATCACGCGGGAACTCCTGATTCTCAGAGGCACGATTCGTCAGTTCAACCGGAACGTTCATACGGCCATAAAACGTCATGCCGAAATGAATGCGGCGGAGTACGACACCCTTTTTCGCGTCTTGAACGATGCCACGACTGGCGCCGCGAAGGTGCACAGCAGGATCGAGGGCTACATGAGCAGCACGTGAGGCCACCGGAATGCAGCCAGTTTGAATTAG
This sequence comes from Achromobacter sp. SD115, assembly GCF_017355315.1. NCBI lineage: Bacteria > Pseudomonadati > Pseudomonadota > Betaproteobacteria > Burkholderiales > Alcaligenaceae > Achromobacter > Achromobacter sp. SD115. Next base: position 226,590 of record NZ_JADIJM010000004.1, on the reverse strand, counting down.
CGTTAGCTTGGTCATGGTGTCTCCCCGCCCCGCACGGCCAGCGCAGTAGCGATCGGCCGCACCCAGATGGGCGTGCTGGACAGTTGGAACGATTCGCCGGCCCGGGAAAGCAGAATGGCCCGGCCGATTTCCTCGGCCATGGCTTTGGCGGCCTTGCGCGGCACGGCGTTGCCGATGCGTTCGCGGTGGGCGCTGTCCGACGAGCCTTCCATCTGGAAGGGAGCGCCATGCTCCTCGGCTTCGGTGTAATCGTCGGGGTCGTACAGGCTCTGCAGGGCGGCCAGCTCCAGCGTGGTGAAAGGCCGGTGCCAGGTACCGTCCTCGGCCGTGATGCGGCACACCAGCTTGTCGTTGGCCGCCGGCAGCGCGCGCGGATCAGCCACCGACCATGCCCCGTTGTCGTGGCAGGCGGACGCCGATACGGCGCCGATGTGCTTGTCCCAGGCGGCGACGCCGTAATGGCCGGCGGTCAGGTAGTGATCGCCGCGCTCGCGGGCCAGGCCCGGGCGGGGATCGGCCACAGCGAATGCGCCATTGGCATAGCCAGCAATCACCGCGTGCGAATGCTCATCCCATGCAGCCGTATGGAATTTCCCGTGCAGCTTGTTGGCGTCCGGGCCGCCGCGCGGATCCGCGACGGCCTGGCCGCCGCTGGACGGCCCATGTCCGCCGCTGACGGTGCCGGCGGTGCCTTCCCACGACACAACGCGGAACACGTTCTTGTGGGTGTCCTCCCCAAACCCGCGAGGATCCGCCACGCATTGCCCGGTGCCGTGGGCGCCCGTGACGGCGCGCGCGGCGGCGTCGTAGCGGACGATGCGGAATTCATTGCTGTGTTTGGCAGGACCGTGGTGCCGCGGATCGGCCACGCTGTATGCGCCCTGCCCAGGCCCCTGCTGCCCGGCGATCGCGCCGGTAGACGCATCCCAGCGCCGCACGCCGTAGGCCTGACCATCCTTCCACGCGGCCGACGGATCGAAGCGCGGGTCCGCCACAGAGAAGGCGCCATTCAATGGGTAGCTACGCCCAGCGATGACACCAGCACTGTCCTGCATCCCGTGCACACCCAGGGCGCCGCGGTGCATTTCAGGCACCAGCAGGTAGTCCTGCAGGTAGCCGTCCTGGACGGCCAGGCGATTCAGGCTGCGCCAGTCGCTGCCGGCCTCGACGAAGGCCAGCCGCACCCAGGTTTTCCAGCTCAGATTGGGGATGCGATGCATCGGGCCGGCGCGCAGATCGCCCGGCAGGTGCATGCGGCCCAGGATTTCGCCCACGGCGCGCAGTGGGCGCTTGGGTGGCTCGTAGATGAACGCCGGCACCTTTTCGGCGTGGCGCGCGATCAGCAGGAAGCGCTTGCGGCTTTGAGCCAGGCCGCCCAGCTCGCCGCAGTCGTGGGCGGTCTCGCGCACGACATAGCCATAGTGGCGCAGCAGCTGCACGATCTGGTCCAGAAAGTGGCGGCCGCGCGAGGCAATGCGCGGCACGTTCTCAAACAGGATTACCTCGACGGGGTCTTCCTTCCAAGCTTCCAGGGTCAGCCAGATCCCTCGCAGCGTCAGCTCGTTCAGCGCCTGGTACTTGGCGGTCAGGCTGCGCGAATGCGACAGCAGGCCCGAAAAGCCCTTGCATGGCGCCGACAGAAAGAGGATGTGCGGGCGGCGCCCGCCGGCAGCTTCGCGGATGTCCGCGGGCGTGGCCTCAACCCAGCTGGCCGGCGGCTCATGCCCGTGAAAGGCGATGTACTGATTGCGACTGAACAGGTCGCGCACCGTGCAGCGCACGCCTGTAAAGCGGAAGAAATCGGCCGCGCCCGCCGCGTCCACATCGATGCCGCCCGAGCAGACCATGCGCCCACGCAGGCCGGGGATCTCCGGCTTGGCGTCCTGCATGCCCGCGGCGCCGATGCCGGAACCAGAAAACAGGTGGAAGTGATTGATTTCGTTGATCATGACGGGTCGGCCTCCTTCGCCGGCACATCGATACCGGCCTGCGCCATCTGCCCCTCGACCGCAGCGCGCACATTGCGTGCGGCCACAATGGATTCCGACAGTTCACGGTGCGCGTTCACCATCTGCTCCGGCGTAGCGTTCGCGTCCAGCAACGCCACCGCGGCGGTCGCCGCCTCGGTCTGCTCGCGCATGAGATTGGTCACCTGCCCCTGCGCCAGCCCGTCGCCAGCCTCGAGCGCCAGCGTGCGCACGGCCAGGCCCAGCGGCCGCAGCATGTCATCGACGCAATGCCGGCGCCGGTCGTGCGGCAACGCCGCCAGCACAGACGGAATGAAGTTGGCCGGCAGCAGGTTCGTGTCCTTGGACTCGTCATCGAGCCAGCGGAAGATCCGGTCGGCGTTCACCTTCAGGCGCCCGAAGGCGTCTTGCGTGTTGGGTTCGAAGCGGATGCCGGTGGAGCTGGCGCCATTGATGCGCTCATGCGCGGCGACGATGGTTTCTGCCATGGTTTCTCGCGACCAGTCGTGCGACTTGCGCCACGCCGACGTGTGCTCCCGCAGGATGGCGATCAGGGTTTTGTGCGATTCATGTCGCATGCGTCAGGTACTCCGAACAGTTACATTCCCACCACAGCAGCGAATACCGGGAGGGAGAAATGGCAATTGGGGGGCAAGGAAGAGCGGCGCAGGCCACAATGGCGCTGCTGAAACTGGCTAAGGAAATCGCCGATGGCGTCGTCGGCGACGCGGACCAAGCCACCGTGCGCGCCGTGTTCGATCGGCTGTGTTTGGAAACGGATATGGGTCCGGAGCCCGACGCCGCGGCGCAGCCCTCGGCGTCCCTGCACTGACGGCATGAGAGCGCGGCACGGCCCCGGGCCAACTCGCAGAGCGGCCCGCCGCCTAAGCATGGCCGGCCATACCTGGGTCAAGGCGCGGCGCGCTGACGCCTGTTGCGCTTTCGGCTTCGCCGGGCACGACGCATGCGAAGCGCTCGGGATAGATGATCTGGGTCTCGGTGACCTCGCCGCCGTACACCTGGGACAGCTTTTCGGCGAGATCCTTAGAGGGCACCTGCTTACCTCGCTCGATGCGGCTCAGGTTGCCCGGGTCAATGTCCACCGAAGTGGCGACTTGTTGAATGGTCAGGCCGCGCTTCTCGCGCGCCATGCGCAAAGGAGTGGTCATCTGTTCGGTCCATAAATTATGCGTGTGACGCATATTAATTCCATTGCGAAATATGCGCAATGCGCTTTGCGCCACACGCAGTCCCAACGGGACAATTCCGCTATGAACCTAGGGGATAACATTCGCCAGCGACGCAAAGCGTTGGGCTGGACAATCTTGGATCTTGCAAACCGAATCGGGAGCGACGTCGGGAACGTGTCGCGCCTCGAGCGGGGGAAGCAAGGCTATAGCGACGAGATCCTTGGCAAAATCGCAGCGGCGCTGGGCTGTGCCGTGGGCGATCTTTTCCAAGGCGTATCAGCCGAGTCCAATGTAGAAGTGACGGCGCTCGGCAGCCGTCGCATCCCCGTGCTGAGCTATGTCCAAGCCGGGGCCTTAACTGAATCGGTCGTCCCCTACACGAACCCCGACGATTGGCTGTTGACCGATTTGGACCTTTCCCGATCGGCCTTCGCCCTGCGGATCAAAGGTCTGTCGATGTACAGCCCGATGAGCGAAGAATCCTTCAATGAGGGCGACTTGGTAGTCATCGATCCTTCCGTGGAGCCGCTACCCGGGGATTTCGTGGTGGCCAAGAACGGCGAGCACGAGGCCACGTTCAAAAAGTACCGGCCCCGCGGTGTCAACGAAAATGGCGTCGTGGTTTTCGAGCTGGTCCCGCTCAACCCGGACTACCCTTCCATTCGGTCCGATTACACCCATGTGAACATCATCGGCACCATGGTGGAGCACCGCCGCTATCGGAAGCGTCGTTGAATTGACGACCAAACCCACACCCGAGAAGAAATGAAGAACACGACCAGTTTGGCGGACCGCCGCAAGCAGGCGCAGCGAAAGGCCATGGGGTTGCTGGGCATCGTGGTGATCGCCGCGGCGATCGCGGCCATGACCGGCAACAATAAGTCCAGCGACGTGCCGGCCGGGTCACAATCCGCGCTTTCGAAAAACGACGCCATGGCGGACTGCCAGGCGAGCACCAGGCAAAGCGCCAAGTTCCCGTCCTCCGTCAGCTTCAGCACGTTCGGCGGCGCGGCGCAGGCCAAGAATGACGGGACCATAGAGGTTCGGCTGGACTTCGAGGCTAAGAATGGATTCGGCAATCTGCTACCCCAAAGGGCGATCTGTATCTATCCGCCGAACGGCCCGCGGACAGTGTCCATCGAAGACCGGTAACTACTCGCAAGATCACCCCTTCTGACAAGGCCGCCACACCGGGCGGCCTTTTTTATGCCTCAAAAATGCGCTTGACGCATTTTTAAATTTGCGTATCATGCACTTCATTGTATGCGTATCACGCAAATAAGGAGGCAAATATGCATGCCCACCTCACCCGCCCTGACGCGGCGCTACGAGACGACCCAAGCCGCACCGCGGACCACGGCCGCTTGCCGCGCGAGGCCAGCGTCCGGACGCCCCGGATCTCCGACGAACAGATTCTCACCGCCCTCTTCGAGCTCTTCGCCGGCCGAGCCTTCCGTGTTCTCGGCCAGCCCCTGGATTGGTGGATTGAAACGCTGCAGTGCGATCTAGCGCCCAAGGCCGCGGCCGGCGTCGCGCTCTCCGCGCTGAGCAAGTGGCCGTTCGACGAGCGCGCCGGCGCCGAAGGCGTCAAGCAGCTGCGCGCCGAATTGCTGCAGCGCGCACGCCTCCTGATTGATCGTTCCGCCCGCGACACCGGAGAGGTAGCCCTGTGATCGCCGCCCTCTTCCTCTTCCCCCTCGCCTACGCGATGGCACGCGGCATCGACATCTACGCCGCGTATCGCCGCCGCACCGACCCGTGGAGTGCAAAAGCATGACGATCACCGTCCTGGGCGTGGACCCGCGCAGCAAGAGCAAGACCAAGCTGCAGGCGCCCGCTCCTCTCCCCCATGTCTCCCGCCGCGCTCTGGCGCGCGTGCGCGATCGCATTGAGCCGCCCAAGGCCTGCCATTGCTGCAGCGGCCCGGTCAAGCTGACCAACAACCGCGACATCTACAACGGCCACTCCTTCGGAGATTGGCCCTATGTCTACCGCTGCACGCAATGCCAGGCCTACGTCGGGCTGCACCCTGACACGGACCTGCCGCTGGGCCTCATGGCAGGCGGGGCCACCGTCAGCGCTCGAAAAGATGCGAAAGGCGTCTTCCAACGCCTGACGCGCGAACGCTTCGGCAACGACCGCAACGCCGCCTACGCCTGGCTGGCAAAAGCCCTGGGAATCGCGCCGTCCATCTGCCATTTCGGCATGTTCGGCCAGGAGCAGGCCGAGCGCGCCGGCCAGGTATGCCGGATGGCCCTCGGGAGTCGCGCATGACCGCCGCCACGCTCTGGGTGCTGCTGGCCTTCCTGCCCGCCGGCCATGACCGTCCGCCCGTCATGGTCGTCGAGCGCTTCGCCACCCAGGCCGAATGCCTCGACGTCCTCGCCGTCTTCCCGCCCACCACCCGCGTCACCTTCGACTGCATGCCCAGCCGGCAGATCCGCGCTGGCGTGCCACCCATGGAGAACCGCCAGCTATGAACGCTCCCCAACAACTTCCGCGGACGAGCGACGTCCTGCAGGACGCGCTCGACCACATCATGCGCACGGCGCGCGCCAGCTCGTCGCAGACGCGGCGCCTGCGCTGGATCGCCAGCCGCGCCGAGGCGGCGCTGCAGGGCCGCCCTTTCGTCGCGTCCGAACACGACCAGCCCAAGATGGTCGGCGAGGCCGTGCTGCATTCCAAGAACCACCAGCTGCGCCTGGCCAATGCCCGCATGCGCGTTGCGCTGGCGCAGGTCGCCGGCGGCGCCACCGGTTACCTGGACCGCGACACCGAACTGGCGCAGATCGCCCAGGCCGCCCTCGACGCCGAGCAAGGGAGCCGGGCATGAAGGCCACCCGCAAGCTGATTCGCGCCGACGGCGCCGAAACCGAACTGCACGGGCCGCACGCCATCCAGGACGTTTGCCAGATGATCGGTGCCGACGCGCTGGACACCGTCCGCCTCGCCGACCGCGTGCACGTGATGCTGGTCGATGACGACGGCATCAGCAAGGGCCTGCCGGTCAATCCCGCCGCGACGCGCCTGTACCAGGACGCCCGCGGCATTCCTCACCAGATCCGCGGCGACGTCGTGATCGTGCCGGACTCCGACTATGCGAGGCACGCATGACCACAAACCACACGCGCGGCCCGTGGCGCATCGGCAAATCCTATGGCGCTGTTGTGTCTGATGTCCCGGTCAATGCCGGCTTGGATAACGACCACACCGAAGCTTACGGCGGTCATCTGATCGCGGAGTCCGTCGCGGTTTGCAATCGGCCCCTGATCGCTGCGGCGCCGGAGCTGTTTGAAGCCGCCGAGGCCGCGATGGCGCTGATCGGAAAGCTGGACCCGATCCACCCCGGCGCTGTTGCGGCTCATCAGCGCCTGGACCTCGCCATCGCCAAGGCCAAGGGGGAGCAGCAATGAGCGCCTTCGCCAAATCGCCCGCCTATCCGCAATCCGTCGTCTACGACCAGGCGCGCGAGACGGTAACTGCGGCATATGCATACGGCGCGGAAACCGGTCTGAACGTGCAGCAGCACGTCTGGCTGGCCATCTTCGCGTCCAGCTTGACCGACCCCAACGTCACCTACGAGGGTGCCGTTCGCGGTGCGGACGCGGCGCTGCCCGTGGCCCTCAAGCGCCTGGAGGAACTCGCATGACCCGCCGCCTCCTCGCCACCCTCGACCGCGACCACGCCGTCGCGGCCCTGGCCATCGTCTGCGCCGTCTTGGCCTACGGCTTCGTCCAGCAGGCCGACGAAGCTGCCGCGCTACGCGCCGGCGCCCAGCAGCACGCCTCCAAATGATCGGAGCCACCACCATGCAACCCAACATCTTCAAGGTCCGCGCCTCCAGCTGGGGCCGCCTGTTCGATTGCGCCCACGCCTGGGAAGGCACGCACATCCTGGGCATGAAGAAGCCCGCCGGCATGCGTGCGCTGCTGGGCACGGCCGTCCACGCCGGCACTGCCGTCTACGACCAGGCCCGGCTGGACGGCAACCCGTGCACGCCCGACGAAGCCGCCGACGTACTGGTCGACGAGCTGCACAACCCCGCCTATGAGGTCGATCACGCCCAGGATGGGCTGACGCTGGCGAAGGCTGAGGCGATCGCGCTGACCGTCTTGGTGAAGTACTGCGTCGACATCGCACCGCAGTTCACGTACATCGACGTGGAAACGGCCCTGGACCCGCTGGACATCGATTGCGGCGGCGGCATGACCGTGCGCTTGACCGGCACCATGGACCGCGCCCGAGTGGCCGAAACCGAGGGCGGCATCGTCGTGCCCGACGTGAAAACCGGCGCCCGCGTCGTCCAGGACGGCAAGGCCGTCACACAGGGCCGCGCCGCGCAGACCGGCACCTACCAGCTCATGTACGAGCACACCAAGAAAGTGCGTACGGTCGGCTCCCAGATCATCGCCCTATCTACCAGCGGCAGCGCGGCCACGGCCGTCAGCCCCATTTTCGACGCCCGCCGCGTCATGGTCGGCGAGCCCGATCAGCCCGGCCTGCTCGAGCACGCGGCAGCCATGTTCCGCACCGGCCTTTTCCCCCCGAACCCCTCCAGCGTGCTGTGCAGCCAGAAGTACTGCGCGCGCTGGTCCACCTGCCTTTTCCGCTAACCCGAGGACCCTGACCATGACTCACCCCACCACCCAGACTACTTCACTGCAGGACCTGAGCGCGCCTCCCGAAAGCCGTATGGCGCCCGTCGTCGCGGGCTTTTTCGACCTGCAGGGCTTCGAGCTGCTGCAACGCGTCGCAAAGGCATTCGCGTCATCCTCGCTTGTACCTCAGCAGTACCAGAACAACGTCGCCAATTGCATGATCGCGCTGAACCTCGCGCGCCGCCTGCGGGCTGACGAACTCATGGTGATGCAGAACCTGTACATCGTCCACGGCAACCCCGGCTGGTCGAGCAAGTTCCTTATCGCCAGCGTAAATACCTGCGGCCGCTTCGAGACCTTGCGCTATGAGTGGCGCGGGCAGGCCGGCACCGATGACTACGGCTGCCGAGCGTGGACGATCGAGAGATCCACAGGCGAAAAGCTCTTCGGCACTTGGATCGACTGGAAGATGGTCAAGGCGGAGGGCTGGAACAAAAAGAGTGGCAGCAAGTGGCTGACGATGCCCGATCAGATGTTCATCTATCGCGCCGCTGCATTCTGGCAACGTGGCTATGCCCCGGAAATCAGCATGGGGCTGATGTCGCACGAGGAGCTGCAAGATACCCTCGAAGGCCGCCAGGCGAAGGACGGCACCATCAGCGTGGACGTGGACGCCCTGCGCGCCCAGGCTGCCGACCAGGCCGCGGGCAATCGTTCCGTCGCCACGCCCAAGCACCAGAACGCCACTGACGTTGAGGCCCGCGACGTCCCCTCGCAAACGCACACCTCCCCGGTGAGGGCGCAAACCGAGGTCGGAAACCTGGCGCGGGGCGCGGCACCGGCCGCCCCCGCCCCCCAGGCGGAGCCGACCGGCGGCCAACAAGCCAACCTGCCCGGCGCTGGCGAGGATTCGGGCTTGGACCCGGCCGCTGTCGAACACCAACTCGTCCACGCCAAGACCCTGGACGTGCTGGACCTGGCCAGCGACTCTATCGACGGCGTAAACGACCTGGGCGTGCGCGCGAACCTGCACCAGATCTACCAGGATCGCCGCGCGGCCATGGTTGCCGCCCAGCAGCAGGCCGAAGCGCAGCAGCAGCAGCAGCAGCAGCGCCCGGCGAGCACCACCCGCCGCCGCATGGCTGCACCGGAATAAGGGGACACCGCCATGCTTAAGAATGCCAAGGTCTACCGGCTCACGTCCGCCCTGCCCTTCTGGAACCTCGACGCCCTGGTCGAGAACCTTGCGGCCCACGCTTACGTCCCAGCCGGCCAGCTGGTGCGCGAGTCGATCGGCTGGGTGTCGCCCCGCGAGGATGCCAAGCTGGCGCACGCAGTGGGCGGCAAGCTGCTGCTGACGCTGCGCGCCGAGTCCAAGCTCCTCCCCGGCAAGGCCATCAATCAGGCCACGGCCGCGCGCGCACTCGAAATCGAAGAGCAGCAGGGGTACAAGGTGGGCCGCAAACAGATGAAGGAGATCCGCGAGCGAATCATCGACGAGAAGCTGCCCACGGCGCTGACACAGTATGACGATATCCGGCTGTGGATCGACCCGATCGAGCGCTGGCTGGTCATCGACACCAGCACGCCATCGAAGGCGGACATGGTCATCGGCCTCCTGGCCAAATCGATTGAACCTTTCCCGCTCGAAAACCTGTATGTCGCGCAGTCGCCGACGTCCGCCATGACGGGCTGGCTGGCAGAGGATGAAGCCCCGGCCAACTTCAGCGTCGACCAGGACGCCGAGCTGCGCGCTACGGGCGCCAGCGGCGCCGCCATCCGCTACGTCAAACACTCGATCGACGCCGACGACGTGCGCCGGCACATCCAGTCCGGCAAGCAGTGCACGCGCCTGGCCATGACCTGGGCGGACAAAATCTCGTTCGAGCTGACCGAGGACCTGGATATCCGCAAGATCCGCGCGCTGGACGTGCTGAAGGAGAACCACCCGGCCGAGGACACCGACGCCGAGGTCTTCGATGCGGAGTTCCTGCTGATGGCCGGCGAGATCGCCAAGTTGCTGGCCGAGCTGGTTCACGCCTTGGGCGGCGAGAAGCAGATCCCGGATTCCGCCGCTGCGGCCGCGCCGACGGCCGGCCAGCTGCCGCTCGAGGGAGACGATGGCGGTGACGACGCCGGAGCCGCGATCGACCCGCTCTACACCGAAGCCGTCATGGTAGTGCGCAAGCACCGCCGCGCCTCCATTTCCCTGGTGCAACGCCATCTGCGTATTGGCTACAACCGCGCCGCCCATCTCCTGGCCTCCATGGAGCTGGCTGGCCTTGTAACGGCCATGCAATCCAACGGCAGCCGCGAGCTGCGTGCCTAAGGAGCAATCATGCGAATCAATCGCCTCACCATCGAGAATTTCCAAGGCGCGTGCGCCGTTGACCTGGATCTGCGGACGCCTGCGGCGCTGATCGCCGGCGCGAACGGCGCCGGCAAGTCCAGCATCGCCGAGGCCGTGCGCCTGGCATTCCTGGGTACACCCGAGCGCATCGGGCTGAAGAAGGAATTCGGCGCCCTGGTCACGGACGGCGCGAAGGTCGGTGCCGTCGCGCTGGACCTGGACGAAGGCACGGTCGGCGTCAGCTTGCCGAAGGGAACGCAGTCGGGCGAAGCCCTGGTCCCGCAGTCACCCGCGCTGCCCTTTGTGCTGGCGCCCGAGCGCTTCGCCGCGGCCAAGCCAGACGAGCGCCGCACCCTGCTGTTCGCGCTGACGGGAACGAACGTGAAGGCCGACGAGATCGAGCGCCGTCTGCTGGCGCGTGGCTGCAGCCCGCTCCTCGTGCCGTCCATCAAGCCCATCCTGCGCGGCGGCTTCGCTGCCGGCGCGGACTATGCCAAGCAACAGGGCACCGAAGCCAAGGGCTCATGGAAAGCAACAACCGGCGAGCAGTGGGGAAGCCAGAAGGCCGAAAGTTGGGCCGCGGAAGTCCCGCCGTTCGACCAGGCCGCGCTGGTGGGCGAGCGCGCGGCACTGGCCGCGGTCGAGGCCAAAATCGAGCAGGCCACCACCGCCCTGGGCGCCTTACAGCAGAAGGCCACCCACTATGCGGACTGGCAGCACCTGCATTCGGCCCGGCAGGCCCAGGCAGCTAAGCTGCCGGCACTGCGCCAGAAGCTCGAGTTCGACCAGGCCGAGCACGGCAAGCTGGCCGAGCGCGTCGCCACGCTGGAGGCGAAGGCCGGAATCGGGCCGCGCGTGGGGCTGGTGCACGACCTGGCCCGCTGCCTAGATGACGCCTACAACTTCGAAGACACGGGCCTCAATTTGCCCGCAGAACTGGATGGGCGGATCCTCAAGGCCTTCAAGGCATATGAGGAGCAGTACGGCAGCCTGGACGACGACGCCGGCGACGCCGAGGCCTCTGCTACCCTGCCCAAGGCCATCGAAGCCCGCGACCTGATGGCGCGCAGCGTCGAGAACGACCGCCGTGACATCGCCGCGGCTGAAGCGGCGGCCGAGCAGCTGGGCGGAAACAACCAGCCCGAGGCGATCGCGCCGGCGGACGTGGAGGCGGCCCGCGCCAAGGTAACGGCCCTGCGCGCCGAACACAAGACGATCAACGAGCGTGTGCAGGCCCTGATGAACGCCAAGCAGGCCGCCACCGGCGCCACCGAGCGCACGGCGAACGCCACGCGCTACCACGGCGACGTGCTGGCCTGGCTGGCCATCGGCGACGCGCTGTCGCCCGACGGCATCCCGGGCGAAATTCTGGCCGAGGCCCTTCAGCCCGTCAACGACAAGTTGGCCGGCCTGGCCGAACTGGCGGGCTGGCGCGCACCGGCCGTCGGCGCCGATATGGGCATCACCTGGGGCGGCCGCCCCTACCGCCTGCTGTCCGAATCAGAACGCTGGCGCGTCGACGCTCTGTTCGGCGCGGCGCTGGCCGAGATTTCAGGTCTGCGCATGTTGATCTTGGACCGCTTCGATTGCCTGGACATGGCTGGGCGCGCCGATGCGCTGGGACTGGTCGATGCCCTGGCCGCCGACGGCCGCATGGACACCATCCTGGTGTTGGGCACGCTCAAAGCCGCGCCGCCCGCCCCCTCTGACGCCTTCACCTCCTTCTGGATTGAAAACGGCACCACCGAGCAGCCCAAGCTGCGCGCCGCGGCTTGAACAAGGACACCGTCATGAACCTGGGTTTCTTCTACGACACCGAAACGACCGGCCTGCCCCTGTTCAAGGAGCCGTCCGAACACCCCGACCAGCCGCACATTGTGCAGTTGGCCGGCGCCCTGGTAGACCTGGACTCTCGCGAAATCGTCGCCAGCCTGGATGTGATCGTGCGCCCCGACGGCTGGGAGATCCCGGACGAGGTTGCAGCCGTGCACGGCATCACGACCGAACACGCTCGCTCCGTCGGTATCCCGGAATCGCTGGCGCTGTCCCTCTTCCTTGAGCTGTGGAGCGGTCGCCAGCGCATCGCCCACAATGAGAGTTTCGATGCGCGTATCGTGCGGATCGCGCAGCATCGCGCCGGCGAGCCGGAACAGGATCTCGAGCGCTGGAAGACCGGGCCCGCCCAGTGCACCGCGCTCCTGTCCACCAACATCATCCAGCTGCCGCCCACGGCGAAAATGCTGGCCGCCCGCCGCACGCACTACAAGACCCCGAACCTTGGCGAGGCTGTCCAGTTCTTCACGGGCAAACCCCTGGAGAACGCTCACAGCGCGATGGCGGACGTCCGCGGCTGCATGGACGTCTACTTCGGGATCCTGGATCGCCAGCGGGAGGCCGCATGACCGCCATCCGCCACCACTCCTCGGAAATGCAGGCAGCGCGGCGCATGACCGCCGGGCAGCTGCGCCTGCTGGGCGTACGGGTGAAGCCGACAACCAGCAATGCGCAGCTGGCCGAACTGATCGCCGAACGCATGGGCTGGGCTGCGCCGGAGCCCACTCCTGCGGCGCTGCTGCCCTTCTTCCTGCGCTTCCTGGACGTCAGCCGCGCAGGCGTGACGCCCCCGCCCTATCGCCCGGTAGTTCGTCGGCCCATGCGCTACGACCTGGCCATGCGCACCATCGCGACCCGCGCCGCCGACGTGCAGCCGCACCTGACCCCCGCCGCAAGCAACGTCGTCACCTGGAGGGAACTCGCAGCATGAGCTTTCACACGACCATCGCGCGCCTGCGCGAAGCTGCCGCCGCCCGCGTCCAAGGCGAGGCGCCAGAAACCTGCCGCGTCCAGCGCGAAGACTTGCGCGTCGCCCTGCACGTCATCGATCGCCTGGATCGCGAACTGCGCCACGCCGGCGTGCTTACCCACGGTACCGCGGCCGACGGCCCCCAGCCTACGCCCGAGCTGCAGGCCGCGGCCGCGCGCCTGACCAAGCTGGCGCGGGAGACCAGGGCGATCTATGGCCAGGAAATGTGTGCCGGCGGCGAGCCTGCCTATCCGTCTTGGACCGACGACGTCCTCGCGCTTGCCGGGCATGCCCGGAGTAAAGGAGACCGGAAATGACCAACCTCAACGCCTCCGGGGCCAAGGTGGCAATGCAGGCCACCGAAGAGGTCGCACAGCACGTCCCTGTAGCCACGCTGCAATGGTCGGAAGCGGCCGAGCCGAATGAGCAGGTCCGCTATACCCACGTCCTGGCGGAATCGCCTTTGGGCCGGTTCAGCATCGAATGGAAGAGCTGGAAGCCTCACGACTCCTACTGCGTTCACCTGGATGGCGACTATCTCGACACCGCGATGAACCTTGACGATGCCAAGGCGATCGCGCTGAAGAAGGTTGCCGACATGGCACATGCGTTGGCCGGCTACGCGGCGTCCGTGGCAAGCGCCCCTGTAGCCGGGGAGGCACAGCAGTTGAAGGTCGAACATGACCGAGGTTTTAGCAGGGGATGGGATCTTGGGCACCAGCACGGCAGTGACCTGGGATTCAGTGGTGGCGTCTGCGTTGCGCTCCAGGTAATCACGGGCCACGACGCGGCAACCATCTGGCGCGAGGTCGTGCAAGCGTGCGACCTGAAGAAGATGCTCGACTACGCGGCCAATGTCGAGCCCGACGAATGGGAACTCGCTGGATTCAAGCAGTACGCACGTGCGGAGCTCAACGAACGTAAGCCGCGCAAGCGCAGCGTCCCTGCTGCGCCCCAGGCCAGCGAGGCGGTGCCCGGGTGCCTGCTCGCGGCCGAACACGTCGGCATGACCGTGGACTACACCGGCTTGCTCGGACAGGCACGGAGCGCGCTAAAGCGGGGCGAGAATGCCCCAGCGATGGCGGAAATGGTGAGACAGCTGGCAGTCCACCTGACGGAGCTAGGGCAGCGCTGGTATGCCGGCGATGCCGCCGTAGTGGACGAGTTTCTTCAGCTCTACTGCATTGAATCCGACGCCCGCGCCGCCCTGCCCGCGCAACCGGGCGCGCGGAAGAAGGGAGGGAGCGATGCGTGAACTCCCCATCCTCTTCAATGGCACCATGGTGCAGGCCGTGCTGGCCAGCGACAAGACACTGACGCGCCGCACAAAGGGACTGGAGTACTTCTCCCGCTCTGACAACGATCCGGACGGCTGGTGGTGCGCACGCGTCGAGGACGGCCACGCCTACATGGTCTACAAGCAATCCCCGCACGAACGCGCCGTCCGCTGCCCCTACGGACAGCCAGGCGACCGCCTCTGGGTGCGCGAAGCGGTCCGTGGGGAAGAACAAGCCAGCGGCCTCGATGGCGTCCGCTACCTCGCCGACGACGCCTTCGTCCCGATCGAGGACAGTAGCGCATCGGCCGAAGCGTGGCTGGCCCTGCACCAGTACCGCCGGAATCGTGGCGCAACAGTACCGCCCATTCACATGCCGCGCTGGGCCTGCCGCCTGGTGCTGGAGATCACGCGCGTGCGCGTGGAGCGGTTACAGGCTATCAACCACGTGGATGCGATCGCCGAGGGCGTCGGACTGAATCCGTCCGCCGCGGAAGTGACCATGACCACGCCCGCCGGCGACTCGCTGCCGCGCGTCATGTTCCGCGCGATGTGGGAGCAGATCAACGGCTCCGAGGCCTGGGCCGCCAACCCCTGGGTGTGGGTGGTGGAGTTCCGGCGTGTAGCGGGCGGAGGGCAATCATGAAGCCCTACCTCTCTGACGCCGAGATCGACGAGATCTGCGAACCGCTGACGCAGCCGCACGCCCAGATACGATACCTGCAACGCCTGGGGGTCCCCGTCAGCCGCAAGCCCGGCGGGCGTCCTCTCGTCGGCCGGGCGGCGTTTGATCGTGTCATGGCGGGCTCGCCACCTGAAGCCGCGAACGACGCGCACCCTCCGCCTTCTGGACCTCAGCCGGACCACGCCGCGCTGCAACAACTTTTCAACAAGCAACGGAAGCATGGGACGCAAGCGAAAATCGGGTGACCTGGGGCTGCCGCCGCGTGTCTACCTCAAACACGGCGCCTTCTACTACGTCCACCCGGGCACTGGCAAGTGGGAGCGGATCGGTACCGACATCGTCGAGGCGAAGCGGCGCGGCAATCTTTACAACGATCCCGCCGGCGAGTACGGCACCATGGCCTACTGGCTGGGCATGTTCATCGCAGACTGCCAGAAGCGCATCGGCTTGCCGAAGGTCCGACGCGGGATCGCCCAACGCACCTACGACGACTACGCAGGCGCGGTGAAACCGCTGACCGCGTTCTTCGGCAAGATGTTGCCCAATCAAGTCCAGGGCTACCACGTGGCGCAGTACCTGGACGCAGGCGCAAGCGCAGACCGCGCGGTACGGGCGAACCGCGAAAAGGCCTGCCTGTCAGCGGCCTTCACCTGGATGATGCGACGACCAGAGACTGGTGCCTCGGCCAACCCTTGCTTTGGCATCGCCCGGAATCCCGAGCAGAAGCGCGATCGGTACGTGGACCATGACGAGTACGCCCTGATCTACGCGAAGGCCTCCAAGCCTGAGCGGATCCTGATGGATCTCATCTACAGGACGCTGCAGCGACCTGAGGACATCATCACCTGGACGGCCGCCAATCTGGTCAACAAACGCGAGGCGGACGGAACGGTCCAGCGCGTAATCCGCAATCGCCAGGCGAAAACCGCCCAAGTTGTGGACATCCGCGTCACGCCAGAAATCGAGGCGATCCTGGCCCGCGCGGCGCCGGGCGAGGCGATCCTCGGCCCGGGGCTGCACCTGGTGCGAACGCGCAAGGGCGAGGCCTATACCTACGATGGAATCTCAGCCATGCTGCGCCGCCGCGTGTACCGGGCGGTCAAGGAGGGCAAGCTGGCCGAACCCTTCGGCTTCTATGACCTGAAAGGCAAGGGCGCAACCGACATGTGGCTGGCCAAGGTACCCTTGACCGATATCCAGGTGCTATGTGGTCATGAGTCCGTGCGCACCACTGAAATCTATGTGAAGGCCCGCTGGCGGGGCACCGTCAGCCCGAACAAAACGGCCCTTCCGGCTGTCTAAAATAGAGCGGTGAAGCCAGGAAACAAGCGACCTACAGGCCCGGTCTGGGCGCCGAATTATTGGACAGTATTCGCCCGCATTCCTATATCTGGCGTGGCTTTCCAGCCCGTTCGGACACCGGAATCATAATCCGCAGGTCCCCTGTTCGAATCAGGGATGCGCCACCAGGAATTCAAAGCCCGGAACCACCTTGGTTCCGGGCTTTTTCGTTCTGGCACCGACATATCTCGGTGCACTCGAAGCCCCATGCACTGGCAGGATTGACGGTTGCAGCAGCTCGACGCATGTACCTACCATCGCAAATCACGCCGGCATTTCCAAATCGATTGAAAGAACGTAGCCCATTGGCTACACTAAATACAGCCTGAAGCTTCGCGTGAGGATCTATGGATACTCCGCATGAAAGCGATTCGAACCACAGTCAACTACGACGATTTTGAATCGTCACTGAAGGACTTGTCCGGACGAGCCCGAATTCAAGCGCGCATTCAGCGCCTGGCCCACGGCAATCCTGGTGACCACCGCAATCTGAGGAAAGGGGTGTCTGAATTGCGCATCGACGTCGGACCCGGCTACCGGGTCTACTACACGGAGCGCGAAGACAGCACCATCGTTATCTTGTTGGTTGGGGGTGGCAAATCCAACCAACAGCGGGATATAGATCTTGCCTACGCGCTAGCAGAACAGCTGTAAATGTGGTGGCGTTCGGCAGTAGGTTCCTGCTGCCGCCGGACCCGACGGCTTACGCGAATCCATTGGAGCAATACGCCATGAAACTGACCACGCGTGAGTACGATGTCGCCGAGCGGCTGCGTACGCCAGAGGAAATGGCCCTCTATCTTGACGCCTGCATTGAGGAAAGCCAAGGTGACGCCGCGTTCATTGCCAAGGCATTGGGCGACATCGCGCGCGCCAAGGGCATGACGCAGGTGGCCAAGGATGCGGGCCTCTCGCGCGAGAGCCTCTACAAGGCGCTCTCAGGGGATCGTGATCCCGGTTTCTCCACCATCCTGAAGGTGTCCAGGGCGCTGGGCCTGCGGCTGCACGCAACGCGAGCCTGAACGGGTCGCACAATCAGCTGGACCAGCAGGAAAGCAGATCAAAAGCCCTATTGTCGGCATCCTGCGTGCGCCGCCAGAATCAAGCAAGGCCCTCGCTCCTGCGAGGGCCTTTTGCTTTGCGGCTCCTGCATGCTGACGAAGCCTTCCCTGCATCAGGGCAGCCGCACCGCATCACGCCGCCTGCCGCCCCAGGTCGCCGCCAGGCTGGCCACGAAAGCGCCTATCAGCATTGAGGCGAATCCCCACAGCGCGAATGCCGCCGCGGCCTTGCGCGCCTGGTCCGCGGCCTCCTTGGCCTTTTGCCTGGCGTCGTCGGCGGCCTGCTTCACGTTCTGCACGGCCTGATCGACGCGGCGCTGCGCCGCTGCCAGCTCCATGCCGGTCTGGGCGGCCACGACCTTCACGACATAGTCGCGGTCTTCGCCTGTCATGGAGCCGCGCGCCACGCTCATCGCCACGATGCGGGCCACTTCATCTCTTGCCCCGTTGCGATCGGCGCCGGCATCGGGCCGTTCCGGACGCAGCAAGGCATCCGAGAAGTAGCCTCGAACCTGCGCCATCCCGTCGCCCCCGCCCGCAGCGGCCGCAGCCGTCGCAGCCGTGCCGGCTCCCGCAGCGACGGAAGCGCCCGCCTTCGCCACGCCGGAAGCCAGGGTCGCGATGGACGCGCCCAGCAGCACGGCGCTGACGACCGCGCTCAGTGCCCACACCAGAAAGCCGTGCGCCGTGTCGCGGAAATAGACCTCGTCCGAATGCACGTCGACCCATTTGGTGCGCAGCCGCCCCGCGACATAGCCGCCTATGCCATAGGCGACGATCTGCGTGGCCAGCATCCATACGATGAGGCCGATGCCTATCGCGGGCGCCGACACGCCCTCGCCACTCCAGGGCGAAACAGAAAGAAAGCCCAGGCCCGTGCCGCCGGCGAACAGCGCCAGCGAAAGCGCCGCGGCGATGACCGCGCCCGCAACCACGGCGGCCCACGACACGGCCGAGATGGCGGATTCTCGCGGCGGCACGCCACCTGCGTACGGCTGACTCAATGAAGATGCGTTTTCCATGGATATGTTCCTTGTTCACGGTTCATTGCGGCTGCGCCGACATGCGCCACAGCTGCAGGAAAATCTCGCGGTCAATGCCAGAACAGCGCCAACAGGATGATGATGGGAATGGGCACGCCAAGCAGCCACAACAAGATGGAACGCATAAAACCTCCTTGGATGATGTCCCGCGCCTTGCGCGCGGCGCTCAGGCCAGATCGATCGTGCCCGGCGCGCGAGGATTCGGCGGCGGCTGCACGGGATCGATGACGTCGGGATCGTTGCGAGGCTGATTCGGATCCAGCGGCGGGTCGTCAGGCGGCGGATTGTTGGGAAAGGCAGGATCGTCGGGTACGGGCTCGTCGCCCCCGCCGGGTTCGCGATGCATGGACTGAGACATGGTGCTCTCCTCGAGCGGCGCCAGGCGCGCCACTCCATCCCCCCAGCAAGCCGCATACCCGCCTGGCGCCCACGGACATGAAAAAGCCCTCTTGCGAGGGCATCATGGCGCGCACAACGGTGAGGGCATCAGGACTTGCTCTTGCCGTCCCTGGCCGTTTCGGTGGCTTTCTGGCCGCCGCTACCCAGAAATTCGACGACGGCAGCCTTGCCCGCCGCCGAAGCCTCATCCTGGCTGCCGTAGCGCCTGCGCGAATAATTGGTGCTGCGCACATTGCCGGTTTCGGGATCGAACAAGGTAATGATCCAGGCGAATTCTCCCGGCATCAGTTGCCTGACTTGCAACGTGGCGCGCGTGCCTGGGCGCAGTTGCGGCATATGGCGGCCTTTAACGTGGTTCGACGCCGACATCGTAGCGCAAACGCGCCGACGCAAACGCGCCGGCGCGAACCCTGGCGAAAATGCTGCGCCCGCACATGATTTCATGCTGCACACCCCGCGGCAAAATCGCCACAAACCGCGCAGCGCGTCAGGAAAACCCTAGGGCCGAATGCCCGAATACAGGCGCACAATCAATACAAACATCTAGACCGCCCCAGCGGCAGCCGCATCCCTTTAATCAGGCGAGGACGGAGACAACATGACTTATGTAGCAGTGGTTATGAGCTGTTTGATGGTTGTGGGTATCGTCGCGTTGGTGATTCAAACGGTTCAAAGCGCAGGGTCCGAACCCTGGCTGAAGATCTCGGCGGCGATTGTCAGTTCCTTATTTGCTTCGCTCTTGTTGATTCCGCTCGGATACGCGGTCGCGCAGACCGTGCTGATCGAATAACTCCTTTTCATTACGGCATACACGCCCGGGGCTATGCGCCCCGGGCGGTTTTGCCGCGGGTCGCTGCCCAGCACAAAAGCGACCCGGCGGTCACCATGGCCACGCCCTGCCAGAATGACGCGGTCAGGCGGGTCGACAGCCAGACGGCAGCGAAGAATGTCGAAAACACCGGCGTGAAGTAGGACGCCGTGGCCAGCAAGGTCAGGTTGCCCTTGAGTATTCCCACGTTCCATAGCGCATAGCCTGCCGCCATGGCGCCGCCGGTCACCAGCAGTTCCAGCGTGGCGGGCCAGGTGTAGGTCAAGGCAGGTTCGGCGCCCAGCAGGAACTTGATCCACAGGGCGGCCGCGGTCAGCATGAAAAACAAGGCGACGCCATTCCTGCCGTCAGCGAACCTCGTGGTCACGTTGCAATAGACAGCCCAGATGATGGCGCCGCTGAAGGCCAGGCCATAGCTGAGAGGATTGCTGGAAACATTGGCGATGGTGCGGTCCCAGGACAAGCCGCCGGATCCGCCCAGAACCCAGACGATGCCGCACAGCGACAACAGTATGCCCGGCACCACCCACGCGCTGGCCCGCTGGCCGTTGATGAGCATGGCGAGTATCACGGTGAAGCAGGGCCAGAGATAGTTGACCATGCCCAATTCGATCGCCTGTCCGCGGTTGGCGGCGTAGCCCAAGGAGAGCGACAGGCAGATCTCGTAGGCGACGAACAGCAGGCTGCCAACGACGAGATAGGAGCGTGGAAAGGTCCGCAGCTTCGGAAAGCCCAGCAACAGCACCAGGAACGCGGAACCCGTCGTATAGATCAGCGCGGCGCCGCCCACCGGACCGAAGCTTTCGCTGACACCACGGATCAGGCCGACGACGGTGCCCCACAGCAGCACCGCCAGCAAACCTAGGGAAGTCGCCGTGTTCCGGCTCAGGGAGAGTTGCATTACCGATTCCGATTGCCCGCTTTGGGGCGCCAAGCCGGGCAGTTTAGCGAAAACCTGCTCGATTCGCGGCCAGCCTTCGGCCTGCGGCAGAGTCGGCGCCCCACCCCCGAATGCCCGCCAGAACAATGCAGAACAAGGAGCAAGCGCCGCATGACCATCTCCACACGCAGATTGAGCGACGTGCTTGCCAGCACGGAATCGGGCCGGCTCTACCGGATTGAAGTATTCCTGAGGACGGAAGAGCCAGGCCACGTGGCCCGGCCTGACGTGGCCCGGCCTGACGCGGCCCGGCCTGACGCGGCGCGCTACATACTCCGCACCACGGAGGGGGAGCTCGTGGTGCCGCTGGATCGGAATCGGTATCGGCTGAAATCGGGCGAAGTACTTACCGCCCTGGCGCCGCCGCCCCACGACGCATGACGGCGCATGGGCGGCAGGCGGCCCAGATCACTGATCCGCCTCCACCCTGCGCTTGCCCTGCCCCTTGGCCTTGTAGAGCGCCATGTCAGCGCGTTCCAGCAGCTCGCGCACGGCAACGCCTGACTGCGGATACACCGCGATTCCGACGCTGGCGGATACTGAGACACTGACCTCGGGATACGGCAGCGACAGGCTTTCCACCAACGCCTGCGCGACACGCCGCGCGTCGTCCCGGCTGGCGCCCAGCAACAGCACCGCGAATTCGTCACCCCCAAGCCGCGCCGCCACGTCCGACACGCGGATCGCGTCGGCCATGCGTTCCGCCGCCTCCTGGAGCACCGCGTCGCCGGTCGCATGGCCGTGCAGGTCGTTGACCGCCTTGAATCCGTCCAGGTCGATCGCCAGGATGGCGAAGGACTCGCCGCTGCGCTGCGCCACCGCCAGCTCGCGCAGCACCAGTTCATTGAACAGCACACGGTTGCACAGGCCTGTCAGCGGATCGTAGTGCGCCAGATGCTGGGCATGCGCCAGCATGCGCGAGGCCTGCACCAGCGCGCCGCCCACTTCCGCAACCTCCTTGACGCGCGTGCCCGGCACCGTCACCGCGTGTCCCTTGCCCAGCGCCAGCGCGGGTGCGACCAGGCTCTGCACGGCCGAAGTCAGCCACGGGAACCTCGCCCTGCGAAGTCCGCAAGCGTCGGCCTGCCGAACGAAACCACACCTCTGGACCCATGCGCCTCCCGATACGTTCCGCCCGGCCCACGACCCGAGGACGAACGAACGCCAGAAATTATTGCAGAAGTTCGCAATCGCACAATCCGCGCCATGGGAATCCCCTCGCCGCGTCGATACCGATGTGGTGAAAACAGCGCGTCCCCAATTTATTGCGGACGCGCGGCGCCTGTCGGCTACCGGTCTTCCAGGTCCGGGGTGCCGGTGAACTGGGCCTTGAGCAGCGTCAGCGCCCCCTTCTCGGCCAGCGCCTCATTGGGGAATACGTGCTTGGTGTCTTCGAGTACTGGAAATCCGAAGACCCGCACCCGGGCGTGATAGCCCTCTGGGGTCTCGGCGAATTCGATGTCGAAGTTGCGTTCTTCGATCCAGCCCGATCGATGCAGTTTCCATTCCATATCCAACGCGCTCCCGAATAGTCGAGGTTGATACGAAAGGCCGGCCCAATGGATACCGGCGCTGCTACACCATACACCCGCCGGGTACGAGCGGGCCATCGGGCGCCCTTCAGCGCTTATTTTTCGACGCGCGGCGGATCCTCTGCGCTGTCCGCCACTCCGTCCACCGGCGGCGCAAACAGGTCCCAGCTGGCCATGAACAGCGCGGCGATCAGCGGGCCGATCACGAAACCGTTCAGGCCGAACAAGGCCATGCCGCCCAGCGTGGAGATCAGCACCACATAGTCAGGCATCTTGGTGTCCTTGCCGACCAGGATCGGGCGCAGCACGTTGTCCACCATGCCGATGACCAGCACACCGAAGAGTATCAGCACGACGCCCTTGATCGTGGCGCCGGTCAGGAGGAAGTAGATCGCGACTGGCGCCCAGATCAACCCGGCGCCGATCGCGGGCAGCAAGGACAGAAAGCCCATGATCACGCCCCACAGCAGCGCGCCCTGGATCGACAAGATCGAGAAGATGATGCCGCCCAGCGCGCCCTGCGCCGCGGCCACCGCGACGTTGCCCTTGACGGTGGCTCGCACCACGGTGGTGAACTTGCGCAGCAGGTGCTGCTTGTGCGTGTCGCTCAGCGGCATGGCGCGCTTGAGCCGCGCCGACAGCAGCGGGCCGTCGCGTAACAGGAAGAACAACAGGTACAGCATGATGCCGAAGCTGATCACGAACTGGAACGTGTCCTGTCCGATGTTCAAGGCCTGGGTCGCCAGGAACTGGCTGGCCTGCATGGCGCCCGCGCTGAGCTTCTCCTGCAGGCTCGGTATGTCGGTCAGGTCGAAGCGCGCCAGCAGGTCATGCACGGACGGCGGCAGAGCCTCCATGGCCTGCTGGAAATAGGCACCGAAGTTGATCTGCCCGGACTTGACGCTCTGATAGAGATTCGCCCCTTCGCGCACCAGCGATCCGCTGATGACGATGAGCGGCAGGATCACCAGCAGCAACACCAGCAGCAAAGTGATCAGCGCAGCCAGGTTGCGCCGTCCGCCGATGCGCGGCACCAGCCGGCGCTGCAGCGGCGCAAAGATGATGGCAAGAACCGCGCCCCAGAAAACGGCGCCGTAAAAAGGCCACAACAACCAGCCGAATGCGATGGTGACCACCACCAGCAGGAGCAGAAAGGTTCTGTAGTGCACGCTGGAAGATTGGCTCATATTCCGTCCCAGGCTCGGCTGACGCCGCGAGACCCGCATTGTACAAAGCGCCGCTCAGCGGGCGTCTGACTGCCGCCCGGCAACCTGCAGCAACACGGCGCGCGCGTGCTCCAGGACGTCCGACTGCGCGTTCAAGCCCTGCAGGCGCAGGTTCAGCTCCTGCTGCAGCGTGAGCGTCGCGACGCGCGCCTGCCCGTCCGCCAGCAGGATGTCCTGCGCATGGGCGGCGACGAAATCCGCCACGCCCAGCGCATCGCGCGCCACCGCATCCATGGCGGCCGCGGCATCCAGCAGTTCTCCCGCGGGCGCCGTCACGGCTTCGTCATAGACGCCGTCATAGACCGGAGCGAGATCCGCCGGCAAGGCCAGCGCCGCGCGCGCCTTGTCGGCCTTGGCTTGGGCCTGCTGAACCTCGGCAGCCTGCTCGGCCAACGTTTTGCGCGCTGCCTCGAAGCGGGCCCGCCGTTCCACGATCTCCGCCACCGAGCGGATGGTCTCGACTTCCACCACGCCGCGCATGGACTCGGCCGCTTGCGCCATGGCCTCCTGGAAACCGGTGATCACTTCGTAGGCCTCGGCATAGCCGCCGACGGCCTCCTTTTCCGGCTCGCTCAACATGCCTATGGGCAGCAGCGACGCGCTGCTCATCCGGCTTTGCAACAGCTGGATGAACGCAACCCGCTCCTGGGGCTCCTTGTTGACGCAGGCCGACAGAAACAGCATCGACGCCATCGTCAGGCCCAGCAGGCAAGCTCGCAGCAGTGCCATGCCCATCCTCCTTGCATGCGGGTTCGCGAAACCGCCGCCCTCCAACAGGGCGGCCGCTCTCCGGCAGATTATCCCGAAGGCGCTTCCTGCCGCCGCCGGCGGGCGGATTTTGTTGCTATCGAAGCGTGTTGACACAGGGTCTGTCGCCCGCATCATGGCGCCAGGGGATACGTCATCGCGCATCGCAGCGCCGGGTCAAAGCCCATGGCTGCCTCGTGCCGCAATCGCGCCCACAGCCCCGGCGAGAGCTCCTCCGCCGGCACCTCGGCAAAGCCTTGCCGCAGGTAAAACGGCCGGTTCCAGGACAATTCGCGGTCGGTGGTCAGCACCACGGAACGGTAGCAGCCCGCGGTACGGGCGTGGGCGCATACGGCGCAAAGCAGCGCCCGCCCCAGGCCGCGCCCCTGCCATGGCAAGGCGACCGCCATCTCGGCCAGGTAGAGATCGCCATCCATGGGCCGGGTCAACGCAAAACCCGCGGGCTGGCCCTCGGACTCCGCAATCCACAACAGACCGGCCGCCAGCGCCTGCGACAGATCGGCCTGCGGCGCCGTATCGTCGCCGGCGGCCCAAGCCATGTGCGTGCCCAGGAACCGCCGCGCGGCGGAACGTTCGATATCGGCCAAGCGGGCCATGTCTGAAGGTCGAGCGAGTCTGATCATAGGCATGGCAGTATGCCTCAAGCGGCCCCGGCGCCCGATCCCATAAAATGGCGTCTTCGGCCGCGACGGCCCTCGCAATACAGGCTAGCCCCAAACCATGACTCAAACCGCCACCTCCGATTCCTGGGGCTTTGCCCATCCCGATTGCCGCGGCGCGGCCGCCCTGCTGTTCTTCATGAACGACCTGGCGCGGGTGGTCAACCAGTACCTGAGTCCGGGCCAGTTGTCTGATGAAGCGCTGGCCGACGCGCAAAAGGCGGTCGACGCCTTGCTGGCCCGCTACGTGGAAATCCAGGCCGCCCCCGAGGCTTTCGACAACGAGCGCATCGAACTTGCGCTGGAAACCGAGAACCAGCCTGACGGCCAGACCAGCGCGCAGGTCGCCTTGCGCATGTCCGCGCGTCTGGAAGGGCTCATCATCGAAGCCCAGCGCCAAGCCCGTCCAACTGCGCATTAAGGGACGGATGAGGGGAGAAATTCAGCTCCCCTACCACAAAACGCTTGCAAGAAGTCTCGAGAACCCGTAATATCGACGGTTGAGTTCTGCGGTTTGCGCCAATTTCCATTCGAAAATAAAACGGCGCAGGTCCTGAGGGCTGAGCATCAGCCCCTACTCCAAACACCAAGCAGACCCTCAAAAACACCCAAGACCGAGCATCCCGTCCGTTTGCGAAGAACGCAAATCCGGATCATGGCCTTGGGGGGAAACGCCTTCACCAAACCGCCAGTCCGGCTTGGCAAGAAGCAACAAGACAATCTGCGGCGCCTGCAACACGCGCAAGCGACAAGTACCGACAACCGCGCCGCAATCGCCAGGGCCTGCACGCCCTGCTTGAATCCTCGGCCCCCTGCATGCCTCGCGCATCGCACAGCCCGAAATGATGCCGTCCCGGACTGATGGACAGCATCGCACCGTCAGCCCGTGCGCGCAAAAACATGAGAATGCGCAAAGGGACGGCGGCAGATATGCGTTAGTGTCACCACACGCCCGCCCGATTCGATACGGCTGGCAGCGGCATGCGGCAAGAATGCCGCGCGTCACGTGGCCTGACGCGGCTTTTCACATAACTAGAAACCAAGAGAACAAACACCATGAATACTCGTTTCACTACCTCGGACCTGATCCGACGCCCGGCCCACAGCACGCTGGACAACATGCCGATCCATATCGGCGACATCGTTTACCTGAAGCCCGCGAATGGCCCGGAAATCCGCGCCACGGTCATCTACAACGCGCCGATCAACGGCACCACGACCTACACGACCGAAGTCGTGCCCTGCGGAGCGCCTGCGCAAGAGGCTCCTGGCCAACGCATCCGCTTCCGCCATGAGCACGTGCATCGCATCGTGCCGGTGCGCCGCAACACCCACTGAAGCAGTGCCCCGCCCCGTTGCACACGCAACGGGGCAATTTGTGCGTGATAAAGTCCCCGGCAACACAGCCCTGGCGATCCCTCCATGCAGAACAATCGTCTCGCGGTCCATATCTGGGACCTTCCCACCCGTCTATTCCACTGGGCGCTGGTCGCCTGTATCGTCGGCGCGTTCGTCAGCGTCAAGCTGGGCGGCCTGTACATGGATTGGCACGTGCGCTTCGGCTGCGCGGCGCTGGGCCTGATCCTGTTCCGCCTGTTGTGGGGATTCTTCGGCCCCCGCTACGCCCGCTTCTCGCAGTTCGTGCGCGGCCCGGCTGCCGTGGCCCGATACCTCAAGGGCGCCGCCGCGCCCGCCGGCCACAACCCGCTGGGTGCGCTGTCGGTGCTGGCGCTGCTGCTGGTGATCGGCTTCCAGGCGGTCAGTGGCCTGTTCACCACCGACGACATCATGACGCAGGGTCCGCTGTTCGGACTCGTCAGCGAAACCGTGTCCGGCGCCATGACCTCCTGGCACAAGCTCAACGAGTGGGTCATCCTGGCGCTGGTCGCCCTGCACCTGGCCGCGGTGCTCTGGTACGCGCTGGTGCGCCGCAAGCGCCTGGTGCGCGCCATCATCACGGGCAAGGTCGACGCCAAGGACGTGCCCGCCGGCACCCCGCCCACGCAGGACGGCTTTGCCGTCTGGCTGCGCGCCCTGGTGCTGGGCGCATGCGTCACGGGCCTGGTGCTGTGGATCCGGTCGCTGGAAGTGGCCGCCGATATGTCTTTTTCCTGACGCACATGAGCACCGCCAAGCAAGCAGACAAGTAAGCCGCAACAACTCGCTTTTTTCGGTTGTTGCGGCGTTCTCGAGACTCCATCCGCTCAAGGAGAGCGCCGCCTGATCCTTCCTGAAGGAGATGGTTTCGTGCGCTCAAATGACTCTTCCTGGCGGCTCTCTCTCGCCGCCACGCTCTTCCTGCTATCACCGTTCGATCTGCTGGCATCGCTGGGCATGGACATGTACCTGCCCGTCGTGCCCCTCATGGCCGATGCGCTCGGCACCGGCGCCGCGACGGTCCAATGGACACTGACGGCTTACCTGGTTCTGCTCGGAGCCGGCCAGCTTGTCTTCGGCCCGCTGTCGGACCGGCTGGGCCGCCGCCCGGTCTTGCTCGGCGGCGCCCTGGCCTACATCGCCGCCTCGTTCAGCCTCGCCGCCGTCTCGTCCCCAGCCCTGTTCCTGAGCTTGCGCATCCTCCAAGGCTGCGGGGCTGCGGCATGCCTCGTCGCCACCTTCGCAACCGTGCGCGATGTCTACTCGGGCCGCGAGGAATGCCACGTCATCTATGGCTTGCTCGGGTCCATGTTGGCGATGGTGCCAGCGGCAGGCCCGTTACTAGGCGCACTGGTCAGCGCCTGGCTGGGATGGCGCGCCATCTTCGGCGTGCTGGGAATGGCAATGGCGGGGGCGTTCATCGCAGCCTGGCTGCTATGGCCCGAGACCAGACGGCGAGGAGACGCAGATGCACAGTGGTCGCAGCTCCTGCAGCCCCTCAGGCGGCGGAGCTTCTGGCTCTACACGCTGGGCTACAGCGCGGGGATGGGCAGCTTCTTTGTCTTTTTCTCGACCGCGCCTTGGCTGATGATGGGCCGACAGGGGCTGTCACAACTGGGCTTCAGCTTGCTGTTTGCGACGGTGGCCATCGCGATGATGGTGACGGCGAGACTCATGGGCCGGCTGATTGCCCGCTGGGGGAGCCTGAAAACGCTGAGGATGGGAATGGGCTGCCTGATCGCAGGAGCCCTTGCCCTCGCGCTCACCGAACTGTGGCTGCCCTCTTCCGCGCTGGGCCTCATCGCCCCGATGTGGCTGGTCGGCGCCGGCATCGCCGCGGCCGTCTCGGTGGCGCCGAACGGTGCGCTTCAGGGTTTCGACCATATGGCGGGAACGGTCACCGCAGTCTATTTCTGCCTGGGCGGGTTGATACTGGGCGGTCTTGGAACCCTCGCCATCACGTTCTTTCCGAGCGAGACCAGTTGGCCCATCATCGCCTACGGCCTGAGCCTGGCTGCGGCGGTGCTCTGCCTGTCCTGCACCGTCAAGCGCGATTGAAGCCCCCCCCAAGTCCGCAGGCAGCATCATTGCTCGCGGACCGGGCCGCCTCCATGCCGCGCAATGACGAAAAAAAACGCCAACGATTCCGCTGGCGCCTCTTTGCCCACATGCCGCCCGCGGACGGCCGGCGCTTTATTTCTTCTTGCGGTACGAGTCGTGGCAGGCCTTGCAGCTTGCGCCGACATCGCCGAACGCGGCGCGCAGCTTGTCCAGGTCGCCGGCATCGGCGGCGGCCGACAGCTTGACGATGTTGTCCTGGAAGGCCTGCTGCTTCTGCTTGAAGCCCGCGGCGTCGCTCCAGACTTCAGGACGCGCATCGCCGCCCTCGGTGCCCGCGCCGAAAGCCGTCCACGGCAAGGCCGACAAGGTCTTCAGCACTTCCACATTGGCCTTGATCTGCGCGGCGTCATAGGGTTGCTGGCCCTTGACCACCGGCGCCATGCGGCCGAAGTGGGAAGCCATCAGCGTCAGCGCCGACTGGCGGTACTTGACCGCGTCCTCGGGCTTGGCGAACTGCGCGGACGCGCTCGTCGCCAGCAGCGGCCCCACCGTCATACAGGCCAACGCGGCGAGCGTGGACAACTTCTTCATTGCAATCTCCCGTAAGGTCAACAGAGGCCGCGCGCCCCAGGCGCGCGGCAAGGCGACTATACCGCCCGGGCCAAGTCGGCCGCCAGCCCGATATAGGAGCGCGGGGTCATCGCCAGCAGGCGCGCCTTGGGCTCTTCGGGCAGGGCCAGGCCCTGGATGAATTCTCGCAGACCTTCCTCGGTGATGCCCTTGCCGCGCGTCAAAGCCTTGAGCTGTTCGTACGGCTGCGGCAAGCCATAGCGGCGCATGACGGTCTGCACCGGTTCAGCCAGGACTTCCCAGCAAGCGTCGATGTCGGCGTCGATGGCCGCCGTGTTGACTTCCAGCTTGCCCAGCCCGCGCATGCAGGCGTCCCAGGCCACCAGGCAGTAGCCCAGGCCCACGCCCAGGTTGCGCAGCACGGTGGAGTCGGTCAGGTCGCGCTGCCAGCGGGAGATCGGCAGCTTGTCGGCAAGGTGGCGCAGCACGGCGTTGGCCAGGCCCAGATTGCCCTCGGAGTTTTCGAAGTCGATCGGGTTGACCTTGTGCGGCATGGTGGACGAGCCGACCTCGCCTTCCTTCAGACGCTGCTTGAAATAGCCCAGCGCCACGTAGCCCCAGATGTCGCGGTCCAGGTCCAGCACGATGATGTTGGCACGCGTGATGGCATCGAACAACGCCGACATCCAGTCGTGGGGTTCGATCTGGATGGTGTGGCGGTTCTGGGTCAGGCCCAGGCCGGCCAGCACGCGCTGGCTGAAGGCGGGCCAATCGATCTCGGGGTAGGCCGAGAGATGGGCGTTGTAGTTGCCGGTGGCGCCGTTCAGCTTGGCCAGCGGTTCGACGGCCTCGACGGCGGCGATGGCGCGGTTCAGGCGCGCGGCCACGTTGGCGAATTCCTTGCCCAGGGTCGTCGGGCTGGCCGGCTGGCCGTGCGTGCGCGACAACATGGGCTGGTCGGCCTGGGCCACGGCCATATCGTTCAGCTTGGCGGCCAGTTCGCGCAGGCGCGGCACCACGACCTCGTTGCGGGCGCGCGTCAGCATCAGCGCGTGCGAGGTGTTGTTGATGTCCTCGGAGGTGCAGGCGAAGTGGATGAACTCGGCGGCGCGGGCCAGCTCGGCGTCATCGGCCACTTTTTCCTTCAGCCAGTACTCGACGGCCTTGACGTCATGGTTGGTGACGCGTTCGATGTCCTTGATGCGGGCGGCATCTGCTTCCGAGAAGTCGCGCACCAATTGTTGCAGGCGGGCGCGGGCAGCATCGGAGAAGGCGGGCAGTTCCGGCAGGCCGGCATCCGACAGCGCGATCAGCCAGGCCACCTCGACTTCGACGCGATGCGCCATGAAGCCGGCTTCGGAGAGCAGGCCGCGCAGCGCGTCGCCCCGGGAAGCGTACCGGCCATCCAATGGCGAAAGGGCGTTGAGTTGGCTGAGCTGATCGGCGATTTGCATGGTATGGGAAAGAAAAAGCGGGGAATGAGCGAATCGGGCGATTTTATCATCCGGAAGCATGCAACATTGTGGCAAACTGACGAAGATTCCGGCCTCTTGGCCGTCTGCCGTCATGCGGCCTGCTATACTTCGGCCGCTTTCCGACTCCGCTTGTGACTCCATGAAACTGATCGGCTCGCTTACCAGTCCTTACGTGCGCAAAGTGCGTATCGTCATGGCCGAGAAAAAGCTGGACTACCGGCTTGAACTCGAAAACGTCTGGTCCGCCGACACGCAGATCCAAACGTACAACCCGCTGGGCAAGGTACCTTGCCTGGTCATGGAAGATGGCGGCGCCCTCTTCGATTCGCGCGTCATCGTCGAATACGTCGACACCCTGTCCCCGGTCGCCCGCCTGATTCCTCAGCCGGGGCGCGACCGCGCGGCCGTCAAGTGCTGGGAAGCCATCGCCGATGGCCTTCTGGACGCCTGCGTGACCATCGTCAAGGAAAACCAGCGTCCCGAGGCTCAGCGCAGCCCCGAATGGATCGAACGCCAGTACTCCAAGATCCACGCCAGCCTCGACGCCATGAACAAGAGCCTGGGCGACAACGCCCACTGTATGGGCATCAACTACAGCCTGGCCGACATCGCTGTCGGCTGCGCGCTGGGCTACCTGGACCTGCGCTTCGCCGCGCTCGACTGGCGTACCAACCACCAGAACCTGGCCCGCCTGTACGACAAGCTGTCGCAACGCCAATCGTTCGTCGATACCGTTCCAGGATAAGCCCCCCCCGAGGCGCTGCGCGCCTCCCCCCAGGGGGCGCCGCTACGGACCGGCGGAGCCGGATCCGTGCGGCCCCGCTTCTCGTAGGCGGCGCCTCTGCTCCGCCTACGTTTCTGTTCCGTCTACGCTTGCGCGACGGCTGCGCCTATCCATCGGCGCAGCCGTACCCGGCTCAAGCGGTAAACGTCTGCCAGGCCTTGAACAGCATGTACGCGGCCAGCGCGAACAGCAGGCAGGCAAATACGCGCTTCAAGGTCTGCACCGGCAGGCGGTGCGCCATACGCGCGCCCAGCGGCGCCGTCAGCACGCTGGTGCACACCAGCGCAATCAAGGCCGGCCAGTAGATATAGCCCAGCATGCCGGGACGCGCTTCGCCCGAATTCAGTCCTGACACCACGTAGCCGACGCTATTGGCCAGCGCGATGGGAAAGCCCAGCGCGGCCGAGGTCGAGACCGCGTTGTGCAAGGCTACGTTGCACCAGACCATGAACGGCACCGACAGGAAGCCGCCGCCCGCGCCCACCAGGCCGGACAGAAAGCCGATGCCCGCCCCCGCCGCGCTGGTGCCCACCACGCCCGGCATCTGCCGGCTAGGCTTGGGCTTCTTGTTCTGCAGCATGCTCCAGCCGGAATAGCCGACAAACAGCGCGAAGAACAGCGACAGCCACAGCGTGCTGAGCGCGGCGAACACCGCGCCGCCGGACAGCAGGCCGCCGATGATGATGCCCGGCGCCATCGCCCAGACGATGTTCCATTTGATCGTGCCGCGCTGCTGGTGCGCCCGCACGCTGGAAATGGAGGTGAACAGGATCGAGGTCATCGACGTGGCGATGGCGGCATGCACCACCAGGTCGGCGGGCATCCCCTTCCACGCGAACAGCATCGTCAGGAATGGCACCAGCAGCATGCCCCCGCCTATGCCCAGCAGGCCCGCGGCGAAACCCACCACGCCGCCCAGCACCAGCAGGCAAATCACCATCGTTACATCCACAACTCTCTCCTCTTTCTTCTTGGTAATGAACAAAGCCCCAGGGGCCGCGCCCGAGGGGCTTTGATCGAAGTCCGCGCACGCCGCGCGGCGGATGCCGGCGCAGCGCCTACAGGATGATGCCGCCGCCCAGGCAAACCTCGCCATCGTAAAGCACGGCGGACTGTCCGGGGGTCACCGCCCACTGCGGCTCGCTGAAGCTCAGGTTGAAGGTGCCGTCGGCAGCGCCGTCCAGGCGGCAGGCAGCATCGGCCTGCCGGTAACGCGTCTTGGCGCCATACGTGCCGGCGGCCGGCGCGTGGCCCGCGACCCAGCTGGCGTCCTGCGCGCGCAGTTCGCCCGACAGCAGCCATGGGTGGTCGTGCCCCTGCACCACGTAAAGCACATTGCGCTCCAGGTCCTTGCGCGCCACGTACCAGGCTTCGGCCGTGCCGTCCTCGCGCTGGCGTCCCTTCACCCCGCCCACGCCCAGGCCCTTGCGCTGGCCCAGCGTGTAGAACGACAGCCCTTCGTGGCGTCCGACCTTCTGCCCTTCCGGCGTCATGATCGGACCCGGCTCGGTCGGCAGATAGCGGTTCAGGAATTCCCGGAACGGCCGCTCGCCGATGAAGCAGATGCCGGTGGAATCCTTCTTGGCGGCGTTGTGCAAGCCGATCTCGTGCGCGATGCGCCGCACTTCGGTCTTGTGGATCTCGCCCAGCGGGAACATGGTGCGCGAGAGCTGCGCCTGGTTCAGGCGATGCAGGAAGTAGCTCTGGTCTTTGGATGCGTCCAGCGCCTTGAGCAGCTGGAACTGCGTGCCGCCGCCCTCGGCCGGCACTTCGCGCACCCGTGCGTAATGGCCCGTGGCGATGTGCTCGGCGCCCAGCGCCATGGCGTGATCGAGGAAGGCCTTGAACTTGATCTCGGCATTGCACAGCACGTCCGGATTGGGCGTGCGGCCCGCCGAGTACTCGCGCAGGAACTCCGCGAACACGCGGTCCTTGTATTCGGCGGCGAAATTGACGAACTCGAACTCCACGCCGACCAGGTCCGCGACGCTGGCGGCGTCCAGCAGGTCCTGGCGGGTGGAACAGTATTCGGAATCGTCGTCGTCTTCCCAGTTCTTCATGAACAGGCCGACGACCTCATAGCCTTGCTGCTTGAGCAGCCAGGCGGTGACCGAAGAATCGACCCCGCCGGACATGCCGACGACAACGCGGCCTTTCTTGGTAGATTTTTGATTCATGATGGATCTATTTTAGATCGGACAGCGCATCTTCCCGCGGCTGCGGCTCCGCCGCGCGCGACACTTCCATCAGCCAGGTGCGGAAAGCCTGCAGGGTGGGAAGATTGGCTTTCTGCTCCGGATAGCACAGGTAATACCCCATGCGCGCGCGGATTGGCAGCTGGATGGCAACGGCCAGTTTGCCGTCGCGCAGCTCGTCCTCGATCAGGCAGCGTGGAATCAGCGCCACGCCGAAGCCGGCCGCGGCCGCCTGCGACAACAGCGCGTACTGGTCGAAGCGCGCGCCTTCCAGACTGCGCCGGGTATCGCAGCCGGCCTGCTCGAACCAGTCGCGCCAGCCGTCCAGCGCCGAGGTATGGTGCAGCAGCGGGTAGGCCAGCAGGTCGGCCGGCGTGGCGCAGCCGCCCGGAATCAGGCGCGGACTGCAGACCGGCAGGATTTCGCGGCCGACGATGTAATCCGCCCCGCTGCCCGGCCAGATGCCCTCGCCGAAGCGCACGGCAGCGTCCAGTTCTGGCGTGGAAAAGTCATAGCCCTGCCGGTGGGGCAGGAACTCGACGTGGATGTCCGGCCGCAAGCGCATGAAGGCGGTCAGGCGCGGGATCAGCCAGCGCGCGCCGAAAGTCGGCATACAGGTCAGGTTCAGCGTGCCGCCCTGCCCCTGGTGCGCGATCAGCTCCACGGTGGCAGCTTCGATCTGCCCCAGGCCGGCCTGGATCTTGGTCAGATAGCTGCGTCCGGCCTCGGTCAGGACCAAGCCTTGCCTGATCCGCAGGAATAGTTCGATGCCGACGAACTCCTCCAAATGTTTCACCTGCTTACTGACCGCGCCCTGGGTGACACACAATTCCTGAGCCGCGCGCGTGAAGCTGCTATGTCTCGCGGCGACTTCGAACGCCTGGAGATCCGTGAGAGAAGGACAGAAACGCCGCATGGATGGGGTACGCAAATTGTTTCAGGCCGCGCAGTCAAAACAGCCGTGTTCCGGGCCGCCGCGAAAAGAGGCATGAAAAAAACTCATAGCTTACGGAGAAACTTTCGTTTGCGCAAACCCGACCGCCAGGAAAGAATCGTTGCGTTTGCGTCTGCCTTTGCGCATCCGCTTTCCAATTCATTAGGGGAATCCATGCAACGCCGTAATGTAGTACTGGGCCTGTGCGTCGCCGCCGCGACCCTGGCCACGCCGCTGACCTCGGGCATCGCGCACGCTGAAGACGCGTATCCGACCAAGCCCATCCGCCTGATCGTTCCGTTCCCGCCCGGAGGCACCACCGACATCGTCGGCCGCCTGTTCGCCGACAAGCTGGGCAAGGAACTGGGCCAGACCGTGGTGGTGGAAAACCGCGGCGGCGCCGGCGGCTCGATCGGCAGCGCCTTCGTCGCCAGCAGCGCGCCTGACGGCTACACGCTGGGCATCGCCACCGTCAGCACCCACGGCATCAACCCGGCCATCTACCCGAACCTGCCGTTCGACGGCGAGAAGGACTTCACGCCCATCTCGAACCTGGCGGCCGTGCCCAACATCATGACCATCAATCCGAAGGTCCAGGCCAAGAACATCGCCGACTTCATCAAGCTGGCCAAGAGCGAGCCGGGCAAGCTGACCTATGCGTCGGCTGGCAACGGTTCGGTCTCGCACATGATGGGCGAACTGTTCAAGATGGCTTCGGGCACCAACCTGATGCACGTGCCGTACCGCGGCGTGGGCCCGGCGCTGAACGACGCGCTGGCCGGCCAGGTCGACGTCATGTATGACAACCTGCCTTCCTCGCTGCCGCACGTACAGTCCGGCCGCCTGATCGCCATGGCCGTCGCCTCGCCCAAGCGCGTGGCCGCCCTGCCCGACGTGCCCACGTTCGCTGAAGCTGGCCTGCCGGCCGTGAACGACGCGTCCTGGTTCGGCCTGGTGGCTCCCGCCAAGCTGCCCCAGCCCGTGCTGGACAAGCTGAACGCCGCCGTGCAGAAGGTCAGCGCCGAAGCCGACGTCAAGACCCGCCTGGAAGCCCTGGGCGCCGCGCCGGCCGCCAACACCCCGGCCGAATTCGCGGCGCAGATCTCGGCTGAAATCGCCAAGAACAAGCGCATCGCCAAAGAAGCCAACGTGAAGATCGACTAAGCGGTCTTCGATCCTCGCCGCCCCTCGCGGCGGCGAGGATCTCCGATTCACGAACGCAATACCCCCCTATGCGAATTACCCAACCCCTGTCTTACCGGCTCGACCTCCCGCAGCAATATCCTGATTCGGACGCCTCGGCTCCCCTCGTGCTGGACTCCCCGCACAGCGGCACCGCCTACCCCCCCGATTTCGCGGCTGCGGTGGACTTTGGCGCCTTGCGCACCGCCGAGGACACCTGGGTTGACGACCTGTGGGGCGACGCCTTGGACATGGGCGTACCGATGATTGCCGCCGCGTTTCCGCGCGCCTACATCGACGCCAACCGCTCGCCCGACGAAATCGACGAATTGCTGCTGGACGAGGCCTGGCCCGACGCCGTCAATGCCTCGCCCAAGGTCAAGCTCGGCAAGGGCCTGATCTGGCGCATGCTGGACGACGGCACGCCGCTCTACAACCGCAAGCTGACGGTGGCGGAAGTGCGCCACCGCATCGACGCCTGCTGGAAGCCCTACCACGCCGCGCTGGGCCAGGTGCTGGACGCCGCCCACCAGAAGTTCGGCAAGGTCTGGCACATCAACTGTCACTCCATGCCCAGCGTCGCCGGCGCCTATGCCACTGACCGCCCCGGCCTGGTGCACCCCGACTTCGTGCTGGGCGACCGCGACGGCAGCACCAGCGACCCGGCCTTCCGCGAATTCATCGCCGCCTGGCTACGCGAACGCGGCTACAACGTCACCGTCAACGACCCCTACAAGGGCGTGGAACTGGTGCGCGCCTTCGGCCGCCCCGAAGAAGGCCGCCACAGCCTGCAGATCGAGATCAACCGCAAGCTCTACATGGACGAAGTCTCGCTGCGTCCTTCTGAAAACTACGGCCGCCTGAAGGCCGATCTGCGCGACCTCACCGCCGCGCTGATCTCCTGGACTCGCGCGCAAACGGCTTGACGCCGGACGTTTGCGCGCAGGTGCCGGCCAGCGGCAAAGTCAGACTGGCCGGAGCAGTTGGGTTGCAAAACCCCAGCCCCATGGTTCGCCATGGGGCTTTTTTTTGGCTTGGCGCCGGGCATCAGCGGTCCGACGCCCCCCCGGATTCATCCCCCTCACTTCCCAGGCCCGAGACACCTTTCCTTTCACTTTCCCGTGTATAACTGATGCCAACTAATGAGGAGAGGCGTAGATGCACATCGGGATACCAAAAGAAACCCGAGACGGGGAAACTCGTGTCGCAGCAACACCGGAGACCGTCAAGAAGTACGTAGGCGGCAAACACACCGTCGTCGTGGAGCGCGGGGCAGGCACTGCCGCCCGCTATCTCGACGAGGCCTATGAGGCAGCGGGCGCCACGCTCGGCAGCGCCCAGGATGCGTTGGGGGCAGACCTCGTCATGAAGGTGCGCGCGCCTTCTGCCGCGGAGCTGCCCCAGATGAAATCCGGCGCCGTCGTGGTCGGCATGCTGGATCCCTTCGACGCCGAAGGCCTCCAGCAAATGGCGGCCGCGGGGCTCACGGGATTCGCACTCGAGGCCGCGCCCCGCATCACGCGGGCGCAAAGCCTGGACGTGCTGTCCTCGCAGGCCAACCTGGCCGGCTACAAGGCGGTGCTGCTGGCAGCGCATCACTACGGCCGCCTGATCCCCATGATGATGACCGCCGCGGGCACGTTGAAAGCGGCCCGCGCCGTCGTGCTGGGCACCGGCGTCGCCGGGCTGCAGGCCATCGCCACCGCCAAGCGGCTGGGCGCGGTGGTCGAAGCCTCGGACGTGCGCCCCGCCGCACGCGAACAAGTGGAATCGCTGGGCGCCAAGTTCATCGACGTGCCTTTCGAAACGGATGAAGAACGCGAAATCGCGCAAGGCACGGGCGGTTACGCCCGGCCCATGCCGCCCGCCTGGATGGCGCGGCAGGCCGCGCTCGTGTCCGAGCGCTGCAAGCAGGCCGACATCGTCATCACCACGGCGCTGATCCCCGGCCGCCCCGCCCCCACGCTGGTGTCCGCGGAAACCGTCGCGGCCATGAAGCCGGGTTCGGTGCTGGTGGATCTGGCGGTCGAACGCGGCGGCAATTGCCCGCTGTCCGAGAAAGGGCAGATCGTGGAAAAGCACGGCGTGACCCTCATCGGGTTGACCAACCTGCCCGGCCTGGTCGCGACCGACGCTTCGGCGCTGTATGCGCGCAATATCCAGGATTTTCTGAAGCTCATCATCAATGCGGACGGCGCGCTGGCGATCCAGCGCGACGACGAAATCGTCGCGGCCTGCCTGATGTGCGAAGGCGGCAACGTGGCGCGGAGGAACTAACAGCATGGAAGCGATCAACCCCACCCTGATGAACCTCATCATCTTCGTGCTGGCCATCTATGTCGGCTACCACGTCGTGTGGAACGTCACCCCCGCCCTGCACACGCCGCTGATGGCCGTCACCAACGCCATTTCCGCCATCATCATCGTGGGCGCCATGCTGGCGGCCGCGCTGACCGAAGGCGGCCTGGCGCGCGGCATGGGCGTGTTTGCCGTGGCGCTGGCCGCGGTCAACGTGTTCGGCGGCTTTCTCGTGACCCGGCGCATGCTGGAAATGTTCAAGAAGAAGGACCGCAAGGCAGGCAAGGAGGAAGCGAAATGATCTCGCTGAACCTCGTCACCCTGCTGTACCTGATCGCCTCGGTCTGCTTCATCCAGGCGCTCAAGGGCCTGTCGCATCCCACCACCTCGCGGCTGGGCAATGCGTTCGGCATGGCCGGCATGGCGATCGCCGTGCTGACCACGGCCGCGCTCATCGTCGCCCTGGCCCGCGACGGCGCCGCCACCATCGGCCTGGGCTGGGTCGTGCTGGGCCTGCTGGTGGGCGGCTCCATCGGCACGCTGATGGCCAAGCGCGTCGAAATGACCAAGATGCCCGAACTGGTCGCCTTCATGCACAGCATGATCGGCCTGGCGGCGGTCGCCATCGCGGTGGCCGTGGTGGCCGAGCCGCATGCCTTCGGCATCGTGCCGGCCGGCATGCTCATCCCCACCGGCAACCGCTTCGAGCTGTTCATCGGCACCTTCGTCGGCGCCATCACCTTCTCGGGTTCGGTCATCGCCTTCGGCAAGCTGTCGGGCAAGTACAAGTTCCGCCTGTTCCAGGGCGCGCCGGTGGTGTTCTCGGGCCAGCACATGCTGAACCTCGCGCTGGCGCTGCTGATGCTGGGCTGCGGCATCTGGTTCATGCTCACGCAGGAATGGACGCCCTTCATCATCATGACGATCATCGCCTTCGTGCTGGGCGTGCTGATCATCATCCCGATCGGCGGCGCGGACATGCCGGTGGTGGTGTCCATGCTGAACAGCTATTCCGGCTGGGCGGCAGCGGGCATCGGCTTCTCGCTGAACAACCCCATGCTGATCATCGCCGGTTCGCTGGTGGGCTCGTCAGGCGCGATCCTGTCCTACATCATGTGCAAGGCGATGAACCGCTCGTTCTTCAACGTGATCCTGGGCGGCTTCGGCGGCCAGGCCGGCGGCGCTGCGGCAGCGGGCGATGCGCAGCAGCGCAGCGTCAAGTCGGGCAGCCCCGACGACGCCGCCTTCCTGATGACCAACGCCGAAAGCGTGACCATCGTTCCGGGCTACGGCCTGGCGGTGGCGCGTGCGCAGCACGCGCTGAAGGAGCTGGCGGAAAAACTCACCGAGCGCGGCGTGACGGTCAAGTACGCCATCCACCCGGTGGCAGGACGCAT
Organism: Achromobacter sp. SD115; assembly: GCF_017355315.1. Taxonomy (NCBI): domain Bacteria; kingdom Pseudomonadati; phylum Pseudomonadota; class Betaproteobacteria; order Burkholderiales; family Alcaligenaceae; genus Achromobacter; species Achromobacter sp. SD115. Next base: position 187,650 of record NZ_JADIJM010000004.1, on the reverse strand, counting down.
GCCCGGCCACATGAACGTGCTGCTGGCCGAGGCCGAAGTGCCTTACGACCAGGTCTTCGAAATGGAAGACATCAACAGCGAGTTCGGCCAAACCGACGTGGTGCTGGTGCTGGGCGCGAACGACGTGGTCAACCCGGCCGCGAAGAACGACCCGCAGTCGCCCATCGCCGGCATGCCCATCCTCGAAGCCTACAAGGCCCGCACCGTGATCGTGAACAAGCGCTCCATGGCCTCGGGCTACGCGGGCCTGGACAACGAGCTCTTCTACATGGACCGCACGATGATGGTTTTCGGCGACGCCAAGAAGGTGCTGGAAGACATGGTCAAGGCGGTGGAGTAAGACGCCTGGCGCCGGATGCCGCCAGGCGTCTGGCGCCTACGCGTTGCGCTGGCCGGCAGGCTGGCGCAATTGTTCGTCCACCACTTCGATCCAATGCCGCACCGGCGTGTCGGTGCCGCTTTGCAGGTGGCCGATGCAGCCGATGTTGGCAGACAGGATCACGTCCGGTCCGCCCGCGGCGATGGCGCCCAGCTTGCGGTCGCGCAGCTCCAGGGCGATTTCCGGATTCAGCACCGAATAGGCGCCCGCCGAACCGCAGCACAAGTGCTTGTCGGCGAACGGCTGCAAGGCAAAACCCAGATCCGCCAGCAGTTGTTCGGACAGCGGCCGCAGCCCCTGCCAATGCTGCAGCGTGCAAGGCGGATGGAAGGCCGCGCGCGTGCCCGCCTGCAGCCGCGTGCGCAATTGCGCCGCATGTGGCGCAACGATTTCGGCTACGTCCTTCACCAGCACCACGATGTCCGCGGCCTTTTGCGCATAGGCCGGATCGTGCCGCAAGTGATGCGCATATTCCTTGACCATGGCGCCGCAGCCGGACGCGTTCATGACGATGGCCTCGACGTCCTGCAGCAGCGGCCACCAGGCGTCGACGTTGGCGCGCATCTGCGCCAGCGCGGCGTCCTGGGCGTCCAGGTGGAAACTGGCCGCGCCGCAGCAGCCGGCGCCGGGGGCGATGCGCGCGCCTATGCCGACCGCGTCCAGCACGCGGATGGTGGCCGCATCAATGGCAGGCATCATGGCGGGCTGCACGCAGCCCGCCAGCATCAGCACCTGCCGCGCATGGCCGGCCACCTGCGGCAGCGGCCCCGCCGCGCGGCGTTCCGGCACCTTGCGCTTGAGCGCCTCGGGCAACATGCCGCGCACCGCCTGCCCCAGCCGCATCGCGGGCGCGAACAGCGGCGACAGCATGGTCTTGCGCAGCAAGGTGCGTTTGGTCTTGGCGGCCCAACTGCGCGGCACGCGCTCTTCGACGATCTTGCGGCCGATATCCACCAGATGGCCGTACTGGACGCCGGACGGGCAAGTAGTCTCGCAATTGCGGCAGGTCAGGCAGCGGTCCAGGTGCTGCTGCGTGGACTGCGTGGGCTCGGCGCCCTCCAGCACCTGCTTGATCAGGTAGATGCGTCCGCGCGGGCTGTCCAATTCATCGCCCAGCACCTGATAGGTCGGACAGGTCGCGGTGCAGAAACCGCAGTGCACGCAACGCCGCAGGATGGCGTCGGCCTCCTTGCCCAGATCGGACTCGCGTGCCCAGGATGCCAGATTGGTTTGCATGATGCCCTATAGATCCAGGACCAGGCGGCCGGGGTTGAACAGGCCGGCCGGATCAAGCTCTTGTTTGAGGCGGCGCGTGATCGAAGCGATCCCGGGCGCCAGCGGATGGAATACGCCGTCGGCCGGCGGTCTGCCCTGCCCGCTGCGGAACAGCGTGGCATGGCCGCCCAGCCGTTCGGCGGTCTCGCGCAGTGCGGCGGCGTCGTGTTCGCCCGACAGCCAGCGCTGGCCCCCGCCCCATTCCAACAGGGTCGATCCCAGGCCGAGCGCGGCGGCGGTGGGCGGCAACGCCAGGCGCCACAACGGACGCCCCGGCGCGAAGAAGGCATGGGTCTGCTCGCGCAGCGAGCGCCACCAGGCTAGCGCCGCTTCAGGCGTCATGGGCGTTCCGCCTATCAATTGGCGGGCGCTGGCGATTGCGGGCGGCGCGCCCGACAGGCGCACGGCCATCTGGCCTTCGCCGTTGTCGTCGTCGCCGCTCCAGCTGGTGGCCGAGATCGGCAAGGGCTTGCCGCGCCACAGGGCGAAGCTGGCCAGCGCCTGCGCCTGGGTGGCGGGCAGCGCCAGGGTGAGCTCTGCCATCGGCCGCGGCACGACTTTCAAGGACACTTCGAGTATGGCGCCGAAGATGCCATGCGAACCCGCCAGCAAGCGCGACACGTCATAGCCCGCCACGTTCTTCATGACCTCTCCGCCGAACGACAGGATGCGGCCTTCCGAATCCAGCAGCTGCGCACCAAGGACGAAATCCTTGAGCGCACCCGCGTTCATGCGACGCGGGCCCGACAGCCCCGCCGCTACGCAGCCGCCCACCGTGGCGGAGGTCGAGAAATGCGGAGGCTCGAAGGCCAGCATCTGCCCGTTCTCGGCCAGCGCAGCCTCGAGTTCGGCCAGCGGCGTACCCGCGCGCACCGTCACCACGAGTTCAGAGGGGTGGTAGCTGACAATGCCGCGATAAGGCGTCATGTCCAGCAGACAGTGGCCGTCCTGCGGCGTGACTGGACGGTAATTGCCATAGAACGCCTTGCTGCCTCCGCCCATCACAAACAAGGGCTTGTGACCGGCACGGGCCGTCATGACCTGGTCGCACAACTCCGACAGGACGAAATCCATAAGGGACAGGTCCTAGAAACGGGCGAGATCGGGGAAGCGCAGCTCTCCCGCATGGACGTGCATCTTGCCGTATTCGGCGCAGCGGGCCAGCGTGGGGATGACTTTTTCAGGATTGAGCAGGCAGGGCGGATCGAAGGCCCGCTTTACCGCCAGGAACGCGTCGAGTTCTTCGCGAGAGAATTGCACGCACATTTGATTTATTTTCTCCATACCCACCCCGTGCTCTCCAGTCACGGTCCCTCCTACCTGCACGCACAGTTCAAGAATGGCGGCGCCGAATTTCTCGGCACGCTCCACCTCGTCCGGCTTGTTTGAATCGAACAGGATCAACGGATGCAAATTGCCGTCGCCGGCGTGAAAGACGTTGGCGCAGCGCAGGCTGAACTCGTCTTCCATCTGTTCGATGGCGCCCAGCACGCGCGCCAGATGGCGGCGCGGTATCGTGCCGTCCATGCAATAGTAATCAGGCGACACCCGCCCGGCCGCCGGGAACGCGTTCTTGCGGCCGGCCCAGAATTTCAGGCGCTCGGCCTCCGAGGACGAGACCTGGCAGCGCGTGGCGCCCGCCTCGCGGAACACGGCCTCCATGCGCGCGATCTCGTGCTCGACCTCTTCAGGCGTGCCGTCCGACTCGCACAGCAGAATGGCTTGCGCGTCCATGTCGTAGCCCGCGCGCACAAAGGGTTCGACCATGTGCGTCGCGCGGCGGTCCATCATCTCCAGGCCCGCCGGTATCATGCCGGCCGCGATCACCTGAGTGACCGCGTTGCCGGCCGCTTCCACGCTGGAAAAGCTGGCCATGACCACCTGCGCGCAGGCCGGCTTGGGGATCAGCTTGACCGTCACTTCCGTGACCACGCCCAGCATGCCTTCCGAACCGATGAAGACGGACAGCAGGTCCAGGCCAGGCGCATCGGGCGCTTCGGAACCCAGCTCGACCACATCGCCATCAATCGTCACGACCCGCACCCGCAGCACGTTGTGCACGGTCAGCCCGTACTTCAGGCAATGCACGCCGCCGGAGTTCTCCGCCACGTTGCCGCCGATGGAACAGGCGATCTGGCTGGAGGGATCGGGCGCGTAATACAGCCCATATGGCGAAGCCGCCTCGGAGATCGCCAGGTTACGCACGCCGGGCTGCACGATGGCCGTGGCGCTGGCCAGGTCGATGTGCTTGATGCGATTGAATTTCGACAAGCCGAGCAACACGCCGCGGCTGTGCGGCATGGCGCCTCCGGACAAGCCGGTGCCAGCGCCACGCGCAACCACGGGCGCATTCAGGCGTTTGCAGATGCGCATGACGGCCTGCACCTGCTCTTCGGTTTCAGGCAAGGCAACGACCGCAGGCAGCGCGCGATAAAGAGAGAGGCCGTCGCACTCGTAAGGGCGCGTATCCTCTTCGCGGAACAACACGCAGTGCGCGGGCAACGCGGCCGACAACGCCTCGATGAGCTGCTGCAAGGAATAAGGCGCCTGCACTTGTGCCAGGCCGGTTTCGACCAATGAATTCATGAGCGCAACAATAGCGCGAGCGCCGGCCACTAGCAGACCGGGATTTACCCGCATCCGTGCACCTATGGCACACCAGATAAGTAACCAGCCGTAATCGCATGCCGCACATGGGCGGCGCCCGGCTCGTCCGACCATTCCGCCGGCAAAAAAAACCGACGGCATGCCGTCGGCTTCGGATGTCGGCGGCGCTGCCGCAGCAGGCTTACCAGGACACGATCTTGCCGGGGTTGAGAATATTGTTCGGATCAAATGCGTGCTTCAGGCTGCGCATCAGGTCCAGGGCATCCTCGCCATGCTCTTCTGCCATGAACTGCATCTTGTGCAGGCCCACGCCGTGCTCGCCGGTGCAGGTGCCGTCGGCGGCAATCGCGCGGCGCACCAGGTTGTGGTTGATGGTTTCGGATTCTTCCCATTCCTTGGCGTTGTCCGCATCGAGCAGCATCAGCACATGGAAGTTGCCGTCGCCGACGTGGCCGACGATCGTGTAGGGGAAGCTGGCGCGGTCGAGTTCCTCGACCGTGTCGCGCACGCAATCGGCCAGGCGCGAGATCGGCACGCAGACGTCGGTGGTGCTGGCGCGGCAGCCGGGGCGCAGCTGCAGGCCGGCGAAGTAGGCGTTGTGGCGCGCGGTCCACAGGCGGCTGCGGTCCTCGGGGCGCTCGGCCCATTCGAAGTCCATGCCGCCATGGTCCGCCGTGATCGCCTGCACGGTTTCGGCCTGTTCCTGCACGCCGGCGGGGCTGCCGTGGAATTCGAACACCAGCAGCGGCGTCTCGCGCAGGGTCAGCTTGCTGTGCAGGTTCACCGCGCGCACGCTGGCCGCGTCCATGAATTCGACGCGGGCGACCGACACACCCATCTGGATGATTTCGATCACGCTCTGCACGGCCGAATCCAGCGTGGGGAAATTGCAGACCGCGGCCGACACGGCTTCAGGCTGCGGGTACAGGCGCACCGTCACTTCGGTGATGATGCCCAGCGTGCCTTCGCTGCCCACGAAGATGCGCGTCAGGTCGTAGCCCGCCGAGGACTTGCGGGCGCGGCCGGCGGTGCGGACGATGCGCCCGTCCGCCGTGACCACGGTCAGCGACATGACATTCTCGCGCATGGTGCCGTAGCGCACGGCGTTGGTGCCGGAAGCGCGCGTGGCCGCCATGCCGCCCAGGCTGGCATCGGCGCCAGGATCGATCGGGAAGAACAGGCCGGTGTCGCGGATTTCTTCGTTGAGCTGCTTGCGCAGCACGCCCGCCTGCACGGTGGCCGTCAAGTCCTCGGCGTTGACCGCCAGCACCTTGTTCATCTGCGACAGGTCCAGGCTGATGCCGCCCTGGATCGCCAGGATGTGGCCTTCGAGCGAAGAGCCGGCGCCGTAGGGAATCAGGGGCACGCGATGCTGGTTGCACAGCTTGGCGATCTCGGCCACTTCCTCGGTCGTATGCGCGAAAACCACCGCGTCCGGCGGCATGGCCGGATAGGGGGATTCATCGCGGCCGTGGTGGTCGCGCATGGCGGAAGATTCGGACAAGCGATCGCCAAAGCGGGCGCGCAAGGCATCCAGACAGGCGGCCGGCACCGGACGGCGCAACGATTCGGCGTGCAAGGGAGCGTTCATGGTCAGCGTGATCTCGGGTTCGTTAACCTGATTATTCTACGCCGCCGCGCACGCAGCGCCGCAAACCGCCAGGCGCTGGCGATCGGCGGCGCTGCCAGGTGCTTACTTGCCGGAAGTCAGGGCGACCCGGCGGCGTTCACGCACGGCGTGCGCCAGGCGCTCGAGCACGGCGACCGAAGCGTCCCAATCGATGCAGCCGTCGGTAATGCTCTGGCCGTAGACCAGCGGCGTGCCCGGCACCATGTCCTGGCGGCCGCCCAGCAGATGGCTTTCGACCATGACCCCCACCAGGCGGCTGTCGCCCGCTTCCATCTGGCGCGCCACGTCTTCGATGACCAGCGGCTGGTTCTCGGGCTTCTTGCTGCTGTTGGCGTGGCTGGCGTCGATCATGATGCGCTGTGCCAGGCCGGCCTTGGACATGTCCTGGCAGGCCGCATCGATGCTGGCCGCATCGTAGTTCGGCGTCTTGCCGCCGCGCAGGATGACGTGGCAGTCCTCGTTGCCGGCCGTCGACACGATGGCGGAATGGCCGCCCTTGGTCACCGACAGGAAATGGTGCGGCTGCGACGCCGCCTTGATCGCGTCCACCGCGATCTTCACATTGCCGTCGGTGCCGTTCTTGAACCCCACCGGACACGACAGTCCCGAAGCCAGTTCGCGATGCACCTGGCTTTCCGTCGTCCGAGCCCCGATCGCCCCCCAGGAGACCAGATCCGCGATGTATTGCGGCGTAATCATGTCCAGGAACTCGCAACCCGCCGGCAGTCCCAGGCTGTTGATGTCCAGCAGCAGTTCGCGGGCGACGCGCACGCCCTTGTTGATGTCGAAGCTGCCGTCCAGGTCCGGATCGTTGATCAGGCCCTTCCAGCCCACGGTGGTGCGCGGCTTCTCGAAGTACACCCGCATCACGATTTCCAGGTCGGCGCTGAGCCGGTCGCGCACGGGCTTCAGACGCTTGGCATATTCGATGGCCGCGCGGGTGTCATGGATGGAGCAAGGACCGATCACGACGATCATCCGGTCATCCATGCCATGCAGGATGCGGTGCATGCCCTGGCGGGCGGCGAACACGGTGTCGGACGCCTCCTTGGTGCAGGCGAACTCGCGCATGACATGCGCGGGCGGGTTCAGCTCTTTGATTTCTCGAATGCGAAGGTCGTCGGTATTGTGTGACACGGTACTGCTCCTGGGTTGCCCGCCACGGGGATGTTCCCGAGGTGGTTTCCTCAACTGGCGGCGCAAAAAAAGCCGCCAGTTCGCTGGCGGCTTTTTTGGGGGGTTCTTTCCAAACTTCAGATTGAGCGCGTCCCTTCCTCCGCCAGCGGCTTCAGAAAACCATAAAAATAAAAATAGAAAGCGGGGGACGCGAATTTCATGGGGATTGACTCTAGCACAAATTTTCCGGACCGTCACCCGTGTTTTGGGTCAAGCCGTGCCGCCGACCGTCAGGCCTTCCATGCGGACCGTGGGCATGCCCACGCCCACAGGCACGCTCTGGCCGTCCTTGCCGCAGGTGCCCACGCCCGAGTCCAGCTGCAGGTCGTTGCCGATCATGGTGACGCGGGTCATGGCGTCCGGACCGTTGCCGATCAGGGTGGCGCCCTTGACAGGGTAGGTCACCTTGCCGTTTTCGATCATGTAGGCCTCGGACGCGGAGAACACGAACTTGCCGTTGGTGATGTCGACCTGGCCGCCGCCGAAGTTGACCGCGTACAGCCCGCGCTTGACGGACGACACGATTTCCTCGGCCGGCTTGTCGCCCGCCAGCATGTAGGTGTTGGTCATGCGCGGCATGGGCAAGTGCGCGAACGATTCGCGGCGACCGTTGCCAGTAGCGGCGGTCTTCATGAGGCGCGCGTTCAGGGTGTCCTGCATGTAGCCGCGCAGGATGCCGTCTTCGATCAGCACGTTGCGCTGGGTGGCATTGCCTTCGTCGTCGATATTGAGCGAACCGCGGCGGTCCGGGATCGTGCCGTCGTCCACCACGGTGACCCCCTTGGAGGCCACGCGTTCGCCGATGCGGCCGGAAAACACACTGGAGCCCTTGCGGTTGAAATCGCCTTCCAGCCCGTGGCCGACAGCCTCGTGCAGCAGGATGCCGGGCCAGCCGGAGCCCAGCACGACAGTCATCTCGCCGGCCGGCGCCGGGCGCGCTTCCAGGTTCACCATGGCTTCATGCACCGCGCGCTCGACATAGCCTTGCAGCATTTCGTCCGTGAAATAGGCCAGACCCAGGCGGCCGCCGCCCCCGGCGTGGCCCATTTCGCGGCGGCCGTTGCGTTCGGCGATGACAGTCAGCGACAGGCGCACCAGCGGACGCACGTCGGCGGCCAGGCGGCCGTCGCTGCCGGCCACCAGCACCACGTCGTATTCGGCACCCAGGCCCGCCATGACCTGGATCACGTGCGGATCGCGCGCGCGCGCCATGCGCTCCACGCGCTCTAGTAGTGCAACTTTTTCCGGGGCGCTCAGCGTGGCCACCGGATCGATATCGGCGTACAGGCTGCGGCCGATCTCGGCTTCGACCTGCGCCGCCACCTTCACTTTGCCGGCGCCGCGGCGCGCGATGCCGCGCACGGCGTGGGCCGACGACAGCAAGGCTTCGGGCGACAGCGAATCCGAATAGGCGAAGGCGGTTTTCTCGCCGCTCACGGCGCGCACCCCGACGCCCTGGCTGATCGAAAAACTGCCCGTCTTGACGATGCCCTCTTCCAGGCTCCAGCCCTCGCTGCGCGTGTACTGGAAGTACAGGTCGGCGTAGTCGACCTTGTGCGTGAAGATCTCACCCAGCGCGCGCGCCATATCCGCCTCGGTCAGCCCCCAAGGGTCGAGCAGCAGGGATTTGGCGGTGGCGAGGGAAGCAATGGCGGGATCGATGATTTTCATGGGGCTCTGTACAGGAGGCGGCGGCGCGCAGGCGCGCGCTCGCGGTGATACTCGAGATCATATCGTAACGCTGGCGCGGCCCCGCCGTCGCGGGGCGCTCCGGCGCCGAGGATTCAGCGAGGGGCACGCGGGCGGCGAAAAATACCACGGGCATTATCTATGGGACATGGGATGGGGCCGGAATATTACATATCAAGCGGGACAGGCTGGCTCCAACGCAGGCTCAAACAATGTTCGATGCGCCCCTCTTTCCCAGTTCCGGAAGACATGCGCGGCTCGTCGGCATATAGACCCGCGATATCTCGAACGCACCCGCCAAACTCGTCATACAACTTGACATGAAAATGAAATGTGCCAAAGGAACGCCCCGGCGCCCAATACGGGATCACATCAGACGGGACCGCATGAATATCGGACTACAGGACAATTCATTCGTTCCCTTGCATACCGTCATCAGACCTCCGCCAGCGCCGGGCAGGCAGCTTGCACGATTGATGTCGGCAGCCCGCAAGCCGCGTATTTGCACGCTCTGCGAGACAAACCGCGCAGGCGCAAGGGTTCAACGGCCCATTTGTCCGCCTCGTGAACCAATATCCCTATTGTTTCAAGTTGTCCCAAATTTAAGAATATCCTTCCCAGCACTTGGCTCATTGCAGGCATTCCCAGACCGAAAAACGGTATCGGGCTCTTTTGATACAAAGTAATTGCTTCGAAAACCGCGAAGTCAAGCCGCAATTTCTGTATTATGCGAAGCACAACAATTACACATAACTTCGCCGGCGATTACAGCAGTTCCATAATCAGGAATAAACCATGGCCCGAGAATCCTACGCAGCACTGCAAGCAAAGATCGAAAAGGAAATCAACAAGCTACAAAAGAAGGCTGAAGTCCTGCAAACCAAGCGCCGCAAGCCGGTGATCACGCAGATCATCACGTCGATGCGCGAGTACGAAATCACGCCTGAAGAGATCATTGCAGCCTATGGCGCCGGCAAGCCCGCCCGCGCCGCCACTGGCGGCCGCCGCAAGGCCGGCGCCGCTGCCCGTCCGGCCAACGCCGCCAAACGCGCCGTTGCGCCCAAGTACCGCCATCCTCAAACAGGGGAAACGTGGAGCGGCCGTGGCAAGGCTCCCCGCTGGCTCGCCGCGGAAGAAGCCGCAGGCGCGACCCGCGACAGTTTTCTTATCAAAGAATAAGAACCTATTCGCCAGTAATAAAAAAATCGGCGCACCAAAATGGTGCGCCGATTTTATTTAAAGGCTGGTACGCAAAGACAGCCGGAATTTATTGCACCGGGAAACGGATTTCGCGCTCAGCGCCATTATTCCCGGGAAAATTATCAAATATTGCGCGCACCAGGTACGGCATGGTCCGCAGGAAATCGTCGCGCTCGCTCAATATGAAAGCGCTGGAACGGTACACCTCCGCGCCGCCCCGCTGCGTGTCATAGATATGCAGGGTGAGGGTATTGCGCTGCACGGCCATCGGCACATCCACCCAGTCCGGCCCCCAATAGCCATAGCCGGCGCCCCAGGGCCGCGGGCCGTAGAAGCCGCCGTAGCCATAGCCGTAGCCGCCGTAGAAGTACGGGTCGTATGGACGCTGCACCATTATCTGGGTCTGCGAGGTGCCGTAATTGAACGACACGTCGAAACGGCCTTTGGCCCCGGGCCTGGCTTCGACCAGACCGGTTGCGCCTATGCCGGCCCGCACCATGTCCTGATAGGACTGATATTCAAGATTGTTGTTTTGCGAGGCGTCGGCGGTAATGAATTGGTATGTCTGCCCCTCCACGCCCGCGGGCCATTGCTGAAAGGAAGTCACCCGCGCGGAAACCGTCGGCGCCGCGCACCCGGTCAGGGCGAGCGCCCCCGCCACAGCCAGCAGGCCCGCCCAGCGGCGCACATTGAACATGGACAACCTCGACATTTTGCAACCCCTCCAGCGCGCGACGGCGCCATGATACTGACTTTGACTCGGACCGCTACAAAAAGTTTACGGTAAGCCAAAAGGCCCAGCGCGGCGCGTCATGCCCAGCCACTACAATAGGAGCCTCGTTCAAACAGGACTGCAATCCCATGCGCACAGACACGCCCGTAACCGTATATCGCAAGGATTACCAGCCCTACCCCTACGACATTCCCGAAGTCGCCCTCGCCTTCGACCTCGCGCCGGACGCGACCGAAGTGCGCTGCACGATGCAAGTGCAGCGCAAGGCCGGGGCCAGCGCCGACGCCGCCCTGGTCCTGGACGGAGAAGACCTGGAACTCGTTTCGGTAGGCGTGAATGGCGCGGCCCTGCCCGCCAGCAGCTACCGCCTGTCCGAACACAGCCTGGCGCTGCACGGCCTGCCGCCCAGCGCCACGGTGGAAATCGTCAGCCGCTGCAAGCCGTCGGCCAATTCCACGCTGATGGGCCTGTACGTCTCGGGCGGAAACTTCTTCACTCAATGCGAAGCCGAGGGCTTTCGCCGCATCACCTGGTTTGCGGACCGGCCCGACGTCATGTCGCGCTACCGCGTGACCCTGCGCGCGCAGCCGGAATACCCGGTGCTGCTGTCCAACGGCAACCTGCTGGCCACGCGCCAATTGCCCGACGGCCGCAACGAAGTCGAATGGGAAGATCCCTTCCCCAAGCCCTGCTATCTGTTCGCGCTGGTGGCAGGCAAGCTCACGCACCGCGAAACCACCGTGAAGACCGCCAGCGGCCGCGATGTGCTGCTGCAGGTCTACAGCGACCCGGGCTCGGAGTCCAAGACCGAATGGGCGCTGGATTCGCTGGTGCGCGCCCTGCGCTGGGACGAAAGCCGCTTCGGCCTGGAGCTGGACCTGGACCGCTTCATGATCGTGGCCGTCCATGACTTCAACATGGGCGCGATGGAAAACAAGGGCTTGAACATCTTCAACGCCGCCTACGTGCTGGCGGATGCGGATACGGCCACGGACGCCAATTACGAAGGCATCGAGTCCGTCATCGGACACGAGTACTTCCATAACTGGACCGGCAACCGCGTCACCTGCCGCGACTGGTTCCAGCTGAGCCTGAAGGAAGGCCTGACCGTCTTCCGCGACCAGGAGTTCAGCGCCGACATGATGGCCCACGGCATGGATGCCGCGGAAGCCGCAAGCGCGCGCGCGGTCAAGCGGATCGACGACGTGGTCGCGCTGCGGGCCGCCCAGTTCCCGGAGGATGCCGGCCCCATGGCTCATCCGATCCGGCCGGAAAGCTACCAGGAAATCGGCAATTTCTACACCGCCACCGTGTACGAAAAAGGCGCCGAGGTCATCCGCATGCAGCACACCCTGCTGGGCGAGGAAGGCTTTCGCGCCGGCATGGACGAGTACTTCCGCCGCCATGACGGCCAGGCCGTGACCTGCGACGACTTCGTCGCCGCCATGGAATCCGTCTACGTGCGCCAACATCCGGACCGCGACCTGTCCGTATTCCGCCGCTGGTACCGCCAGGCCGGCACGCCGCGCGTCACCGTCAAGCTCGAGCACGACGCCGCCGCGCGCCGCTGCACCGTCACGCTCACTCAGGAATGCCCGCCGGTCGGCGTGGAAAGAAAGGCCGGCGCCGACTACGTGAAGGCCCCCTTCCATATCCCCTTCGCCATCGGCCTGCTGGACCCGAGCGGCCGCGCCCTGCCGCTGCGCCAGGGCGGCAAGGTCGAGGAAACCGCGTTGCTGGAATTGACTCAGCAAAGCCAGCAATGGGTATTCGACGATATCGCCGAGCGCCCCGTGCCGTCGCTGCTGCGCGACTTCTCGGCGCCCGTCATCGTCGATTACGACTGGACCAACGAAGAGCTGGCGCTGCTGTCGGCGCATGACAGCAACCCCTTCGCGCGCTGGGAGGCCGGCCAGGAATTTGCCACCCGCCAGATTCTGGCGCTGGCCGAGGCCCGCCAGGCCGGCAAAACGCTGCATGCCGATTCCGCCTTCATCGACACCTGGCGTGCGCTGCTGACCGATCCCGAGATCGACGCCGCCTACCGCGCCCGTGCCCTGGCCCTGCCGTCGGAAAAGACCCTGGCCGAGCGCATGCAGCAGGTGGACCCGCCGGCCCTGGCGGTCGCGCGCGACTTCCTGCGCGCCGAACTGGGACGCCAGCTGGCCGCCGAATTCCGCCAGGCTTTCGACGACAACCAGACTCCGGGCGCATACAGCCCGGCCCCGGTTCCGGCGGGCAAGCGCGCGCTGAAGAACTTGGCGCTCAGCCACCTGATGGCGGCGGGCGAACTCGACGCCCAGCGCCTGACCGAGCAGCAGTACGACAAAGCGGGCAACATGACCGACAGCATGGCCGCGCTGTCCGCCCTGATCAATTTCGGCCAGGGCGAGTTCCCGCAAGAGGCGCTCGCCGCCTTCTACGACAAGTGGCGCGACAACGCCCTGGTGGTGGACAAGTGGTTCGCCCTGCAAGCCGCAGCACGTTCAACCACCGTGCAGACGGCGCGCGAACTGATGCAGCATCCCGCATTCACCTTGCGCAATCCGAATCGCGCGCGCTCGCTGATCTTCCAGTTCTGCCTGAACAACGCGCGCGGCATGCATCATCCCGACGGCACGGGCTACGCCTTCTGGGCCGAGCAGGTGCTGGCGCTGGACGCACTCAATCCCGAAATCGCTGCCCGTCTGGCGCGCGCGCTGGACAACTGGTCGCGCTTCGTGCCCGCCCTGCGCACGCCCATGCAGGCTGCCCTGCAGCAAGTGCGCGCGCACGCAGGCTTGTCGCGCAACGTGCAGGAAATCGTATCCAAGGCTTTAGAATTCGCAGCATAGGAGGTTCCTTTGAAACGCAAAACACTGACCCAATACCTGGTGGAGCAACAGCGCTCCACCCAAGCCCTCGCGCCGGAAGTGCGGCTGCTCATCGAAGTGGTCGCGCGCGCCTGCAAGGCCATCAGCCATGCGGTGAGCAAGGGCGCGCTCGGCGGCGTCCTCGGCAGCCTGGAAAGCGAGAACGTCCAGGGCGAAGTACAGAAGAAGCTCGACGTGCTGTCCAACGAGATCCTGCTGGAAGCCAATGAATGGGGCGGCCACCTGGCGGCCATGGCCTCGGAAGAGATGGAAACCATCCATCTGATTCCGAACCGCTACCCCAAGGGCGAATACCTGCTGCTGTTCGATCCCCTGGACGGCTCCTCGAACATCGACGTCAACGTCTCCATCGGCACCATCTTCTCGGTGCTGCACGCGCCTCACAACGTGTCGGGCGCGCCCGTGTGCGAACAGGACTTCCTGCAGCCGGGCGACAAGCAGGTCGTGGCCGGCTATGCCGTCTACGGTCCGCAGACCATGTTGGTGCTGACCATCGGCAATGGCGTGGTGGGCTTCACGCTGGATCGCGAAATGGGCTCGTGGGTGCTGACGCACGAGAACATCCGCGTACCGGAAGACACCAAGGAGTTCGCCATCAACATGTCGAACATGCGCCACTGGGCCGCCCCGGTCAAGCGCTACGTCGATGACTGCCTGGCCGGCACCACCGGTCCGCTGGGCAAGGACTACAACATGCGCTGGATCGCCTCCATGGTGGCGGACGTGCATCGCATCCTGACCCGCGGCGGCATCTTCATGTACCCCTGGGATGCCCGCGAACCGGGCAAGGCCGGCAAGCTGCGCCTGATGTATGAAGCCAACCCCATGAGCTTCCTGGTCGAACAGGCCGGCGGCGCCGCGATCAACGGCGTGCAACGCATCATGGAAATCCAGCCCGACAAGCTGCACCAGCGCGTCAGCGTGATCCTGGGCTCGAAGAACGAAGTCGACCGCGTGGGCCGCTACCACGCGGAAGAGGCTGCCAAGCAGTAATTCCGCAGGCGCTCCGCGCCAATGAAAAACGCCCCGGCGCCTTGTGCGGCCGGGGCTTTGTCATTGAAGGATTACCGGAACGGTGGTCACTTCACCTGTTCAATGGACTTCACGTCGTCCTTGTTGATCTGGACCTTCTTGCCGTCCTTGTCATATTCGTACATGCCCGAATCCTTATCGTATTTGGGCGTATCGGGCGTCACGGTCGAGCTGCCGTCCCGCTGCTGAATGACCGACGGAGACGAGCATCCGGCCAGTACCCCGAATCCGGTCACGGCCAGGGCGAGCGTCATGGTCTTCAGTTTCATGGGCGTGTTCTCCGAAAGTGAATCGTGAATTCACTGTATCGGACACTGTCCCCTCATTCGTGACCGGTTGTGGTCAAAATGCATGCGAAGGTAATCCGGCGGACCCGCCAAATGCAAAAAACCCCTCGCAAGATCAGCCTGCGAGGGGTTGCACACGCATACAAGACGCAAGCGGCCTTTACACCTTGGCGTTGGCCTCGATGAAGCGGCGCACGGCGCCGGCGTCGCAGTCCATGATTTCCACGCGTTGCGGCAGGGATTCCAGATCGGCCAGGTTGCCCGGCGGCGTGGCCGGCCGGCCCAGCGCCTCTTCGATGGTTTCCGAGAACTTCGCCGGCAAAGCGGTTTCCAGGACCAGCATGGGCACGCCGGGTTCGACGAAGTCGCGCGCGACCTTGACGCCGTCAGCAGTGTGCGGATCGATCAGCACGCCGGTTTCGTCGTAGACCGAACGGATCGTCGCCAGGCGGTCTTCATGCGAGCTCGCGCCCGACACGAAGCCATAACGCTCCTCGAACTGCGGCTTCAGATCGGACAGGTCGAAAGACCCGTCGCGCGCCATGCCGGCCCACAGTTCCTTGACGCGGGCCGCGTCGCGGCCGACCAGGTCGAATACGAAGCGCTCGAAGTTCGAGGCGCGCGAAATGTCCATCGACGGGCTGGAGGTGGCGTAGGTCTGCTCGGCGGGACGCGGACGATAGACGCCGGTGCGGAAAAACTCTTCCAGCACGTTGTTCTCGTTCGTGGCCAGCACCAGGCGGCGGATGGGCAAGCCCATGCTGCGCGCGATGTGGCCGGACAGGATGTTGCCGAAATTGCCCGAGGGCACCGCGAACGACACCTGCTCGCCGGCCTTGCTGGTGGCGCGCAGCCAGCCGTGGAAGTAGTACACCACCTGGGCGGCGATGCGCGCCCAGTTGATGGAGTTGACCGCACCCAAACGGTACTTGGTCTTGAACGCCAGATCGCCGGCCAAGGCCTTGACGATGTCCTGGGCCTCGTCGAACACGCCGTGCACGGCGATGTTGTGGATGTTCTCGTCCTGCAGCGAATACATCTGGGCGCGCTGGAAAGCGCTCATGCGGCCGTGGGGCGACAGCATGAACACCGCCACGCCCTGCTTGCCGCGCAAGGCGTACTCCGCCGCCGAACCCGTATCGCCGGAGGTTGCGCCCACGATGTTCAGGGTGGTGCCGCGCTTGGCCAGCACATATTCGAAGACCTGGCCCAGGAACTGCATGGCCATGTCCTTGAAGGCCAGCGTCGGCCCCTCCGACAGGCCCAGCAGCGACAGGCCGCCATCCAGCGGACGCAGCGGGACGATGTCCTCGCTGTTGAAGATCTGCTGGGTGTAGGCCGCGCGCGTCAGGCGGCGCAGGTCATCGGCCGGGATGTCGGTGGCGAACAGCGACAGCACTTCGAACGCCAGGTCGGCATACGGCAGGCCGCGCCAGGACTCCAGCGTTTCGGCCGAGACCTGGGGCAATTGCTCCGGCACCGCCAGGCCGCCGTCCGGCGCCAGGCCTTCCAGCAGGATGTCCGAGAATTCCATCGCGGCCATGCCGCCGCGGGTAGAGATGTATTTCATGTCAGGTTTTCCACGCGTAGGCGGGTTACCTTGGAACGCACGAACGGCAATGCCTCGATGCGTTCGATCGCCTGATTGACGTTGCCTTCGACCGCTTCATGCGTCAGGAAGATGATGTCGGCGCCGCCGATGTGCGACGGCTGCTGGATCATCGAACCGATGGAGATGGAGCGGTCGGCCAGGATGCGGGCGATGTCGGCCAGCACGCCCGGCTGGTCGTCCACGCGCAGGCGCAGGTAGTACGAGGTGCTGACCTGCTCGATCGGCAGGATCGGCGTATCGGACATGGCGTCCGGCTGGAAAGCCAGGTGCGGCACGCGGTTGCCCGGGTCGGCGGTGTGCAGGCGGGTCACGTCGACCAGGTCTGCCACCACGGCCGAGGCGGTGGGCTCTTCGCCCGCGCCCTGGCCGTAATACAGCGTGGGGCCAACGGCGTCGCCCTTGACCAGCACGGCGTTCATCGCGCCTTCGACGTTGGCCAGCAGCCGCTCGGCCGGCACCAGCGCGGGATGCACGCGCAATTCGATGCCATCGGGGCGCCGCTTGGTAATGCCCAGCAGCTTGATACGGTAGCCCAGGCGTTCGGCATGCTCGATGTCTTCAGCGGCCAGCTGCGAAATGCCTTCGATGTAGGCGCGGTCAAACTGGACCGGCACGCCGAAAGCCAGCGAAGCCAGCAGGGTCAGCTTGTGGGCGGCGTCCACGCCTTCCACGTCGAACGTGGGATCGGCTTCGGCGTAGCCCAGGCGCTGGGCCTCGGCCAGCACGTCGGCGAACGGCAGGCCGCGCGAGCGCATTTCGGACAGGATGAAGTTGGTGGTGCCGTTGATGATGCCGGCCACCCACTGGATGCGGTTGGCCGTCAGGCCTTCGCGGATCGCCTTGATGATGGGGATGCCGCCGGCGACAGCAGCCTCGAAGGTCACCATCACGCCGCGCTCGTGGGCCGCGGCGAAGATCTCGTTGCCGTGCTTGGCCAGCAGCGCCTTGTTGGCGGTCACGACGTGCTTGCCGTTGGCGATGGCTTCCATCACCAGCTCGCGCGCCAGCGTGTCGCCGCCGATCAGTTCGACGACGATGTCGATTTCAGGATCGCGCACCAGCGCGTGCACATCGGTATCGACCAGGATCGCGTCGCCCACGCGCGCACGCGCCTTGGCCACGTCGCGCACGGCGGCGCGGGTCACTTCGATGCGGCGTCCGGCGCGGCGCGCAATCTCTTCCGCGTTGCGCGACAACACCGCCCAGGTGCCGCCGCCAACCACGCCCAGGCCGAGCAGGCCGACTTTCATGGGATTCATCGCGGCGCCTTCTGCGGGCGGGCGTTGAGGGGAATTCATTTTTGGTTCTCCATAACTGCTGTGCAAGGAACACCATACTTGGCAGCACCAAGCGCGGCCGCGCGGAGCCGGCTTCGCCGGTCCGCTGCAGCGCCCCCTTGAGGGGGAAGCGCGCAGCGCTGCGGGGGTGGGTTACCCCTACTTCAGCAATCCGTCCTTGCGGAACATGTCTTTGATGCCTCGCACCGCTTGCCGGGTGCGCTGCTCGTTTTCGATCAGGGCGAAGCGCACGTATTCGTCGCCATACTCGCCGAAGCCGATCCCGGGGGACACGGCTACCTTCGCATCCGACAGGACGCGCTTGGCAAATTCCAAAGAGCCCATCGCCCTGTAGGGTTCGGGGATCTGCGCCCAGATGTACATGGACGCCTTGGGAATTTCCACATTCCAACCTGCTTCATGCAAGCCGCGCACGAGCACGTCGCGGCGGCTTTGATACTGCGCCACGATTTCGTTCACGCAGTCCTGCGGACCGTCCAGCGCGGCGATGGACGCCACCTGGATCGGCGTGAACGTGCCGTAGTCGTGATAACTCTTGATGCGCGCGAGCGCGTTGACCAGCTCGCGGTTGCCGACCATGTAGCCGATGCGCCAGCCGGCCATGTTGTAGCTCTTGCTCATCGTGAAGAACTCGACGGCGACATCGCGCGCGCCAGGCACCTGCATGATGGAGGGCGCCACGTAGCCGTCGAACGTGATGTCGGCGTAGGCCAGGTCGTGCACGACCAGGATGTCGTGTTCCTTGGCCAGCGCCACCACGCGTTCGAAGAACGACAGGTCCACGCACTGCGCGGTCGGGTTGCTGGGGAAGCCCAGCACCATCATCTTGGGCTTCGGGATGGATTCGCGCACGGCGCGCTCCAGTTCCTCGAAGAAGTCCACGCCCGGCGTCATGCGCACGGAACGGATGTTGGCGCCGGCGATGACCGCGCCGTAGATGTGAATCGGGTAGCTGGGGTTGGGCACCAGCACGGTATCGCCACGGTCCAGCGTGGCCAGCATCAAGTGGGCCAGGCCTTCCTTGGAGCCGATGGTGACGATGGCTTCGGAATCCGGATCGAACTCGACCGCGTAGCGGCGCTGGTACCAGTCACAGATCGCCTTGCGCAGGCGCGGGATGCCCTTGGACACGGAATAGCCGTGCGTGGTCGGACGCGTCGTCGCTTCCACCATCTTGTCGACGATGTGCTTGGGAGTCGCGCCGTCCGGATTGCCCATCGACATGTCGATGATGTCTTCGCCACGCCTACGCGCCGCCATCTTGAGCTCGCCGGTAATGTTGAAAACGTACGGGGGCAAACGCTCGATGCGGGAGAACTTCCTCATGATGGGAATCCTTAGGGGCGATAAAAGGGCAAAAAACCAGGGCGCGAATGCGCGAAGGGGAAAAGGGTCCGAAACGCTGCGCCGGCATGGGATTGCAGTGCAGCAAAACCCTGTAATCTAGCGCAAGGACGCCTGTGCGGCAAATGGGGAAAAAAAGGGGCCGATTTCAGGGGGGCTTCCAGGGAAATCTCGTGTCGCAAGAGGGCTACGCCCCACACGTGGATACCCTGCAACATGGCGTCATCCTGATGCGCTATTATCGGGCCATATAGCCGGAGTTTTTATTGAAGCTGCATACCGATCCTGCGACGGCCGCTCTGAATACCGTCACCGCCTATGGTGATGGCTATATCGAGGTCAACCAGGTACGTTTTTCCTCCTCGGTCGCGTTCGGCCCCGAAGGCGAAGTGACCCACTGGCCCGTTGAGTCGCCGGCCGACATCACCCCCACTCTCTTGCGCCAGGCGGCCGGATTGTCCGAGCCCGTCCGCGACCCCATGGCCTTTCTGGACGAACCGGAAGCCGCCCCCAGCCGCCCCGCGAATGCGCCGGAAGTGCTGCTGGTGGGCACCGGCGGGCGCCAGCAGTTCCTGCGCCCCGACGTGCTGCGCCCGCTGCTGGCGGCCGGCATCGGCGTCGAGATCATGGACACGCACGCCGCCTCGCGCACCTACAACATCCTGATGGCGGAGGGCCGGCGCGTGGTCGTGGCCCTCATCCCCCCCAACGGAGAATCCCAGAAATGACGCCGACCATAGGCAAACCCGCCCCGCTGTTCACCGCTGAAAGCACCATAGGTCCGATCAGCCTGGAGCAGTGCCAGGGCCGCGCCGTGATCCTGTATTTCTACCCCAAGGACAATACGCCTGGCTGCACCACCGAAAGCCAGGATTTCCGCGACCTGAACGCCGAATTCCTGGCAGCCAGCGCCGTGGTCATCGGCATCTCGCGCGACTCGCTGAAGTCGCACGAGAACTTCAAGGCCAAGTACGAGCTTCCCTTCCCTCTCATCTCCGACGCCGACGAAACCGTCTGCAATCTGTTCGGCGTCATCAAGCAGAAGAATATGTACGGCAAGCAGGTGCGCGGCATTGAACGCAGCACCTTCCTGATCGATGCCTATGGCGTGCTGGTGCAGGAGTGGCGCGGGGTGAAGGTCCCGGGCCACGCCAAGGAAGTCCTGCAGGCAGCGAAAAGCATCGGTTAGCCGTGTAAGCACAGGTTTTACCCGTCAGGCGCTATAGCCGGCCCACACTGGAGAGTGACAAATATGCCGCTTCCGAAGTTGCCCACCCGTCCCGCAGCCATCCTGACCTTCCCCTCGGGCGAATCCGCCCGGGCGCAGGCCCGCAGCACCAAGACCGCCGCTGCGCGGTCCAGTACCCAGGCAGTCCTCGCCGAGGACGACGAAGACGAGTTGCTCGTCCAGCCCGAACTCGAAGGTCTGGCCGCACCGGCCCGCAAGGCGCAGATCCCGGCGCCCGCCCGCCAGGTGCCGCCGCCGGCGCCAGCCGCTCCCGCCGCGCGCGCCGAAACGCGCCGCGCCAAGCCCGGGCCCGCCAAGCGCACGAAAGCCCGCGCCCAGAACGAACCACGCAAGCTGTTCGTGCTGGATACCAACGTGTTGCTGCACGATCCCAGCTCGCTGTTCCGCTTCGAGGAGCACGACATCTTCCTGCCGATGATGACGCTCGAAGAGCTGGATCATCAGAAGAAAGGCATGTCGGAAGTGGCGCGCAACGCGCGCCAGGTCAGCCGTTCGCTGGACGCGCTGGTGCAGGACGCGAGCCAGCTCGACGAAGGGCTGGAGCTGACCAAGCTGGGCAACAAGGACGCCACCGGCCGCCTGATGTTCCAGACGACCGCGATCCACAGCACCCTGCCGTCCGACCTGCCCATGGGCAAGGCCGACAACCAGATCCTGGGCGTCGTACGGGCGCTGCAGGAAAAGTACCCGCAGCGCGAAGTCGTGCTGGTGTCCAAGGACATCAACATGCGCTTGAAGGCGCGCGCGCTGGGCATGGCCGCTGAAGACTACTTCAACGATCACGTCATGGAGGACTCGGACCTGATGTACTCGGGCGTGATGCAGCTGCCCGAGGACTTCTGGAACAAGCACGGCAAGGACGTCGAATCCTGGCAACAGGGCGGCACCACGTTCTACCGCATCCACGGCCCGCTATGCTCGCAGTTCGTGGTCAACCAGTTCGTCTACTTCGAAGGCCAGATGCCCCTGTACGCGCAGGTGCGCGAAGTCAGCGGCAAGATGGCGGTACTGGCGACGCTGCGCGACTACACCCACGGCAAGAACAACGTCTGGGGCATCACCGCGCGCAACCGCGAGCAGAACTTCGCCATGAACCTGTTGATGAATCCCGAATGCGACTTCGTGTCGCTGCTGGGCCAGGCGGGCACGGGCAAGACGCTGCTGGCACTGGCTGCGGGCATCACCCAGGTACTGGAAACCAAGCGCTACACCGAAATCATCATGACCCGCGTCACGGTGCCGGTCGGCGAAGACATCGGTTTCCTGCCGGGTACGGAAGAAGAGAAGATGCTGCCCTGGATGGGCGCCCTGGAAGACAACCTGGACGTCCTGAACATGGGTGAAGGCGAAGGCAATGGCGACTGGGGGCGCGCCGCCACCATGGACCTGATCCGTTCGCGCATCAAGGTCAAGTCCCTGAACTTCATGCGCGGCCGCACTTTCCTGAACAAGTACCTGATCATCGACGAGGCGCAAAACCTGACGCCCAAGCAGATGAAGACGCTGGTCACGCGCGCGGGCCCCGGCACCAAGGTCATCTGCCTGGGCAACATTGCCCAGATTGATACGCCCTACCTGACCGAAGGCAGTTCCGGCCTGACCTTCGTGGTCGACCGCTTCAAGGGCTGGCCGCATTCCGGGCACGTCACACTGCAGCGCGGCGAGCGTTCGCGCCTGGCCGACTACGCCGGAGATGTGTTGTAAACCCTTGCCGCCAAAGGAAAAAGCCCCTTGAGCGATCAAGGGGCTTTTTTTTGCCGGCGGCGACGATTACTTGTCGGCGGCATTGGTAATGGCACTGCCAGCCTTGGACATGTCCTTGCCCATGCCCGCGACGGTATTGCAACCGGCGAGGACAAAGCCGAACACGACGAAGGCGGTCAGCACGATCTTGCTGCGCATGCTGGCGCTCCTGAAGTGATGAAAACGGATCCGGAGCGTACTTTAAACGATCTGGACGCGGAGTTCACCCAGGCCTTCGACGCCGCCGGTGATCACGTCGCCCTGCAGCACGGCGCCCACGCCTTCGGGTGTGCCGGTGAAGATGATGTCGCCGGGTTGCAGTTCGAACAGGCCGGACAGGTAGGCAATGCTTTCAGGGATGTTCCACAACATTTGCGAGATGTCGCTGGACTGCTTGCGCTGGCCGTTCACGTCCAGCCAGATGGCGCCCTTATCCAGAGTGCCGACGACGCTGCGCGGATGGATCGGGCCCAGCGGAGCGGACAGGTCGAAGGCCTTGCCGATTTCCCAGGGACGGCCCTGCTTCTTCATTTCGCCTTGCAGGTCGCGGCGGGTCATGTCCAGGCCCAGCGCATAGCCCCACACGCAATCATTGGCCTGTTCCACCGGAATGTCGCGGCCACCCTTGCCCAGCACCACGACCAATTCCATCTCGTAGTGCAGGTTGGAGGTCTTGGGCGGATACGGCATCTTGCCGGTTTCGCCGTCGGCCACGCTCAGCACGGCATCGGCGGGCTTGCAGAAGAAGAACGGATCTTCGCGGCCGGTGAAGCCCATTTCCTTGGCGTGTTCAGCATAGTTGCGGCCGACGCAATAGACGCGGCGCACCGGAAACAGCGCGGCGCTGCCGGCAACGGGAACCGCGACGGGCGGCTGGGGGGGCAATACGTAGTCCATGTTCACTCGACCTATGAAGAATACGTGGCCGGAATCCGGCAGAAGAATACAGCCAGGCCCGCCAGGCGGCCGCTACCGCGGGTACCCCTCAGGAGGCGGGCCGGACAGGGAAAAGCCATCCGCGAGTTTATCCCTTTCCGGAGGGCAAGGCGCGGTCCGGGACGTTCAGCTGAAAGTAGGAATTTCCCCGTCGTACACCACCAGACGTTCGATGAAGCCCGCCATGTAGGCCTTCATTTCCTGGTGCGCCGGGGAGACCTGGTAGCGGTCATGCGCGGGACTGTCCGCGAACGCCGCCACCACGGCGTGGGTCAGGCCGTCCGAACGGCTGGCCTGGTTGGGCCGGAAGGCGTACCCCGCCACCCCCTCGCACTCGGCCAGGATGCGCTGGCAATAGCCCTGGACGCGGTCATGGAAGCGCGCGTCGGCGGCGCTGGACAGTTGCAGCATTACGACATGCAAGAACATCAGGATTCCTTTTTGCTGCGGGTAAGCGCCAGCCAGGCCCGCGAGACCAGCCCCATGATGCCGTCGCGGAACAAGAGGACGCAGAGTACGAAGATTGCGCCCTGGACGATGAGCACCCATGAGCCCAGCGGCGCCAGGTAGTTCTGCAGCGACACGAAGGTGAAGGCGCCGGCCAGCGGGCCGAACACCGTGCCGATGCCGCCCAGCAGCGCCATCAGCACCACTTCGCCATTGGCATGCCAATGCACGTCTGTCAGTGAAGCGACGCCGAACACCAGCACCTTCAGGCCGCCGGCCAGTCCCGCCACCGAGGCCGACAGCGTGAACGCCATCAGTTTGTAGCGCGAGGTGGAGTAGCCCAGCGAGCGGGCGCGCTGTTCGTTGTCGCGCACCGAGCGGATCACTTCGCCGAAGGGCGAATTCAACACGCGCAACACGAAGGCATAGCCCAACGCGAACACCGCCAACGTGAAGTAATACATAGGCATCACGCCTTCCAGGTCGAAGATGCCGAACAGCTTGCCGCGCGGCACGCTCTGCAGGCCGTCCTCGCCGCCGGTAAAGCCCGCCTGGACCGCAATGAAGTACACCAGTTGCGACAGCGCCAGCGTGATCATAGCGAAGTAGATGCCCTGGCGCCGGATGGCGATGGCGCCGAACGCCAGGCCCAGCAAGCCGCCCGTCACCACCCCGGCCAGCAGCCCGAGCTCGGGCGTGGCGCTCAACAGCTTCATCACGATGCCGGTGGCATAGGCTGCCGCGCCGAAGAACGCAGCATGGCCGAACGACAGCAGGCCCACATAGCCCACCAGCAGATTGAAGGCTGCGGCGAACAGCGCAAAGCACAGCACCTTCATCAGGAAGGTCGGATAGATGAACCAGGGCGCGGCCACGGCGGCCAAGGCCAGCACTGCCATCGCCACGCGCATGCCGCGGCGGCTTAGCTGCACCGGTTCGCGCGTCGCCTCGGCGGCCAACACGTTCTGCACCTGCAAGGGTTTGCCGAACAGGCCGGCGGGCTTGCACAACAGCACCAGCACCATGATGATGAAGATCGCCAGATTGGCGGCCTCGGGATAGAACACCTTGGTCAGGCCTTCGATGATGCCCAGCCCGAAGCCGCTGACGATGGCGCCCATGATGGAGCCCATGCCGCCGATCACCACCACCGCAAACACCACCACCACCAGGTTGGAGCCCATCATCGGACTGACCTGGTAGATGGGCGCGGCGATCACGCCCGCCACCGACGCCAGCGCCACGCCCAGCGCGTAGGTCAGCGTGATGAGCAGCGGCACGTTGATGCCGAAGGAACGCACCACCGTCGGGTTTTCCGTGGCCGCGCGCAGCATGGCGCCCACGCGGGTCTTCTCGATCAGCACCCAGACGGCCAGGCACAGCACCAGCGACACCGCCACCGCCCAGCCGCGATACCAGGGCAGGAACATGAAGCCCAGGTTGATGCCGCCGGTCAGCGCCTTGGGTATCGTGTAGGGCAGCCCCGACACGCCGTAGGCCTGCCGCAAGCCGCCTTCGATCAGCAGCGCGATGCCGAAGGTCAGCAGCAGGCCATACAGATGGTCCATGCGGTAGGTGCGCGAGATCAGCAGGCGCTCGACCACGATGGCGAACACGGCCATGATGAGCGGCACCAGCACCAGCGCGGCCCAGTAGTTCACGCCCAGGTAGTTCAGCAGCATCCAGGCCAAGAATGCGCCCGCGGTGTACTGCGCGCCATGGGCGAAGTTGATGATGTTCAACAGGCCGAAGATCACCGCCAGCCCGATCGACAGCAGCGCGTAGAACGAGCCGTTGATCAGGCCGAGCAGCAGCTGGCCGAATAGTGCCGTGGACGGCACGCCGAAAATTTCGAACACGTGGATTCTCCCCTCAGACACCCAGGCGGCGCTTGATCCGCTCGGGATCGTTGCGCGCTTCTTCGGCCGACAGCTGATCGACGACGCAGCCGTGCTCCATGACGTAGTGGCGGTCCGCCACCTTGGTCGCGAAACGGAAGTTCTGCTCGACCAGCACGATGGTGAAGCCCCGCTCCTTCAAGGTGCGGATGGCCTGTCCGATCTGCTGCACGATGACCGGCGCCAGGCCCTCGGTGGGCTCGTCCAGCAGGATGAGCTGGGCGCCAGTGCGCAGGATGCGCGCGATCGCCAGCATCTGCTGTTCGCCGCCGGAAAGGTTGCCGCCGGAGCTGGCGCTGCGCTCGCGCAGGTTGGGAAACAGCGTGTAGATCTCGTCCAGCGACATGCCGCCGTCGGCCAGGCGCGGCGGCAGCATCAGGTTCTCGGTCACGTCCAGGCTACGGAACACGGCCCGCTCTTCCGGGCAATACACTACGCCCAGCCGTGGAATGCGGTGCGGCGCCATGCCCACGGTCTCGTGGCCGTTCAGGCGGATGGAGCCGCGGCGCTTGTCCATGATGCCCATGATGGCGCGCAGCGTGGTGGTCTTGCCCGCACCGTTGCGGCCCAGGATGGTGACGAGTTCGCCGCGCCGCACTTCCATGTCCACGCCGTGCAGCACGTGGGATTCGCCGTACCAGGCGTTGAGGTCCTTGATCTCCAGCATCTCAGTGCGCCTCCTCGTCCGAACCCATGTACGCCGTGATGACGCGCTCGTCGCTGGACACGGTGGCGTAGTCGCCCTGGGCCAGCACCGCGCCGCGTGCCAGCACCGTGATGGTGTCGGACAGGTCCGCCACCACCGACAGGTTGTGCTCGACCATCAGGATGCTGCGGTTGGCGGATGCGCGCCGGATCAGCGCGGCGATGCGGGTCACGTCCTCCTGGCCCAGGCCCGCCATGGGTTCGTCCAGCAGCATGATTTCCGGTTCCAGCGCCAGGGTCATGGCGATCTCCAGCGCGCGCTTGCGGCCGTAGGGCAGCAGGGCCGCCGTGGTGTCCGCCAGGCCGCTCAGGCCGACGGCATCCAGCAGTTCCATGGCGCGGCCGTTCAGGCGGTCGATGCTGCTGCGGTTGCGCCAGAAGCGCCAGCCGTCGCCGTGCTGGCGCATCAGCGCCACGCGCATGTTCTGCAGCGCCGTCAGGCCCAGGAACACCGCCGATATCTGGAACGAGCGGACGATCCCCAGGCGCGCGATCTGCTCGGGCGCCAGCGCCGTGATGTCGCGGCCGCGGTAGTGGATGACGCCCGCGTCGGGCGTGAGGAATTTGGTCAGCAGGTTGAAGCAGGTGGTCTTGCCTGCGCCGTTGGGGCCGATCAAGGCATGGATGGAGCCTTCGCGCAGGGACAAGGAGACGCCGTCGACGGCGTTGAAACCGCCGAACCGCTTGATCAATCCCTGCGCGGACAGGACCGCTTGGGTGTTCATGGGCGCCCTCCTACATGCGGGCCAGCAGGCCGCCGTCGATCGCCAGGACGTGTCCGTTGACGAACGAAGCGCCCGGCGAGGCCAGGTAGACCACGGCCGGCGCAATGTCTTCCGGCGCCGCCCAACGACCAGCGGGCACCGCCGTGGCCAGGAAGGACTGAAACTGCGGATTGTCCTGCAGCCCCTGCGTGAAATCGGTGCGCACGAAGCCGGGCGCCAGCGCGTTGCAGGTGATGCCGCTGGCGCCGTATTCGACCGCCAGCGCGCGGGCGAAGGCCGCGATCGCGCCCTTGGCGGTGGCATAGGCGGCAATGTTGGGCATGGTGGCCTGCCCCGCCACGGACGACATCAGCACGATGCGGCCGAAACCGCGCTTGCCCATGCCGGGCAGCACCGCCCGCGCGCAATGGAAGGCGCCGTTGACGTGCACGTTCTGCAAGGCCTGCCATTCGGCGGAACTCATTTCCACCACCGGCTTGCGGTTCTGGTTGCCGGCACTGCTGACCAGCACGTCGACCGCCAGCCCCGCTCGCTCCAACTGCGCGACGGCGTCGGCCACCGCCTTGTCGTCGGCGACGTCGAAAGGCGCGCCATGGGCCTTGATGCCCTCGGCCGCCAGGCGCTCGCAGGCGGCGGCGCAAGCGTCGCCCGACAGATCGTTGATTACCACCTGGGCACCCGCCTGGCCCAAGGCCCGCGCGATGGCGTAACCCAGTCCCCGTGCCGCGCCGGTCACCAGCGCGACGCGCCCCGCCAGACCGAACGTGCGGTCCAGATAGTCGTGTTTCAAGCTTGTCTCCTTGGTCTTATATGTGCCGGATTTCTTGGCCCGGCCTGTGTCGCTGCATGCTCGCGTCAAGCGAAAACACGATTGACATAAATCTCAATATACGCGACTATTTTTAAACACTCAATAACAAGATTTTTTCTTTATCTCTCATAAAGAGTTCTGGTAGGAGACATCATGGCCCTGGAAACTCCCGGCTGCCCTGCAGCCAACGCCTTGCCGCCCCTGGCTTCACGCTTCCTCAAGGTTGCTGATCTGCCATGGAAGCCGACGCAGGTGGAAGGCATAGACATGAAGGTGCTGATGCAGGACAAGGAGACCGGCCTCCTGACCGCCCTGTTCCGTTGGCAGCCCGGCACCGAACTGCCCTTGCACGAGCACGTGGAGGTCGAACAGACCTTCGTGCTGGAAGGCTCGATCGTCGACGCCGAAGGCGAAGTCTGCGCCGGCGATTACGTGTGGCGCCCGCGCGGCAACCGGCACGTGGCGCGCGCGCCCAACGGCGCCCTGGTGCTGAGCTTCTTCCTGAAACCCAATATGTTTATCGACGCCTACGCCGGCCAGACGCTGGAATAAGCCCCCCACAAGAAGACCCGGCGCGACCGTCCGGCACAGGTCGGCGCGCAAGAACGAAGCCCCCGAGGAGACATACCCATGAAGACCCGTTTGAAGAACAGCCTGGCCGCCTGCGTGCTGGGCGCCCTGTCCGTATCCGCCCAGGCGCAAGTGTCGGATGACGTCGTGAAGATCGGCGTGCTGGGCGACCAGTCCGGCATGATGGCCGACCTGTCCGGCAAGTTCGGCGTGGAAGCCGTGAAGATGGCCGTCGAGGATTTCGGCGGCACCGTGCTGGGCAAGCCCATCGAAGTGATCTCGGCCGACCACCAGAACAAGGTCGACATCGGCGTGGCGACCGCGCGCCGCTGGTACGAGAACGACAAGGTGGACCTGATCCTGGACGTACCCAATTCCGCCATCGCGCTGGCGGTGCAGGACCTGACCCGCCAGATGAAGCGCGTGGTGATCTTCACCAGCGCCGGCTCGGCCGACCTGACCGGCAAGGCCTGCTCGCCCAACGGCATGCACTGGACCTACGACACCTATGCCTACGCCACCGGCGTGGCCAATGGCGTCATGGAAGACGGCGGCAAGAGCTGGTACTTCATCACCTCCGACTATGCCTTCGGCCATTCGCTGGAACGCGACGCCATGGCGGTGGTCAAGGCCAAGGGCGGGCAGGTGGTCGGCAGCGTGCGCCATCCCATCGCCAGCGCGGATTTCTCTTCGTTCCTGCTGCAGGCGCAAGCGTCCAAGGCGCAGGTGATCGGCCTGGCCAACGGCAGCGGCGACACCATCAACAGCATCAAGCAGGCTTTCGAGTTCGGCATCATGGGCAGCAAGCAGCGCGTGGCCGCGCTCTTCATGAGCATCGTGGACGTGCGCAGCGTGGGGCTGGAGTACGCGCAAGGCCTGAACCTGGTGGAACCCTTCTACTGGGACCTGGACGACAAGTCGCGGCAATGGTCCGAGCGCTACTTCAAGCGCACCGGCCGCATGCCGTCCATGGTCCAGGCCAGCAACTACAGCGCCGCCATGCACTACCTGAACGCCATCAAGGCGGCCGGCACGGATGCTTCCGAGCCGGTACTGAAGAAGATGCATGAGACGCCCATCAACGACTTCATGACCGAGAACGGCCGCATCCGCGAGGACGGCCGCATCATGCGCGACCTGTACCTGTTCCAGGTCAAAAAGCCCTCGGAATCCAAGCGCGACTGGGACTACTACAACCTGGTGCGCAAGATTCCGGCCGAACAGGCCTTCCGCCCGCTCAAGGACGGCGCCTGCCCGCTGGTGAAATCGTGATGGACGGCGCGCTTGGGCTGCTGGCCGGCAAGCGCGCCATTGTCACGGGGGGCGCCAACCCCCGTGGCATAGGCGCCGCCATCGTCGACCTTTTCATCGCGCAGGGTGCGGCCGTCGCCGTGCTGGACCAGGCTTATCCGGACGGCGCCAGCGCGACGCTGGCCGCCGGCCGCATCGACCTGCACTGCGACGTGTCGCGCACGGCCTCCTGCGAGGCGGCGATCGAGCGCGCCAGGGATGCACTGGGCGGCATCGACGTGCTGGTCAACAACGCCGGCATCGTCGCCGCCACGCGCATCTGGGATCTGCCCGAGGACGAGTTCCGCCGCATGGTCGAAGTCAACCTGACCGGCACCTACAACGTCACGCACGCAGCGCTGCCCGAATTGCTGCAAAGCCCGCGGCGCCCGGCCATCGTCAACCTGGGCTCCACCGCCGCGCTGCGCGGCGGCGGCCTCCTGGGGGGTTCGCACTATGCCGCTTCCAAGGGCGGCGTCATCAGCTTCACCAAGGCGCTGGCCCGGGAACTCGGCCCGCGCGGCGTGCGCGCCAACTGCGTGGCCCCCGGCATCATCGAGACGGACATGACGCTGGGGAAATTCGGCGAAAATTGGGAACAAGAACTCAAACAGGGCATTCCGCTACAGCGCTTTGGCTCGCCCGCCGAAGTCGCGCAGGCCATACTTTTCCTGGCTTCGGACCTGTCCTCCTACTCAACCGGCATCGTGGTCGACGTCAATGGCGGCTTCCACATTCACTAGGCGCGCCCTTCCGCAATGAGCACTCCAGACCGCATGTTGTCCATCCTCGACCTCTTTCGCGACGACACCAC
This sequence comes from Achromobacter sp. SD115, assembly GCF_017355315.1. Classification (NCBI taxonomy): domain Bacteria; kingdom Pseudomonadati; phylum Pseudomonadota; class Betaproteobacteria; order Burkholderiales; family Alcaligenaceae; genus Achromobacter; species Achromobacter sp. SD115. The sequence goes on along the minus strand of NZ_JADIJM010000004.1, from coordinate 157,327 downwards.
CGCCGCGTTCCAGGAAGACGTCATGGCGCATCTGGACTGCTCGCGCGCCACGGCCTACCGCTACCTGAAGTCGCTGACCGAAAGCGGGCTGCTCGCGCCCACTGCGGGCGGCGCCTATGTGCTGGGATCGCGCATCATCGAACTGGACCGTCATCTGCGCCGGCACGACCCGCTGATGCGCGCGGCGCGCGAGGTCATGCGTGCCACCGGCGACGAACTGCACGCCAATCTGATGCTGTGCAATTACTACGGCGACAAGGTCATGTGCGTGGACCGCTACTGGACCGACGATTCCATCGAATCCAGCTACGCCCGCGGCCGTCCCTACACCATGTTCCATGGCGCCACGGCCAAGCCCATCCTGGCCAACCTGCCGCCGTACCAGCTGCGTAACCTGATGCTGTGGCACGCAGCCGAAATCCGCGAGGCCGGGTTGGGCGAAGACTGGGATGAGTTCCGCGCCAACCTCAAGCGGCTGCGCGCCGCTGGCGTGTACGTGTCGCATGGCGAGGTCGACCCGGGGTTGATAGGCATAGGCTCGGCCATCTTCAGCGCCGAACAGAAGGTCGTGGGCAGCCTGGTATTCATCGCCGCGGAAGCGCGCACCTCGGCCGAGCGTCTGGAGGTACTACAGGCGCGCATCCAAATCGCGGCCGCGCAGGTGTCGCGCAATCTGCAGGCCCCACAAAGCAACGGCGCGGCGGCGATCGGCATCATGCCGTCGCGGCCGCGCCGCACCAAGTCCCCGGCCGCAGCAACACCGGCCAGGACCAGGAAACCGTAATCAGGCCTTGTTGTAGCGCTCGGCGCTGCGGACGATTTCCTCGTGCGCGGCGTCCAGGCCCTTCCAGCCCTTGACCTTGACCCACTTGCCCTTTTCCAGGTCCTTGTAGTGCTCGAAGAAATGCTGGATGCGGGCGATGTCTTCGGCCGGCAGATCTTCGTAGGACTTGATGTTGCGGTACGGGGGGTACAGCTTTTCGATCGGCACCGCCAGCAGCTTGGCGTCGCCGCCCGACTCGTCGTCCATTTCCAGCACGCCGATGGCGCGGCAGCGCACCACCGCGCCGATCTGGATCGGGAACGGGGTCAGCACCAGCACGTCGGCGGGGTCGCCGTCTTCGGACAGGGTTTGCGGGATGTAGCCGTAGTTGCACGGATAGTGCATGGCGGTCAGCATGAAGCGGTCAACGAAAATCGCGCCCGTGTCTTTGTCGACCTCGTACTTCACCGGGTCGGCGTTCATGGGGATTTCGATGATGACGTTGAAGTCTTCCGGCAGCTTCTTGCCAGGGGAGACGCGATCAAGACTCATGATTCAACCTTGTTGTGTGTCTGAAGGATTGTTCAAATCGAGCCGTCGTCCTTGAACGGCGGCTTGGTCGCCGGCACGGGCGCGGCGGCCGGCGCGGGCTTGGACCCTGCGGGCGTAGCCGGCGCGTACGTGGGCACGGGGTCATCGAAAGCCGCCGCCGGAATGGGGGCGCTATCGAAGTACTCGTCGATGTCGGAGGTACTGCCGCCAGCCAGCGGGGCGTCTTCGGGAGCCAGCGCGCGTTCGCGCTGCTCTTTGTTCACGCGGGCGTCCGGATCCAGCACGTAGTCGGAGGCCGAGGCCGCCACTGCCGGCGGCAGCGCGGGGTAATCGCCGCCCAGTTCGGCGTCGCCGTCGGTATCGGACAGGCCCACCGCGTAGCCGCCTTCGGCATCCACGCGATAGGGATCGGAACCGGTGTCCGCGGCGGGCAAGGCGGCATCCGCCGCCAGCACCGGCAGCGCCATGCTGGCCGCCGTTGCCAGGCGCCAGTGGCGCACCGCGTCGGCGGGACGTTCCAGGCGGTCATACAGGCTGCCCAGCAGCGCATGCGTCTGCGCGTCGCTGCGGCGGCTGAGGCTGCGCAGCAGATAGCGTTCGGCCTGGCCCCAGAGCTGGCCGTTCAGGCACAGCATGCCCAGCGCGGTCAGCAGGTCGGGATCGGTGGGACGCTGTTGCAGCCAGGTCTCGGCGCGGGCCAGCCGGCGCGAAACCTGTTCGGCTTCGCAACGGGCGTAGGCCGCCACCAAAGCCGGATTGAACTTCACGGCGACCGCGGCTTCCAGCACGCGCGCGGCTTCGCTGGCTTCGCCGGCGGCCTCGAACGCGGCCGCGCCCGCCAGCGCGATTTCCGGCAGCAGCCGTTCCTCGGCCTTCAGGTCCTTCCAGATGGCGCGCCAGGCCTCGCTGCCACCAGCCGCCGCGGCGCGCAGGCGCGCCGCGCCCGAAGCGTCGATCAGGAGGTCGGCTTCGGCACGGGCCAGGGCATTGCGGCGCACCAGGCCGCGCGCCAACGTGAAGACCTGTTCGTCGTGATGCAGGGCGGTATGCGCGCGCAGCAGCAGGCGCATGGTGTGCAGATGGCGCGCGCCGCCGTCGGCCAGCGGCTCCAGCACGCCCAGCGCGCGCTCGGCGCGGCCTTGGTCCAGCAGCATGTCGGCCGACACCGTAGCGGTGGCTTCGATCAGGCCGGCGTCCGTGCCGGCCTGTTCCTGCGCGGTCGCCAGCAGGCGGTCGCGGCGGTCGAATTCGCCCAGGCCATGCGTGGCGCGGGCTGCGGACAAGGCCGCCAGCACGCGGCGCGTCTGGACCTTGGTCTGGTCCAGCAGCTTGGTGAGATCTTTTTCGGCGGTGGTGTAGCGCCCTTCCAGCAGGCCGATCCAGCCGCGCTCCAGCAATTCGTGGTCGCGCGCCTGGGCGCGCTTGCCGCGCCAGGCCCGCACGCGGTCGGGGATAGCCAGCAGCCATGCCAGCAGGCGCAGGCCCACGTACAGCACGATGAAGGCCGCAACGATGAGCAGGACCGCGAGCGTCAGCGACATGTTGATGCGCCACGGCCAGACCAGCAACAGCACGTTGCCGGAGTGTGAACGCAGCACCACCGCCAGGGCGACGGCGACGACGGCGAGCAGCAGTGTCCAGAACCAGGTACGCATAAGCCTCAGTCCTGCCCGCTGGTCTTGAAGCCCGCGGCGCGCAGCGCAGCCACGGCGTTCAGGCTGTCGGCCACTTCCGGCATGCGCACGGCGATGTCGGTCTGCGCCAGTTCGCGCGCCAGCGTCTGGGCGGCGACGGTGTCGGGGGAACGGTTGTCGAAATACTTGGCCAGCGTGACGCCGACGTTGTCGAATTCGCTCTTCCACACGGCAGGTTGGCGCATCAGCATGGCCAGTTGCGCCGTCAGCAGGCGCTGGCGCAGCGTGCCGCGCACCTGGTCGGCCTGTTCGGGCGACAGCAGCAGGGCCGCGGGTTCGTCCACGCGCTGGATCGTGATCAGGCCGCCCAGTTCATGGGCCAGCGCCGCGCCCGCGCGGCCGGGCCAGGAGGCCATCTCGGCGCGCCAGCGCTGCCACCAGGGCGCGTCGGCCGGGAGGCCGGCCAGCGGATCCACCGAGGGGGCCGGCGTGGCCGTGGGAGCGGTTTCGCCGGCAGGCGCCACGCCGGGCGCGGCGGCGTCCGGCACCAGCAGGGGCGCCTTGCCGATCAGCGCCACCAGGCGGTCGATGCGGGCCGACTGGGCGGGAATATCCACGGTGGACACGGCGCGCAGACGGTCCAGGTCGCCGTTGATGGCTTGCTGCAGGCTGGAGAAGCGCGGGCGGTCGGCGCGCGCCAGGCGCGATTGCGCGGTTTCGAGCGCCACGATCGCGTTGGAGACGTTGCCAGCCAGGCGCAGCTGCTGGTTCGCGATGGTCAGCAGGCGCTCGACGTCGTTGGCGAGCAGTTCGTCGCTGGCGCTGTCGTTGAAGTTCTGCCAGGCCAGTTGCAGAGCGTTGTACTGGCTTTGCGTTTCACGCACGGTGTCTTCGAGCTCGCCGACGCGGCCGGCCTGAGCTTGCGCCAGGGCCAGGGCCTCGCGCGTGTCCTTGCGGGCCTGCGCGAGATCGGTGGTCAGCGTTTCGAGGCGCGTGGCGACCTCGCGGCCGGCGGACACGAACTGGGTGCGCTGCATCCAGAGGGCGTAACCCAGGCCGGCTGCCAGCAGGATGAGAATGATGAGGGCGGGGACCAGCGGGCCACTGCCGCGCTTGGCCGGGCGGGCCTTGACGGAATCGGCCGGGGCCGACGCGGGCGCGCTTGCACCCGGGGCGGCCGTCGGAACGACCGGATCGGTAGCGGGAGTCTTGTCTGTCATGACGCGATTGTATTCGGTGTCAGTCCGATGCAACGAATCAAGCAGCAACAAAAGCCTGGAATATCGACTCGTCGTTGGGCAGGCAGATTTTTACCATCGGCCGCGCCCCGCCTTCATGACAGGCCTGTGGCACGCGGCGCTCCAGGGAGGGATGCGTCAGCACGAAGCGGCAGCGCGCCCACCACTCCGCCAGGCCGGCGACGTCCAGGCCGGCCCGCAGCGCGTCCGCGCCCTCGCCGCTGGTGATCAGCCAGGTCGCCGGGACGTCTGCGCCGGCCCAGCGCCGCAGGCTGGCGAGTTGATCGGCGTCCCAGCTCGCGGGACGGCGCAGGTAGGCGGCGTGGCGGGTCACCGCCGCGCCGTGCGCCTCGAGCGTGTCGCCCAGCCAGTCCCTGCCCTGCGTGCCGCGCACCAGCAGCACGCGGCGGGGTCGTTGCGGCAGGCCCTGCAAAACCTCCCAGAGCGCCTCGGAATCATGGCTGGGAGCATTTTCAGGCGGATGCAGAACTGTTGTATTCGCGCCAAAACAGGCGGACTGGCGCAAGGCCTGGGCGCTGGCCGGCCCGACGGTGGCGGCGATGACGCCGGCCGGCCAAGGGACGGGCCCGTCCGCCTGGGCCCACTGCTCCAGGTACAGCCTGGCCGCGTTGCCGCTGACGAACACGACCATGTCGTAGTCGGAGGGGCGCGGCGGCCCGCCGGCCGTGGCCGGCAGGGCCTGGATTTCCAGGGCGGGAAGTATGCAGGGCGTCCAGCCGGCGCCGCGCAGGCGGCCGGCCAGCGCCTCGTTGCGGCCATCGGGCCGCGTCAGGATGGCGACCCGCGGCAGCTCGGCGGCTGCGGACGCCGTGGCCATCAGTCGGGCCTGGGCTCGTCTTGCAGCAGTTCGCGCAGGATGTCCTGCGCGCCCGCGTCCAGCAGCGCCTGGGCCGCCGCCTCGCCGATGGCCTGGGCATCCGCCACGGGTCCGCTGCGGGACGCATGGACCATGCGCACGCCATCGGGCGACGCCACCAGCGCGCGCAGCGACAAGGTGCCGCCGGCGATCTCGGCGTACGCCGCCAGGGGCACCTGGCAGGAGCCGCCCAGCTTGCGGGACACGGCGCGTTCGGCCACCACACAGGAAGTGGTATCGGCGCTGACCAGCGGCGCCAGCCAGGCGCGCATGTCGTCGCGGTCGTCGCGGATCTCGATGCCCAGGGCGCCCTGCCCGGCCGCCGGCAGGCTGTCGGCGGGTTCAAGCAGGCTGCGGATGCGCGACCTCAGGCCCAGGCGCTCCAGACCGGCAGCAGCCAATACGATGGCGTCGTACTCGCCCTTGTCCAGCTTGCCCAGGCGCGTATCGAGATTGCCGCGCAGCGGCTTCACGACCAGCTCCGGATAGCGCGCGCGGATCTGGGATTCGCGGCGCAGGCTGGAAGTACCCACGACAGCGCCCGCCGGCAGATCGGCCAGCGTGTCATGCGTGTTGGAGACGAAGGCATCGCGCGGATCCGCGCGATCGAGGACGGCGCAAAGCTCGAACGGGGCTTGCAGATCGACCGGCACGTCCTTCAAGGAGTGCACGGCCAGATCGGCGCGCCCGTCGAGCAGCGCGTTTTCGAGTTCCTTGACGAAGAGACCCTTGCCGCCCACCTTGGAGAGCGTGCGGTCGAGGATCTGATCGCCTCGGGTCGTCAGGGTGAGCAGCTCAACCGCGCACGCCGGGTACAGCGTGCGCAGCCGGTCGCGCACATGCTCGGCTTGCCACAGGGCAAGCCGGCTGGCGCGGGTCGCGATGACCAGGCGTTGCGGTAGAGACACGAGACGGCATCAAACGAAATTGGAGACGATGACCGTCGCGACCACCCCGAGGATGGCCAGCACGAAAAGGCCCTGAAGGAGGCTCAGGCCCGATTCGGATTGCTGGGGATCGGTGGATCTACGCAGACTCATGTGCTGATTCCTTGGAAGCGGTTTTGCGGCTTGCCAGCCACCGTCCAAGGACAACAACCAGCAAGGCGCCAATGATTTCTGCGCCGATTTTAACCGCAGTGGGCTGAACGCCGAATTGACGTTCGACAACCACGTCGGTAATCAGCATGCCGCCTGCGATCCAGCCCAGCAAGGCCGCGCCAAACGTAACCACCAGCGGATAGCGGTCGATGAGCTTGAGCACCAGCGTGCTGCCCCAGATGATGATCGGCACGCTGACGATCAGGCCGAAGGCGACCAGGCCGATCTGATGGTCGGCGTGGGCATTCTGGGCCGCGCCGGCGATGGCGATCACGTTGTCCAGGCTCATCACGAAGTCGGCGATGATGATGGTCTTGATCGCGGCGGCAATGGATGTGCCGCCCTTCACATTGCCATGGGCATCATCCTCGGGGACCAGGAGCTTGACGCCGATCCAGACCAGCAACAGGCCGCCCACGACCTTCAGGAAGGGAATCGACAGCAGCGTCAGGGCGAAGGCGATCAGGACCACGCGCAGGATGATGGCGCCGGCGGTGCCCCACAGAATGCCTTGCATGCGCTGCTTGGGCGCCAGATTGCGGCAGGCCAGCGCAATCACGACGGCGTTATCGCCGCCGAGCAGGATGTCGATGAGGATGATCTGGAATACCGCTGTCCAACTCAGCGTCTGTAGAAACTCAAGCACTATGAACCCCCGAAGGCATTTATGAAAAGAGTGGCCGGTCCCGGTCCGGCATGACTCGCCGCGCAGGGCGCGGCGAGCTTATTCAGTACAACTTATTAGTATAATTCAGCTTTCAGTCAGCTTTCTGGCGCATCAGCAAAACTTTGCCGATAGCCAGCACCAGCACCGCGCCCAGCACGCCCGTCATCAGCGCAAAGCTATGCTGCGTGATTCCCAGGGCCGCATCGATGCGCGCAACCGGTTCCTGCAAGGCCGGGTCGCCCACCAGCAATTCGCCCGCGATGAAACCCAGCAGCGCCGCGCCCACCCAGACGATGACCGGGAAGCGCTCGATGACCTTCAGAAGCAGCGTGCTGCCGAAGATGACCAGCGGAATACTGATGGCCAGGCCCAATACCAGCAAGGTCGTATCGCCCATGGCGGCGGCGGCGACGGCCACCACATTGTCCAGGCTCATGACCAGGTCGGCAATCATGATAGTGCGGATTGCGGTCAGCAGATTGCCTTGCGTCTTGCCTGCGCCGTCTTCCTCGCCTTCAGGCAACAGCAGCGTCACGCCGATGTAGACCAGGAGCAGCGCGCCGATCAGCTTGAGCCACGGCAGCAAGAGCAGCTTGGCCGCCACCAGCGTCAGCACGATACGCATGATGATCGCCGCGGCGGAGCCGACCACGATCGCTTTTTTCTGTTGGGCCGGAGGCAGCGAACGCGCCGCCAGCGCAATAACCACGGCGTTGTCGCCCGATAGCAGAATGTTGACCCAAATGATCTGGAGCAACGCTATCCAGAATGCCGCTGAACTGAGTTCCATGCCTCTCTTTCCTAGGTGTGATCCCCCTAGGACAAACCAAATGAATGGGTGAAATAAGACGAAAAAAACGTACTGACCGCCTTGGTGCGAGCCCGGCGGCATTCTTGCTTGGTACGCGTGGAATTTCTTTCATTATAGTTTCGTTCAGCTTTCCGTATGTTTGCCAGGCCGCGGCATGGACGCGGGATTTCCCTAGGATTGCCGAAAAAAACGCGAAAAAAAACCCGCCGGAGCGGGCTTTCCATCAGCGGGACGCAAGAGCACCGGACATCAGGGGTTTGACGCCGGAGCCAGGCCTCCCGCCCGGAGGCGACAGGCGCCGGGCGCCAAGGCGCCCGACGTCTGGCCTGGTACGTTTACAGCACCGACTTGAGCAGCTTGCCCATTTCGGACGGGTTGCGCGTGGTGCGGATGCCGCAAGCTTCCATGACTTCCAGCTTGGCGTCGGCAGTGTCGGCGCCGCCCGAGATCAGCGCGCCAGCGTGGCCCATGCGCTTTCCGGGAGGAGCGGTGACACCGGCGATGAAGCCGACGACCGGCTTCTTCATGTTGTCCTTGGCCCACTCGGCGGCGTTGACTTCGTCCGGACCGCCGATTTCGCCGATCATGATGACGGCGTCGGTGTCGGGATCGTCATTGAACATCTTCAGCACGTCGACGTGCTTCAGGCCGTTGATGGGATCGCCACCGATGCCGACGGCGCTGGATTGACCCAGGCCCAGCTCGGTGACTTGCGCCACGGCTTCGTACGTCAGGGTGCCCGAACGGCTGACGATGCCGATGCGGCCCTTGCGGTGGATGTGACCGGGCATGATGCCGATCTTGATTTCGTCGGGGGTGATCAGACCCGGGCAGTTCGGGCCCAGCAGCAGGGTCTTGCTGCCCTTGGCCTTCATGCGGTTCTTGACTTCCAGCATGTCGCGGACCGGGATGCCTTCGGTGATGCAGATCACCAAATCCAGTTCGGCCTCGACGGCTTCCCAGATGGCGGCGGCGGCGCCCGCGGGCGGCACGTAGATGACGGACACGGTGGCGCCGGTGTCAGCCTTGGCGTCCTTCACCGAAGCGAAAATCGGCACGCCTTCGAAGTCTTCACCCGCCTTCTTGGGGTTCACGCCGGCCACGAAGGCGGCCTTACCATTGGCGTACTCACGGCACATGCGGGTGTGGAACTGGCCCGTCTTGCCCGTGATGCCCTGGGTGATGACCTTGGTGTCCTTGTTGATCAGAATCGACATTTGTGAATCCTTGGGTTTTTCTTTACTTGACGGCGGCTACGACGCGGGTGGCGGCTTCGGCCATCGTGTCGGCGCTGATGATCGGCAGACCGGAGTCGGCCAGCATCTTCTTGCCGAGCTCTTCGTTGGTGCCCTTCATGCGGACGACCAGCGGCACGTTCAGGTTGACGGCCTTGCAAGCAGCGATCACGCCTTCGGCGATGACGTCGCAGCGCATGATGCCGCCGAAGATGTTGACCAGGATGGCCTTCACGCTCTTGTTCTTGAGCATGATCTTGAAGGCTTCCGTGACCTTCTCGGCCGTGGCGCCGCCGCCGACGTCCAGGAAGTTGGCCGGCTCGCCGCCGAACAGCTTGATGGTGTCCATGGTGGCCATGGCCAGACCGGCGCCGTTCACCAGGCAGCCGATGTTGCCGTCGAGCTGGATGTAGGCCAGATCGAACTTGCTGGCTTCGATTTCAGCCGGATCTTCTTCATCCAGGTCGCGGTAGGCGACGATTTCCGGGTGGCGGAACAGGGCGTTGGGATCGAAGTTGAACTTGGCGTCCAGGGCGATGATGTTGCCCTTGCTGTCGCGGTTCAGCGGGTTGATTTCGACCAGGGAGGCGTCGGTGTCCATGTAGCACGTGTAGAGCTTCTGGAACACGTCCACGGCTTGGGCGGTGGAATCAGCGGGCAGGCCGATCGCGTTGGCGATCTTGGTGGCTTGCTCGGCCGACAGGCCGGTCAGCGGGTCGATGTATTCGGTGATGATCTTCTCGGGAGTGGAGTGGGCCACTTCCTCGATGTCCATGCCGCCTTCGCTGGAGGCGATGAAGGCGACCTTCTGGGTGGCGCGGTCGGTGACCAGCGACACGTAGTATTCCTTCTGGATGTCGGCGCCGTCTTCGATGTACAGGCGGCGGACCTTCTGGCCTTCCGGGCCGGTCTGGTGCGTGATCAGCTGCATGCCCAGGATTTCCGAGGCCAGCTTGCGGACGTCGTCCAGCGAGCGCGCCAGCTTCACGCCGCCGCCCTTGCCGCGGCCGCCCGCGTGGATTTGTGCCTTGACGACCCACACCGGTCCACCCAGCTTTTCAGCGGCAGCCACGGCCTCGTCGACGGAAAGAGCGGGAATCCCGCGCGGCACGGGGACGCCAAATTGCTTCAGCAGTTCCTTGCCTTGATACTCGTGGATTTTCATGTGTTACCTGTCAGGACGTATGAGAAAAAGAAGGTGAATCGGAGGACGAATCGGCCGATGCCTCAGCGCTACCCCCCGTGTACCACTTGGGATAGTGCTCAGCCACCACCGGGCCGCTGGTGCTTAGCGCATGGCAGCCGTCCAATTGGAATGGACGCCGGTTCGGGTTGTTTTCCTGCCGCCGGCGATTGGCCATGGTCTGGACTGCCGCGGTGGGAAGCACCTGCGACAGTTCGGTCATGTGCGTACAGCCCGCCACGTGCCCGAACCGCTCCTTGACCTGCCCGCGGAACCCCTTGAGCAGGTTCATGCCGATCAGATCAGTGTAAGCCGGTTCGATGGCCATGCAATGCTCGCCGTAGGGCGCCGCGTCATAGACGGCCTGCGCCGCCACGATCGAGAAAGTCTCGTCGATGGTGATGCGCAGATGCATGTGGTGGATGGGTTGTCCGGCCTTGAACATCTCGCCGTCGCGCTTGGGGAAATCGTACGCCTTGACGTCGATCAGCTCGGCTTCCAGGTCCCAGAGCCCGTCTTCGCGCGCATACGACTGCACGCGTATGGAACGCGTATGCAATGGTTGGCGAGGATAGTCCGGCGGTGGCAAGGGCATGCTGGGGGCCTGCGGGGCGAGATGCCTGCGCATGGTGCGTGGCAACAAAACCTTCAAAGTATAGCGCAGGCAGACTGCAATCAAGCCCCCTGCCCGGCGCCTGGAGCGCTGCCGCAGAGGGCAGCGGCGGCCCACAAGCCCTGGTGCCGGATCTGGCAGGTAAGCCTGGCGGAGGCCAGGTGCCGCTCGCGCTGCGGAGAGTACTCCTCCAGCCCGCGCCGGCAGGCTTTCAGGCGCGCTTCCAGCGCGCTCCAGGCCCGGGCGAAGACGTCTGCCCGGCCGCTGGGCGGACTGGCTGCCAGTTCGGCGGCCGCCCGCGGGCCGCAGTAGAGGGCCAGCACGTCGGCATCGCCCGGCCAGACCTGCGCGCCGGTCAGGTCCACGCCCGGCACGCCCTGCCGGGACAGGCCGCAAAGAATATAAGGGCCACAATAGGAAAACGAGCTGTGCCAGCGCGCGCCCCGCGGCATCCGCGGACCTTTGGAGGTTTCGGTCCAGTCCGGCGGCGTGGCCGGATCGCGCCGCGCCAGTTCCGCGGCCAGCCAGTCCCTGGCCGCCCGCCGCTGCGCCTGCCAGGGCGCCGGCAGGTGTAACAGCCACATCTCGACCGGCGCGCCCTCCCCGGTCAGCTTCAGGGCTGGGGTCACCGCTGCGTCCAAGGCGTGGCCGGGCTGCCGATCCAGGCCTGGCCCGCCGGAATGGCCTCGCCCTTGAGCACCAGCGTCAGCGGACCGAGACGCGCGCCGGTTTCGACCCGGGTGTCATACAGGATGGTGCTGCGCGGCCCCACGTTGACGGCGTCGCCGATGCGGACCAGGCCGATCTTCATTACCCGGTCTTCGAACAGATGGGTCTGCGGACCGGACCAGGCGTGCAGCACCGAGTCGTCGCCAATCGATACGCAGTCGTACTCGGTGATGTCGGTAGTGTCCATGAAGACCCGCTTGCCGATGCGGGCGCCCATGCAGCGCAAAGCCAGCGGCAGCCAGGGCGTGGCCCGCAGGAAGTTGAAGAAGTTCGGCACCGCGATGGATTCGTACAGGCTGGTGACCGCTTCGCTCTTCCAGACGAAGGGCGTCCACATCGGCTCGGCGCGCGGCCGGTAGCGGCCAATCAGCGTCCACTTCAGCGCCACCAGGAACAGGAAGGCGCCGACGCCGTACAGCACGCCGGCCAGCATCAGTTCGTCGAAGGCGGAGACGAAGCCTTCGCGCGCCGCCATGGGGATGACCTTCATCACGGTCAGATAGCCCACCGCGATCACCACGGCCAGCGGCAGGATCATCCGCATGCCCTCGACTCCCCCGCGCAGGATCTTGCGGCCCACGCTGGGCCGGAAAGTCAGGTGTGCCGGAAAGCCCGCGGTCTGCTCGCGCGCGGGGAGCGCCAGCGGCGGATTGCCCAGCCAGGTCTGGCCGCTGGCCATGCGGGCATTGGCCGGCGCTCGGCTCTGCACACCGATCAGCACGTCGTCGGGCAACACCGAGCCGTCCGGCACGTAGGCGCCATTGCCGACGAAACTGCGGTTGCCGATGACGGTGGGGCGCATGGTCATCCAGCCACCGTCGATCTCCTCGTCGCCCAGCATGACGCCATCGGCGATGAAGCTGTCGCGGCCCAGGGTCAGCATGTCGGGCACCACGCCCATGGCGGTGGAAATTTCCGTGCCGCGCCCGACCTTGGCGCCCAGCAGGCGGTACCAGTTGCCGGCGTAGATCGATGCGTACAGGCCGTGCAGCACGCTGAGGCTGGATTCCTGGATCTGGTTGGTCAACCAGCGCCGCAGATAAATCTGGCCGTACACCGGCCAGCGGCCGCTGGCCAGCCGCGGCAGCAGCGTCCAGCGCAGCAGCGCGGACACCAGCACCGTCAGCATCAGCAGCAAGGCGCTGGCGGGCAAGGCCAGCAGCAGATAGCTCAGGAAGGCCTGGGGCCAGGGCACACGCGCGCCCATCAGGTCCAGCCAACGCGCGTCGATCCAGTCGATCAGCACGAAGCTGGGAAACACTGGCATGAAGAACAGCGCGGCAATCAGCGTGCCGCCGCCCGCGTAGGCCACGCAGTCCAGCCGGGTCCAGAGGCCCTGGCGTCGGGGCCGCGGCGGCAGTTCGGGAGCGCGGGCCTGCGGATCGTGCCGCGCCGGCGCGCCGCTCCATATCTGGCCCGCCGGCACGCGAGCGCCCTGCGCCAGGGCAGACAGGCCGTCCAGCCGCGCGCCCTCGCCCATGGCCACGTCGCCCTGCAGCACCGAATAGGAACCGATGTAGGCGTGGTCCGCCAGCGCGATCGGCGCCACGCTCCACTCCCCGCCGAGTACCGAGAAATTCTCCAGATTCACCGCCGCGCCGATGCTCACGCCGTTCCCCACCGACAGCAGGTCGGGCGCGCGCACGGAAACGCGGCTGATGGCGGCGTCACGGCCAATGCGCGCGCCCAGCGCCCGCAAGTACCAGATCTGCAACGGGGAACCAGCCAGCAGGTGCGCGGGGGGTATGTCCAGGACCCGGTCCACCAGCCACCAGCGGTAAAACAGCCAACCGTACAGCGGGTAGCTGCCGGGCTTGAGCCTGCCCAGGATGCCCCATTTGCAGGCCACTGCCACGCCGAAGCTGAGCAGGTTGCACGCCAGGTAGCTGGCGATGGACAGCGCCACCGCGCGCCAGACCGAGTCGCCCTCGTCGCCCGTCCAATAGTGATACGTGAAGAACGGCGTCAGCCAGATCAGCATGCGCACGCCGATCAGCAGCGGCAAGGCTGCCAACTGCGCCAGGCCGCAGGTCCAGCGGCGCCACTCGGGCGCGGCCGCCGGATCGTTGCCAGTCCCGGCGACGCCTGCCGGTCCGGCCGCGGCCATTTCGGCCGAGGCCAGCGCATCCAGCCGGCCCGCCAGCGCGCCCAGGATGGGATGCTGGTACAGCTCGTGCATGGTCAGCGCGGAGAAATGCGGATGTTTGCGCAACGCCGACACCAGACGCGCGGCCAACAGCGAATGGCCGCCCAGGTCGCGGAAGAAATCGCTGGCCAGCCGCAGGGGCTGCCCCGGGAACAGCGGACGCAAGGCGTCGAACAGGGCCAGCTCGCCCGGCGTGACGGGCTCGTCGTCTTCGCCACTGGGTTCGGACACGGCGTCCAGTTCGCGCGCCTTCAGCGCCTTGCGGTCGATCTTGCCCGAGGTCAAGCGGGGAACGTCGGCCACCAGTTCGAACCGGGCTGGAATCATGTAGGCGGGCAAGTCCGCGGCAAGCGCGCCGCGCAGGACATGCGGGTCCAGCCGCGCCTCGCCCTCGGGCTTGAGGAAGGCCACCAGTTGTTCGATGCCCGCGAGATCGCGCAGTACCACGGCCGCAGCGCCCACGCCCGGCAGACGGTACAGGGCGGCCTCGATTTCCCCGAGCTCGACGCGAAAACCGCGCACCTTGACCTGGTCGTCGCTGCGGCCCAGGCAATGGATCTGCCCGTGCTCATCGATGCGTGCCAGGTCGCCGCTGCGGTACATGCGGGTGTCGTAATCGGCGCAAGGCCAGGGGTTCGCCAGGAATTTCTCGGCCGTCAGTTCGGGCCTGCCCAGATAGCCGCCGGCCACGCCGGGACCGGTGATGCACAGCTCTCCCACCTGCCCTTGCGGCAGCACCGCGCCGTCCTCGCCGCGCACCAGCATGCCGTAGTTGGGCAGCGGCGCGCCTATCGTCACGGGCTGGCCAGGCAGCAGCTCCGCCAGACTGGCGGACACCGTGGTCTCGGTGGGACCGTAGGTATTGAACAGGCGCCTGCCAGGCGTGGCCCAGCGCGGCACCAGGAAGTCCGGACAGACCTCGCCGCCCAGATTGACGATGCGCAGTCCGGGTACGTCGCGCGCGAACAGGGCGAGCAAGGTCGGCACTGCGTGCAGCACGGTGACGCCTTCCCGCACCAGGGCGTCCGGCAAGCCTTCCGGGTCGGTGGTCAGCATCTTGGGCGCGACCCACAAGGACGCGCCCACGAGATAGCTGATCCAGATCTCTTCGAACGACATGTCGAAGGCCACCGAGAAGCCCTGGTAGACCTTGTCTTCATGGCGCATGCCCAGCACTTCGTTTTCGCTGCGCAGGAAATGGCAGATGCTGGCGTGGCTGATGGGTACGCCCTTGGGCTTGCCGGTGGAGCCCGAGGTGTAGATGACGTAGGCGGGATGCTCGGGCAGCAGCCCGTCCCGTCTGCGCAAGGCGCCGTCCACCGGTTCCGACAGCGCCCAGGTGGTCCAGGTAGACATGCCGTCCAGCCGGACCTCGGCGCCCGCGATCAAGCCGTTGGCCCCCGCATCCTGCAGGCAGACCTGCATGCGGTCCGGTGGCGTATCCGATTCAAACGGCAGCCAGGCGGCGCCGGCCTTGGCGATGGCCGCCTGCATCACCAGCAGGTCCGCCCCGCGCGGCAGACACAGGCCCACGATATCGCCGGGCCGCACGCCGGCCTCGATCAGATGATGCGCGGCCAGGTCGGCGCGCTGGCCGAGCATGTCGTAAGTGAGAGTGTGATCCAGCCAATGAATGGCGACGGCGGCGGGATGCCGGCGGATCGTGGCTTCCAGAATGTCGGGCAGCGTCTCTGCGAGCAGCAGGTCGGGCCGACAGGGGCCTTGGAGAATCATAGGAACGACAAGGATCCAGCAATGGGATTTTGCGTATTGACCCATGCCGCGGAATTTCGTTCAAGCAGGATTGAAAAAAACATCGGCGCCGCGCCCAAGCTGTGGCTTGCAGCCATCACAGAGACCTTGCGGCTGCAAAGAAAAAACCCTGATCCGCGCGCGGCATGCGCGGATCAGGGTTGGCGCCGGACCCATGGAATCCGGCGGCGCTACGGCAAGCTGTCTGCTCAGGCCGCCTGGCGCAAGGCCCGTGCCGCCTCCACCATGCCAATCAGTGCGGCTTCGGTTTCAGGCCAGGCGCGCGTCTTCAGGCCGCAGTCAGGATTGACCCACAGGCGTTCCTTGGGCAGGCGGGCCGCAGCCTTCTCCATCAGGCCGACCATCCAATCCACTTCGGGCACATTCGGCGAATGGATGTCGTACACGCCGGGACCGATGTCGTTCGGATAGCGGAAGTCCTCGAAGGCCTTGAGCAGATCCATGTTGGAGCGCGACGTTTCGATCGTGATCACGTCCGCGTCCATGGCGGCGATGGATTCGATGATGTCGTTGAACTCCGAATAGCACATGTGCGTATGGATCTGCGTCTCGTCTCGCACGCCGGCGGTCGACAGGCGGAAGCAATCCACGGCCCAGTCCAGGTAGGCCTGCCAATCGGCGCGGCGCAGCGGCAAGCCCTCGCGGATGGCGGGCTCGTCGATCTGGATGACGCTGATGCCGGCGGCTTCCAGATCCACCACTTCGTCGCGCAGCGCCAGCGCCAGTTGGCGGCAGGTCTGCTCGCGCGGCTGGTCGTCGCGCACGAACGACCATTGCAGGATGGTGACCGGACCAGTCAGCATACCCTTGACCGGCTTGTCGGTCAGCGACTGCGCGTAGGACGACCAGCCCACCGTCATCGGCGCGGGACGGGCGACGTCGCCGAAGATGATCGGCGGCTTGACGCAACGCGAGCCGTAGCTCTGGACCCAGCCGTTCTTGGTGAAGGCAAAGCCGGCCAGCAGTTCGCCGAAGTACTCCACCATGTCGTTGCGCTCGGGTTCGCCGTGCACCAGCACGTCCAGGCCAACTTTCTCCTGGAAGCGGATGACTTCCTCGATTTCCTTGCGGATGGCAGTCTCGTAGCCCGAGTCCGTCAGCGCGCCCGACTTCCAGTCGCGGCGCAGCGCACGGATTTCGGCAGTCTGCGGGAAGGACCCGATGGTCGTGGTCGGGTAGGCGGGCAGGCCCAGCTGTTCTTGCTGGCGGGCGATGCGGCCGGCGAACGGCGCGCGATCGCGCGACACGGCGGCGGCGCCGGCCATGCGCTGGCCGACGGCCGGATTATGGATGCGGGTCGAAGAACGGCGGGCGGCCAGCGCGGCGCGCTGCCTGGCCAGGCCGTCCTGCGCGGCGGCTTGCGTTGCATTGTCCAGGGCGCGGCCCAGCAGGCTCAGTTCTTCCAACTTTTGCGCGGCGAAGGACAGCCAGCTCTTGAGTTCGGCGTCCAGCTCGGTTTCATGGGCCAGGTCCACCGGCACGTGCAGGAGCGAGCACGACGGCGCCAGCCACAGGCGATCGCCCAATTGCTGCTTGATCGGGGTCAGCGTGGCGATGGCGGCGTCCAGGTCAGTGCGCCAGATGTTGCGGCCGTCGATTACGCCGGCAGACAGCACCTGCTCGACGCCCAGGCCGGAAACCACTGCCGCCAGTTGCTCGGGCGCACGGACCAGGTCCACGTGCAGGCCGGCCACCGGCAGGCTCAGCGCGGTCGGCAGGTTGTCCTTCAGGCCGTCGAAATAGGTGGCCACCAGCAGCTTGACCGGGCTGGCGGACAACTGGTCATAGGTCTGCTTGAACGCATCGCGCCAGGCTTGCGGCAGATCCAGCGCCAGAATGGGCTCGTCGATCTGCACCCACTGCACGCCCAGCCTGGCGAAGCGCGCCAGCACTTCCTGGTAGACCGGCAGCAGCGCGGCCAGCAGTTGCAGCTTGCCCGCGTCGGCGGCGCCGGCGGCAAAGGCGTCGCCCTTGCCCTGGTACAGCCAGGTCAGCGGACCGGGGATCACGGGCTTGACGGCGTGACCCTGGGCCTGCGCTTCCTGGACCTGTTCAAACAGCGATTCGCGGGCGATGCGGAAGGTCTGGCCCGGCACCAGTTCCGGCACGATGTAGTGATAGTTGGTGTCGAACCACTTGGTCATTTCGCAGGCGGCGGCGGGCTTGCCCGACGGCGCGCGGCCGCGGCCCATGCGGAACAGCGTGTCCAACGTGACCGGCTCGCTGTCCTTCTGGCCGAAGCGGGCGGGCACGGCGCCCAGCAGCGTGGTCCATTCCAGGATCTGGTCGTACCAGGCGAAGTCGCCCACCGGCACGAACTTCAGGCCGGCGGCGGCCTGCAGCTTCCAGTGCTTGGCGCGCAGGTCGCGACCTGTCTGCTCAAGCGCTTCGGCGGTCTGGTGGCCGGCCCAATAGGCTTCAACCGCGCGCTTCAGTTCACGTTGCACGCCGATGCGGGGAAACCCCAAATTATGAATAATATTCATGACATTTCCACCGTTAGACAAAACTTGTTCAAGTAGAAGGCATTCTGAGGCCAAATCAACATGAATCAAAATCAATGTCTACATCCATAAAATGAAGAAATCTCATAAAATATGAGCTTATTTCCAGTTCCAGCAGTCACCCATGCTTGAAATCCGCCATCTTGAAACGCTCACCGCCATCCGCGACGGCGGCAGCCTGCAGGAAGCCGCCGAGCGCCTGCATCTGACCCAGTCGGCCCTGTCCCACCAGTTGCGCGACCTGGAAACCCGGTTGGGCACCCCTTTGCTGAACCGCCGCACGCGGCCGGCGCGACTGACGACGGCGGGCCTGCGGGTACTGGCGCTGGCGGATGAGGTGCTGCCGCGCATCCGCGCGACGGAACGGGATTTGCAGCGGCTGGCCGCTGGTCGCACCGGCCGGCTGCACCTGGCCATCGACTGCCATTCCTGCTTCCAGTGGTTGATGCCGGCGCTAGACGCCTTCCGCGCGCAATGGCCGGATGTGGCGCTGGACCTGTCGGCGGCGTTTTCCTTCGCCCCCTTGCCCGCCCTGGTGCGTGGCGACCTGGATCTGGTCATTACGTCTGATCCCCAACCGCTGGACGCAGTGGATTATCTGCCGCTCTTCAAGTACGAGTTGGTGCTGGCCGTGTCGGAATCCAATCCGCTGGCCGGCAGCAAGTTCGTCATGCCAGACCAGTTGGCCGACCAGACGCTCATCACCTATCCGGTGGACAAGCAGCGCCTGGATATTTTCACGGCGTTCCTCGACCCCGCCGACGTGGAGCCGGCCGCCATCCGCCGCGCGGAACTCACGCCCATCATTGCGCAGTTGGTGGCCAGCAACCGCGGCGTGGCCGCGCTGCCCAACTGGGCGCTGACGGAATACATGAATCAGGGCTGGCTGCGCCTGTGCCGGCTGGGTCCGCAAGGCGTGTGGCGCACGCTGTACGCCACGGTGCGCAGCGAGGACACGGACGCCTCGTATATCGATGAGTTTCTGACCATTACCCGAGACGTCTGCTTCAAGACGCTGTCCGGAATCAAGTCGGCAAAGTAAGGCGCCAGGCGCTTCGGGCCGAAACGCTCAGTCCTCGTCGCCGGCGCCCAGGATGCGGCAGATCACGTCATGCGCGAAGCCACGGCTGGCCAGGAAGCGGGCCTGTTTTGCGTAGGCCGCGCGGTCCTCCGGCTTGGCGCTGAAGCGCTTCTTCCAGACTTCCAGCGCGCGGTCGTACTCGGTAGCCCGCAGCTGTTCGCGCAATTCGGCGACCTGGTTGTCATCCACCCCATGCTGGCGCAATTCCTGCACGATGCGCGCCGCCCCTTGGCGCGACGCGCGCCGATGGACCAGGCTTTGCGCAAAACGTTCGGTGGACAGCCAGCCTTCTTTTTCCAGGGCGTCGAGCACGGCCTCGACTTCGGCCGGGTCCTCCGCGTAGGCGGCCAGCTTGCGCGCCAGTTCCTCGCGGGCATGCTCGCGCCGCGACAGATAGCCCACGGCCCGCATTTTCAGCGACGGCCCCTTGCGGGCGGACTGGCCGTCCGCATCCGGGCCGTCCCCCGCTGCAGCGGCGCGACGGCCGCGGCGCACACTGCCCGCTTCCGAACTGCGACTCCACTGGTCCGCGTCATCGCTGGATTCCGCATCCGGTTCGCGGCGCGCATCCGAAGTGCGGCGCAAGCCCTGGGGCTTGGCCACGGTTTCGAACTCATCGTCCAACTTGGCGCGCAGGCGCTCGGCAGACGCGGGCGGCGGTTTCCAACTCATGCGTTTCCTGCTTGCTATGCATAACGGCAGGCCCGTCCTGGCGCCTGCCGCAAGTATTCGGGCGACCCCGACGCGGGATGCGAGCCCTTCGCGGCGGACCTGGATCCGCCCGCGCAAGGCCCGTCATCGATCCGATTACTCTTCGGTGTCTTCCGCGGTCGGCACGAACTCGGCCGCACGGCTGACGATGCCCTGGTTCTCGCGGACGCGGTTCTCGATCTCGACGGCCATGTCCTTGTGCTCTTTCAGGTACTCGCGAACATTGTCCTTGCCCTGGCCGATGCGATTGCCGTTGTAGCTGTACCACGCGCCAGACTTGTCCACCACATTGGCGGCCACGCCCAGATCAATGATTTCGCCTTCGCGCGAGATGCCGGCGCCGTACATGATGTCGAATTCGGCCTGCTTGAACGGCGGCGCGACCTTGTTCTTCACGACCTTGACGCGGGTTTCGTTGCCGACGACCTCGTCGCCCTTCTTGATGGAACCGATGCGACGGATGTCCAGGCGCACGGAGGCGTAGAACTTGAGCGCGTTGCCGCCGGTGGTGGTTTCGGGGTTGCCGAACATCACGCCGATCTTCATGCGGATCTGGTTGATGAAGATGACCATGCAATTGGTCTTCTTGATGGTGGCGGTGAGCTTGCGCAGCGCCTGGCTCATCAAGCGGGCTTGCAGGCCGGGCAGGGAATCGCCCATTTCGCCTTCGATTTCGGCCTTGGGCACCAGCGCCGCCACCGAGTCGATGACGATCAGGTCGACCGAGCCCGAACGCACCAGCGCATCGGTGATTTCCAACGCCTGCTCGCCCGTGTCCGGCTGCGAGATCAGCAAGTCGGTCAGCTTGACGCCCAGCTTGGAGGCGTACTGCACATCCAGCGCGTGCTCCGCGTCGACGAAGGCGCAGGTGCCGCCGAGCTTCTGCATTTCAGCGATGACTTGCAGCGTCAGCGTGGTCTTGCCCGACGATTCCGGGCCGTAGATTTCGACCACGCGGCCTCGCGGCAGGCCACCGACGCCCAGCGCGATGTCCAAACCCAGCGAGCCCGTGGAAACCACCTGGATATCATGCGAGACCTCGTTGTCGCCGTAGCGCATGATCGAGCCCTTGCCGAACTGCTTTTCGATCTGCGAAAGCGCGGCGGCAAGCGCCTTGGCCTTTTCCGATGCGGCGGCCTTGGAGGTTTTGTCGTCCATGTAGAGTCCTGTCTGTAACGTATCTGGTGTCGAGGGGATTACGGGTCTGGCTGACCGGGTTCAGCCGGGTTTGCCGGGTTTGCCTAGCCCTGCGGTCCGGCGGGTGCTTTGAGCTACGGATCAGATTATGGCATCGGATTATACTGTACAAAAAAACAGTGTGCCAGTGTTTTGCACGTATACCCTGAGTGGCAAGCATGGCGCCCTATGCCAGAATGCAAGACGAATCCGGCGTTTTGTCCCCTTTGCGCCGCGGGGTCTTTTTTCACTGTAGCCCATGCGTATCCTGATCGCCGAAGACGACAGCATCCTGGCCGACGGCCTGTCCCGTTCGTTGCGCCACAACGGCTACGCCGTGGATGCGGTGCGCGACGGGCTGGCGGCCGATTCGGCCCTGGCTGCCCAGGCGTTCGACCTGCTCATCCTTGACCTCGGCCTGCCGCAACTGGCCGGGCTGGAAGTGCTGCGCCGCCTGCGCGCCCGCAACTCCGCCCTGCCGGTGCTCATCCTGACGGCGGCCGACAGCATCGAGCAGCGCGTCAAAGGCCTGGACCTGGGCGCCGACGATTACATGGCCAAGCCCTTCGCGCTGTCCGAGCTCGAGGCCCGCGTGCGGGCCCTGACCCGGCGCGGCGCGGGCGGCGGCGCCACCATGATCAAGCACGGCCGCCTGCTGTTCGACCAGACCGGCCGCGTCGCCATGGTCGACGACCAGACCCTGGACCTGTCGGCGCGCGAAGTCAGCCTGCTCGAGATCCTCCTGACGCGCAGCGGCCGCATGGTCAGCAAGACCCAGCTGGTCGACCACCTGTGCGAATGGGGCGAAGAGGTCAGCACCAACGCCATCGAGGTCTACGTCCACCGCCTGCGCAAGAAGCTGGAACCCAGCGGCGTGAAGATCGTGACCGTGCGCGGCCTGGGCTACTGTCTTGAGCGGGACCAGGGTGCGGCGTACCTCGCAAGCTGAAGCGGCGCCGCCGGAAGCGCTGAACCAGGAAGCACTGGACGTCATGCGGGCGGGGGCCAAGGGCCCGAGTTTCGCGCCGCCGCAGCGCTCCCTGCTGGGCGAGATCCTGGACTGGATGCTGGCGCCGCTATTCCTCCTGTGGCCCATGAGCGTGGCCATCACCTATGTGGTGGCCCAGAACATCGCCAATGTGCCTTATGACCGCGCGCTGGCCAACAATCTGCATGTCTTGACCCTGCAAGTCCACGCGCAGGACGGCCGGGCCGTGCTGAAGATGACCGACACCGCGCGCGAGGTGCTGCACGCCGACGAGACCGACAGCGTGTTCTGGCTGGCGCTGGGCAGCCGCGGCGAATACCTGGGCGGCGACCGCGCGTTGCCCCTGCCCTCCACCGTGGGCCAGCCCCGCCCCGGCGAAGTGCAATACGAAGACGCCACCTTGCGCGGTTTCGGCATCCGGCTGGCGTTTACGTGGGTCGACCTGCACCTGCCCGATACGCAGCCGGCGCTGCTGATCGCGGCCGAGACCGTCGAAAAACGCACGCAGCTAGCCAACGACATCATCAAGGGCGTGATCATTCCGCAGTTCGTGGTGCTGCCCGTGGCCGTGCTGCTGGTGTGGTTCGGGCTGTCGCGCGGGGTGGCGCCGTTGAACGCGCTGCAGCAGCGTCTGCGGGCGCGCCGGCCCGACGACCTTTCCCCCATCGACGAGCGCGCCGCGCCCACCGAGATCGCGCCCCTGGTGGCCGCCATGAACGACCTGCTGGACCGGCTTTCATCCAACGTGCAGGCGCAGCGCCGCTTCGTCGCCGACGCGGCGCACCAGTTGAAGACACCGCTGGCCGGGCTGCGCACCCAGGCCGAGTTGGCCCTGCGCGACGCCAGCCCCGAGGAAATGCAGTCCAGCCTGCGCCAACTCGTGACCGGTTCGGAGCGCGCCACCCGCCTGGTGAACCAGCTGCTGTTGCTGGCCCGGGCTGAAAACCCCAGCGCCATCGGCCTGACGCGCACCGACATCAACACCATCGCCTACGAGCAGGCCATGCACTGGGTGCCACTGGCGCTCTCGCTGAACACCGATCTGGGCTTCGAAGGCTCGGACCATCCGGTGGAAATCAACGGCAACCCCCTGCTGTTGGCCGAACTGCTCAACAACCTGGTGGACAACGCGCTGCGCTACACGCCGCGCGGCGGCCACATCACGGTGCGCGCGCAGAGCCGGAATGGACAGGCGCTGCTGGAGGTCGAGGATTCTGGTCCTGGCATCCCGCCCGAAGAGCGCGAGCGCGTGTTCGACCGCTTTTACCGGGTGCTGGGCACCACGTCCGACGGCAGCGGCCTGGGGCTGGCCATCGTGCGGGAGATCGCCCAGAAACACCAGGCCAGCGTTGAAATCAGCGATCACCCCACGGCGCATTCGAACCTGCCCGGCACGCGGATCCGCGTGGTTTTTCCACTTTATGCCGAGTCTCCGGATTCGCCCGCCGCATCCTAGGACTATCCCTAGCGCCCCGGGGAGACGTTACTTTTAGTTTCAATTTTAAGACTCAAGTAAGGATCTCGTCAGAACCTCGTCAGCCTCGCCCCCCAATGTTGCGTATAGCTCAATGTCGGTCTCGCCGGCAGCGGGCGGAGCACGGCGGACAACCGCCGGCCATAAAAACCGAGGAGACATCATGAGCACAACAACCATGGCAGGCCGCGGTCCATCCGCGGATCCGCGCCCGATGACCAAGGATGAGCGCCGCGTCATCTTTGCGTCGTCGCTGGGCACGGTTTTCGAGTGGTACGACTTTTACCTCTACGGCTCGCTCGCAGCCATCATTGCGCAACACTTCTTCTCGGGCGTGAACCCCACCGCGGGCTTCATCTTCGCGCTGCTGGCCTTCGCGGCAGGTTTCGCCGTGCGCCCGTTCGGCGCGCTGGTGTTCGGCCGCCTGGGAGACCTGGTCGGACGCAAATACACCTTCCTGGTCACGATCGTGATCATGGGCCTGTCCACGTTCCTCGTGGGCGTGCTGCCCAGCTACGCCAGCATCGGCCTGGCTGCCCCCGCCATCCTGATCGTGCTGCGCCTGCTGCAAGGCCTGGCGCTGGGCGGCGAATACGGCGGCGCCGCGACCTACGTCGCGGAACACGCGCCGCATGGCCGCCGCGGCTTCTACACGTCCTGGATCCAGACCACCGCGACCCTGGGCCTGTTCCTGTCGCTGCTGGTCATCCTCGGCATCCGCACGTTCATGGGCGAAGACGAATTCAAGGCCTGGGGCTGGCGCATTCCGTTCCTGATCTCGGTCGTGCTGCTGGGCATCTCGGTGTGGATCCGCCTGCAACTGAGCGAATCGCCGACCTTCAAGCGCATGAAGGAAGAAGGCAAGGGCTCGAAGGCGCCGATCGCTGAATCGTTCGGCCAATGGAAGAACCTGAAGGTCGTGATCCTGGCGCTGCTGGGCCTGACCGCCGGCCAAGCCGTGGTCTGGTACACGGGCCAGTTCTACGCCCTGTTCTTCCTGACGCAGACGCTGAAGGTCGACGCCAACACCGCCAACATCATGATCGCCATCGCGCTCCTGATCGGCACTCCGTTCTTCGTGGTCTTCGGCGCGCTGTCCGACAAGATCGGCCGCAAGCCCATCATCATGGCAGGCTGCCTGATCGCCGCGATCACCTACTTCCCGATCTTCCAAGGCATCACGCACTTCGCCAATCCGGCGCTGGAAAAGGCCCAGGCCACGGCCCCGGTCACCGTGATCGCGGACCCGGCCACCTGCTCGTTCCAGTTCAATCCGGTGGGCACCTCGTCGTTCACCAGCTCTTGCGACGTGGTCAAGTCGTTCATGGCCCGCAACTCGGTGAACTACAAGAACGAAGCGGCGCCGGCCGGCTCGGTCGCCAAGGTCAAGATCGGCAACGACGAGTTCGCCTCGTTCGACGGCAAGACCATGGCCCCGGCGGACTTCAAGGCCAAGGCCGCCGAACTGGACAAGTCGCTGACCACCGCGATCCGCAGCCACGGCTACCCCGCCAAGGCTGACCCCGCCCAGAGCAACAACGTCATGGTCGTGGTGCTGCTGACCATCCTGGTGCTCTACGTGACCATGGTTTACGGCCCGATCGCCGCCATGCTGGTGGAAATGTTCCCGACGCGCATCCGCTACACGTCGATGAGCCTGCCCTACCACATTGGCAACGGCTGGTTCGGCGGCTTCCTGCCCCCGGTCGCCTTCGCCGTGGTTGCCGCAACCGGCAACATCTACGACGGCTTGTGGTATCCGATCATCATTGCAGTCATGACCCTGGTCATCGGCACGCTGTTCGTGCGCGAATCCAAGGACAACGACATCAACGCATAAACGGCCATCCCCCGCCGGACGGGACTGCTGCGCCCGCCCGGCCTTTCAAAAGCTCCTTATGGAGCTTTTTTTTTGCCTCCGTTCAGGCCGCCCCTTTCCGCTACGCCCTGGCGAAAAAGAGATCCGCACTTTCAGGACCATGTCAGACCCGCGCCATTAGACTGAGCGCTCAGATTACGGCCTTGCGCCAGATCGACCGACGATTGATCCCCCTGTCGGACGATTGCAGGGCCAGTGTTCTGACACCGATACCGCGTTCCCCGCGAGCCTTTTATGACGCGGTATTGCGTGCTCCCGTACCGGCCCGGCCCTCAATGAGCCGGGCCGCTTTTTTTTGTGCTGGCGCACGCAAGGCACGCAAAAATGGCGACCGCGCGGCGGTCGCCATCATCGGATCCTGCAGGCGGCGGCCTGGGCCGCCGGCAATCAGCGGCGCATGCCCACGCCGATCGCCAGCACGCCGGCCACGATGGCCGCGATGCCGGCCCAGGCCGGGATCGCCACGGACTTCTCGGTCTCGGCGGTAGCCTTGACCGAACCGATCTGCAGCACGGTCTCCTCGGATTTGTAATTGAAGCCCTTGTAGGCCAGGGCGGCGATGCCCAGGACGATCAAGATGGCGCCGATGATCTTCATTTTTTCTCTCCTGTTCGACTTGCTGCGCGGACAGTAGCGCATAGGCCCGCGGCTGTCAGTGACAGAAGGTGTCGCATCACACTGCGGTATTGCCGCACTTCGGCAAAGCGTCCGCGTCGTATAGAATCTACCCTTTTGGCCGACGCTCATGTGGTTCAAGAATCTCAAGATTTATCGCCTCTCCTCGCCGTGGACGCTGGTCGGCGACCAGCTTGAAGAAACGCTCGCGCGGCATGCCTACCAAAGCGGCAACAACCTCGAAATGCAAAGCCTGGGCTGGGTGCCGCCGCGCGAAAACGGCGGCCTGGCCCATGTGGTCAACGGCCAGATCCTGCTGAGCCTGCGCGCCGAGAAAAAGCTCCTGCCGGGTACGGTCGTCAACCAGGTCGCCAAGGCCCGCGCCCAGGAAATCGAAGAGCAGCAAGGCTACAAGCCGGGCCGCAAGCAGATGAAGGAAATCAAGGAACGCGTCACCGACGAGCTCCTGCCGCGCGCCTTCAGCGTATACCGCGACACCCGCGTCTGGATCGACCCGCAGAACCATTGGCTGGTCATCGATGCCGCCGCCTCGGCCAAGGCCGACGAAGTCATCGGCCTCCTGGCCAAGTGCGTGGATCCCTTCCCGCTCGAGAACCTGTATGTGGCCCAGTCCCCGGCCTCGGCCATGACCGGCTGGCTGGCCGAGGACGAGGCTCCGGCCAACTTCTCCATCGACCAGGACACCGAACTGCGTTCGTCGGGCGAAAGCGGCGCGGCCATCCGCTACGTCAAGCATTCGATCGACGCCGACGACGTACGCCGCCACATCCAGTCGGGCAAGCAGTGCACCCGCCTGGCCATGACCTGGGCCGACCGCATTTCGTTCGTCCTGACCGAGGGCCTGGACGTCAAGCGCGTCGCGCCCCTGGACGTGCTGAAGGAAGGCAACGAAGGCGTGGCCGCCAACGACGACGAGAAATTCGATTCCGACATGATGCTGATGACGGGCGAACTGGCCAAGATGATGGCCGAGCTGGTCGACGCGCTGGGCGGCGAAAAGAAGGTGTAAGCCGCGGGCGCCATCGCGCCTGCAAGCTGGGCCGCCCTTGGCAGGGCGGCCTTTTTCATGCCCGCAAGCCTGGCCTCAGGCCGCCACCGCGCGGTCGCGGCCGGCCTGCTTGGCCTGGTAGAGCGCCTGGTCGGCGCGGTCGATCAGATAGGCGTAGTCCGGATGGCCGTCGAACGTCGCCACGCCAATGCTGGCTGTGATGTGCAGCGGTCCGGCCTCGGGAATATTGAAGACGTGACGGCGGATCTCCGCGCCCAGCTTCTCGGCCGCGGCCAGCGCGGCCTCGCGCGGCGTATCAACCAGCACCACCAGGAATTCCTCGCCGCCATAGCGGAACACGAAGTCGCTGGAGCGGCATGCCTGGTGCAGGACCTCGGCGAACTGGCGCAGCACCTGGTCTCCCCCGGAGTGGCCGTGCTGGTCGTTGATGGCCTTGAAGTGGTCGATGTCCAGCAACAGGACCGAGAATTCGCTGCGCTGGCGCCGCGCAATCGATATCTCGCGCCCGATCACCGAGGGCAGGAAACGCCGGTTCAACACATTGGTCAGTGGGTCGCTACCGCTCTCTATCTCGGCCACCATGTCGAACAGGCCGTTGAGCAGGTGCTTGATGCGCGCCACCAGCTCCTGCAATTCGCGCACGTGGTCGGGCATCGCCGAGGCCTGCCCCAGTTCCTCGCCTCGCATCAATTGAGGCAGCACCACCCCGTCCAGCTGCGTGACGGCGTCCGTGATCTGCTGCAGGCCCGGCGCGCTTTCGAACATCGCCCCGCCCTTGTGCTGCAGCCACAGCCCGAATTCCGAGGCCGCCAGCCGCGGCAGGCTTTGTCCCGGCGCGCGGTAGTGCAGGCCGATCAGCACCGCCTGGCTCCATTCCAGTAAGGCGGCGCGCTGGCGCTCGCGCTCCGTGGAGATGTTCTGGCCCAAGGCGAAGAGCCTGTAGGCCTCGTCGTTGCGGGCGCCGCGGCTGATGTCGCGCATGAAGGCCCGGCTCATCTGCTCGACCGCCAGGTCGAACAGATTGCACACGTACTGGGTCGCCACGGACGCGGCCATGCCGTCCAGGTCGCTGGCGCGCAGGCGCAGGGCAATCTCGTTTTTCAGGATGCGGGCGCCGGCCATCACCAGATGGATGGGGATATGGACGCGGGCATGCACCTCGCCCACCTTTTTCTGCGTGGCCATCAGGGCGGCGATGTCGCCCTGGTCGCGCACGCACAGCAGCCCCTTGAGCCAGCGCGTCATGCCCGCATGCAGGCGGCTCGACACGATTTCATGGGACAGCCGCGGGCCGGCCTCGGCGTCGGCCAGCAGGGTGGAATAAAAGGCGTCGACCAGTTCTGAGAGGCTGTCGCCCACCACCGCGGCGACTTGCCCGCGCGTATAGGCGTCAACCGACTGGTAGACCGCAATCCAGGCCTGCTCGTTGGACGCGCTCAGGTAGCACGCCTGATCGGATGCG
This sequence comes from Achromobacter sp. SD115, assembly GCF_017355315.1. Taxonomy (NCBI): domain Bacteria; kingdom Pseudomonadati; phylum Pseudomonadota; class Betaproteobacteria; order Burkholderiales; family Alcaligenaceae; genus Achromobacter; species Achromobacter sp. SD115. The sequence continues at coordinate 129,086 of NZ_JADIJM010000004.1, read as the reverse complement.
CCAGCGTGCCGGTCGGGAATTGGCGGGACGCCAAGACTGCTTGAAGACATATAGATAATCCGCCCGAAGGCCCCACGGCGTGTCCGGAAACGACACGCGACAGAAAAAACCAGCGCGGATTATGCTTGAAAACCCCGGGCCGAGGCCGTCCGGCGGCCCGGGCCTAGGGATATTCGGCCCGGCGCCCGGCGCTTATTCGAGTCCGTGGAAGGACGAATCGTCCGGCCCGATATGGGACGGATGCTGCCAGGTCACATCGCGCAGGGAGTGCTGGACCAGACCCTCGACGCCCAGCAACACCGCGAAGATCGCCATGCGGATGGGGATGCCGTTGTCGGTCTGGCGGAAGATCGCCAGGCGCGGGTCGTGGTTCAGGTCCACGCTCAAGTCATTGGCGCCGGGACGGCTGTCGCGCGGCAGCGGGTGCATCACGATGGTGTCCGGGCCGCAGTAGGCGTCGATGATGGCGCGGCTGATCTGGAAGTCCGGGGTGTAGCCTTCGTTTTCTTCGTTGGCGAAGCGCTCTTTCTGCACGCGCGTCGCGTAGATCACGTCGGCACCGGCCAGCCCCTCGGCCAGCGAGCTCTTCTGCTCGATGACGTTGCCGTTGCGGCTGGCCTGCTCGATGATGTAGGACGGCATTTCCAGGCCCTTGGGCGACACCAGCGAGAACTTCACGTTCTTGTACAGCGCCATCAGCTTGATGAGCGAGTGCACGGTGCGGCCGTACTTCAGGTCGCCGACCATGGCGATATGCGCGCCGTCCAGCAGTTTGCCCAGGCGCGAGAACTCCGTCAGGATCGTGTACAGGTCCAGCAAGGCCTGGCTGGGGTGCTCGCCCGGGCCGTCGCCGCCGTTGACCACCGGAATGTTGGTAGCGCGCGCGAACTCCGCGACCGAACCCTGGTCCGGATGGCGGATGACCATGGCATCCACGTAACCGCTCATGACGCGGCTGGTGTCGTAGATCGATTCGCCCTTGGCCATGGACGAGAACGTGAAGCCGGTGGTGTCCCAGACCGAACCGCCCAGGCGGCAAAACGCCGAGCCGAAGCTGACGCGGGTGCGGGTGCTGGCTTCGAAGAACAGGTTGCCCAGCACCGCGCCTTCCAGCACGCGGGACACCTTCTGGCGGCGGGCGATGGGCTGCATCATGTCGGCCACGCGGAACAGATCCTCCACCGATTCGCGGGTGAACTGATCCACCGACAGCAACTGATGCTTGCCTTCCACCGCGATACGGTCACGCAAAGGACCTTCTTGTACGCTTTGCGTATATTTTTCCAGCAAGACGCCGTTCTGGACGATTTCACTGACGAAGCGCTGCACCACTTCCGGCATCGCACGGAATTCCTGCGAGCCCTCTGGCAGCAACCAGGTATCGAGCGCGCGGCGCTTGACGCCGATGCGGGTCGCGAACACGTCGCGAGTGAGATTCAGGCGCCGCATGGCGTCGCGCAGGAAGGCTTGCTGGGAGATGGTCATGACGGGCCCCGAACAGGAGATTTATATACGCTGTGCGCATATTATTCTCAACACAAATCCAAGTCCAACGTTTTTGCGCACACGGGTTTACCCGCAACTACCGCCTTGCATAGGCTGTGGTGGTCTGGGGCGCATCTGTGATTGCCTGCGCAGCCGCCAGCCAGCAGGCGGCGCAGAAGGCAAGCGCGCTGATCAGGTAGCAAAGCATGGCCAGAATCTGCGCGGGCCAGTGGGCGCGCGTCAGATGGCCGGTGTAGCCCTGGCGCAACAAGCTGACCTGCGCCAGGTAGGCAAACAATATTCCCAGGCAGGCAGCCAGCAAGCCGCCCAGCAACAGCGCCAGCGGCAGTTGCAGATCCGGCGCGGCGATGTCGCCCCCCACCACGCCCAGCGAAAAGCCCGTCAGGACCAGCGCCGCGCCGCCATTGAGCCAGCCCAGGAAGCGGAACGCCCCCGCCAACAGCGAGAATGACAGGCCGCTGGCGCGGATCTGCTGGGCGCGGGCGTCCATCGATCAGCCTTCGCCGCCCTTGCGGCAGACCGGCGTGGCGCTCTGGATGGAAGCGCGGGCGGCGGCGATTTCGGCCGCATCCCAACGGCCTTCGCCCAGCACCGTGATGGTCACCTTGGACGTCGAGGGGCTGGCGCTTTCGGCAGCGATCAATTCCAGCACCTTGGCGGGTTCCGTCACTTTGTAGAGTTGCACCTCGTCGGGCGCGCCCTTCTCGCCCTTCACGTGGCGCCAGGCATAGGCCACGTTGTAGGCGTGCTGCACATTCACGTGGCAGGTACGCACATACTCGCCCGCGCGGCGGAAAGCCGCTTCGTAGTGGGTATTGACGGTGAAGGTCTCCGTCACCACGGCATCGGACTCGTAGACCCCTTTGCTCGCGCAGCCGGCCAACAGGGCCGCAAACGCCATTCCCACCCACAAAGACTTGCGCATGACACTTCCCACGATCGAATTCAACTTCCCGAATTATGCCAGGAGGGGGGGCCGCGATCCGGCAACAAAAAAGCCGCGAGAGGGATGCACGGGCATGTCTCGCGGCTTCTGGGCCGGAATTGCGGCGTGGGGAACGAAGGCCTATTTGGTGGCGGCGCCCTCGATCTTCTCGCCGCCCCGCTGGATGTCCTTGCCTGCCCCGGCTACGGTGTTGCATCCCGCCGAGAGGGCAGCGATCGAAAGCAACATGACGAGAAAGACTTTGTTCTTCATGGACATCTCCTGTCTGGGCTTGGAAAGTGAAGCCAGCATACCCCAAAGACCCTCATTTGGGCATCGGCCGGACACGGGCTCCGCAGCCGCTGCCGGCCGCATCGGCGCGAGATCAAACACGATTCGAAAGGCTTGCGTTCGCCTGTCGCGCAATTGCCGCCAATCGATTAGGATTCGCAAATGACCAAGAAACACGCATCACAAGACGCCGGCTCAGCCCACCAGGGCTGGGGCTGGGAACAACCCCAATGCCGCGGACAAGCGGCATTGGCGCTCTTCATCGACGATCTCCACCGAATTTTGCAGGCGCATACCGCCGGCAAGCTGGCTGAAAGCAGCACGCTGGCCGATGCGCAGCAAAACGTGAATGAATTGCTGGCCCGCTACAACGAAATAGGCGCCGCGCCGGATATTTTTCTCGGCCAATCGGTCGAACTCAAAGAGGGCGTGGACCGCGACGGGGTGTCCCATACGGTACCCATTTTTTCGGCCCGCCTGAAACAATCCTTGGTATCAATGCTGGGCCAAGGCCCGGCCTGAAACGCCGCCCGACTTGCCCACCGTTCAGGGCCATAACCAGAACAGTTACAGCAGGAGACCGCACAATGAAGAATACCGACAACGTCGTAGAGTTCCTGCGCTTGCTGTCGCTGGATGTTTCCCTGGGAGCCGCCGCCCAGCATGCCGCCGCCCAGGCGGATGCGCCCCTGGCCCTGGCCCGTCTGGCCACCGCTCATGGCTTGCCCTGCAACGCGTCGGACTGGTCTGCCTTTGCCCGCAGTTGCCTGGACAACTCTGAACTGGTCGATCAAGACGCCATTCCCGCGGAAGCCACCATCTGGCAACTGGTACAAGATCCCGCGCATGGCACCGATATCCCGGCCAGTGCGATTACCCGCGTCATCGGCATCATCACGCAACCCGAGGGCGGCGCCCCAGTGGTGGGGCATGTCGTCGGCGACCTGGCGCCGCGCGCGCCGCTGGGCCTGGCGCCCTACACCTCGGGTTCCTGAAGCCGCCCGGCGTCAGGCATCCGGCGGCATGCGGCCGCCGGACCTCAGGAATTCCATCACGCCGGCCGCGGCAATTACGCCGCTCGCCATGCAGGCCGTGAGCAGGTAGCCGCCAGTCGGCGCCTCCCAATCCAGCATTTCCCCGGCGCAGAACGCGCCGGGAATATCGCGCAGCATCAGGCCGGAATTCAGAGCGTCGAACGACACGCCGCCCGCCGTGCTGATTGCTTCATCCATGGGCCGCGCGCGCAGCAGGCGCAGCGGCAAGGCCTTGATGCGCAGGCCGAGGCGTTCGGGATCGCGGAAATCCTCGACCGATGCGCATTCGCGCAGCAGCCCCGCCTTGACCCCGGTCAGCCCCAGCCGGCTCTGCAGATGGCTGGACATGGAACGCGAGCCTCGGGGGTGCGTCACGGCAGCCATCACCTTTTCCTGGGACCAATCCGGAGCCAGATCCAGCAGGGCGATAGCCTGCCCCTGGGCGTCAATCCGGTCGCGCAGCGGCGCGGACAGGGCGTACACCAAGCTGCCTTCTACGCCGGTTTCCGACACGACGAACTCGCCTTGCCTGGCAGGCGTCTTGCCGGCCGCGGTCTCGCAGGCCATGGCCACGGACTTCACCGGCTGCCCGGCGTAGCGCTCGCGAAAATGATCCGACCATGTCACGTCGAAGCCGCAATTGGCCGGACGCAGCGGCGCGACCGCAACACCGTGCGCCTGCAGGCCGGGGGTCCAGGCGCCGTCCGACCCCAGCTTGGCCCAACTGCCGCCTCCCAACGCCAGCACCACGGCATCTGCTGCGTAGTTCTGCTCGCCCTCGGGCGTCTGGAAGCGCAAGGTGGCCGCACCGGGCCGCGAGCCAGCTGGCCACCCCAGCCAGCGGTGGCGCATGTGCAAACGCACGCCGCTGGCGCGCAGCCTGGCCAGCCAGGCCCGCAACAGGGGCGCCGCCTTCATCTCCTGGGGAAACACGCGGCCGGACGAACCCACGAAGGTCTGGATGCCCAGACCATGCGTCCACTCGCGCAAGCCGTCCGCGTCCAGCGCCTGCAGCCAGGGCGCGACGTGGGCAGCGCGATCACCATAGCGCGCCAGGAACGGCGCGGCCGGCTCGCTATGGGTCAGGTTCAATCCCCCTCGCCCCGCCATCAGGAACTTGCGGCCGACCGAGGGCATGGCATCGAACACATCCACCTGCACGCCTTGCGCGCCCAGGCGCTCCGCAGCCATCAGGCCGGCGGGCCCGCCGCCTATCACGGCCACGCGCGCGACAGCCGGACTCATGGCGCCGGCGCCTTCAGGCCGCGGGGATGGATAGGCGTAGCACTAAGCATGGGGAACGAACCGGGAGGGAATGGCAAAACAGGCGCAGGCGCGCCAGGAAGGGAAAAGATTGTCGCATAGCCGCAGCGCCGGACAAGCTGGAAGCAAAAAACGCCCGATGGGGCGTTTTTTGACCGGCACTACCAAGTCATTGTTATGACAGGGAAAACCCGAAATTCGCAGAGACTATCCCAAGGCTTGTCCACAGTAGCTGTGGGTAATTCAGCCCGGACATGCGCCGCGGACTCAGGCATGGCCCGCGGCCTGCATCGGGCCGGACCAGGGTTCGGCGTCCATCTGGAAACGCAGTTCCTGGTATTCGCCATCCACCGAGACGGAGGACAGCAGGCCGGCATCCAGCGCCTGGCCAAGCGCGCGGCGGCACAGGGTTTCAGGATCGTCGGGCAAGGACTGGAACACCCCGTCCGGTATGCGCAGGCGCAGCAGCGCCTGGGGATCGCCGCGTTCCGCGGGCCGGCCGATATGGATATGGGCAGGATAGCCGTGGGGGCACCAGATGCCCACGTGGTATTTGCCGTCAGCGCCAGTATCGGCGACGTAGCCAGGATGATCGTATTTTGCTGTTCCCATGGACCCTCCTCGAGTGCGGCAACCTAGCGCGCGTGCCCCATGGTAGCGCAGGGTTGGCGGCCTGTGCGGCCGCGAACACCAGGGAAAGTCCGGACTGGAACAAAGGCTTGACGCAGAACAAGCAGCCCAGGGAATCCTGCCGCGACGGCGAAAAAAAAAGCCGCGATGAAAATCGCGGCTTTCTTCTGCAAGAGCCTATCCGTCGCAGCATTTTTGCCATGCTGCCGGACCGGCCTGGTCCTGCTTGAAACTGGTTGCGGGGGCAGGATTTGAACCTACGACCTTCGGGTTATGAGCCCGACGAGCTGCCAGACTGCTCCACCCCGCGTCTGATGTGTGAATCATACATCATTTTGAAATCTTGTGCAGCGCACCCAGCCGATTTTTCCGGCTTTTGAGCGATTCCAGCTGAAAAAAAACGGCGGCGGCCCGAAAAAAGCGCTGCGCATAGCCCGGGCTGTCCAGGCAGATCAGCTCCGCCGGACCGATGGCCGTAACATGCGCCACGCCGCCGTAGCCCAGGCCATGTCCCTCCCCCGCATTGATGCGCACGGATACCGCGCCGGGCAGTCCGCCCGCGGCTTCCGGGCCGGTGGCCGGCTCCTCGACCCGCACGCTGCCGCTGACGCATACGAGCGTGGCGCCGGCGCGCAAGACCAATTTCCGGCTGGCGCCGGCGGCAAGTTCCAAGCGGCGGGCCTGGGCATCGGGGGTGTAAGTCGCAATCATCGTCGTCTCCTGTCGGACAACTACAGACTACGCGCGCCCTGCTATGCGCAACAGTCACACTCCCAGGGTTTCTGTACCGATGCAGATCCTCGATTTTCATGCTGTTATGGTGTACTTTGCATGAATCTGTGCCTACCCTCATTCCAACCTCGGGGAGCATGATCGGCGCATGGACCCGCAACCGCTATACCTACGCCTGGCCAACCATTACCGGCGCGCCATCCAGACCGGCGTGCTGGCCCCCGCCCAGCGCATGCCCTCGGTCCGCACCCTGGTGCGCACCCATCACGTCAGCCTGTCGACGGCGCTGCAGGCCTGCCGCCAGCTGGAAGACGACGGCCTGATCGAAGCGCGCCCCCGCTCGGGCTATTTCGTGCTCAAGCCACGGCGCAACAGCATCCCGCCCGTCGACGAACCCGACATCCGCCAAACACTCGGCGCCGCGCAGTACGTGGGCATTCACGACCGGGTTTCGGACTTCGTGGCCAAGTGCGAAGCGCACCCGGTCAGCGCCAACTTCGCCCTGGCCGCGGCGGTACCCGAGGCCTACCCGCTGGAGGAACTGAAACAGGCCATGATGCGCGCGCTGCGCCAATCGCCCGAGGTGCTGGTGAGCCCGGTGCCGCCGCAAGGTCATCCGGACCTGCGCACCGTGCTGGCTCGCCGGGCGCTGGCCAATGGCATCAACGCCACGCCCGACGACGTCATCGTCACGCATGGCTGCATCGAGGCCCTGAACCTGGCACTGCGCGCGGTAGCCCGGCCCGGCGACACGATCGCGGTCGAATCGCCGGCCTACTTCGGCCTGCTGCAAATACTGGAAAGCCTGGGCATGCGGGCGCTGGAGATTCCCACCAGCCCGCAGCACGGCCTGTCGATCGAAGCGCTGGACCTGGCGTTCCAGACCCATGGCAATATCCGCGCCGTGGTGGTGGTGCCCAATTTCCAGAACCCGCTGGGCTGCGTCATGCCGGACGCGGAAAAGGCGCGGCTCGTCGCCCTGTGCGAGCGCCAGCAGGTGCCGCTGATCGAAGACGACACCTACGGCGCGCTGACCGATGACGACACGCCGCTGGCCGCCGCCAAGTCCTGGGACGCGACCGGCAACGTCATCTATTGTTCCTCCATGCACAAGACGCTGGCGCCGGGCATGCGCCTGGGCTGGCTGCTGGGCGGCCGTTGGAAAACCCGCATCGCCATGCTGAAGTTCGCGCAGAGCCGCCCCAACGAACCGCTGGCGCAGATCGCCGTGGCCGAATTCATGGGCTCGCGCGCCTACGACCGGCACCTGTCGCGCCTGCGCCGGCACCTGAAAATGCAGCGCGACCAGACCGCCGAGACCATTGCCGCGCACTTTCCTCCCGGCACCCGCCTGAGCATGCCGCAAGGCGGCATGCTGCTATGGGTGGAAATGCCCGACAGCCGCTCAGGCATGGACGTGTTCGAGGCCGCCCTGCGCCAAGGGATACGAGTCGCGCCGGGCGCCATGTTCTCCAACGGCACGCGCTACAACCACTTCCTGCGCATCAGTTGCGGGCAACGCACCACGCCCGAGATCACCGGCGCCCTGCAGACCTTGGCGCGCATCGTGGCCGAGCGGCCCAGATGAATCCGGCCCTGCATCAGTTCATCGTCGACTATGGCCTGTGGGCGGTGTTCGGCGGCACGCTGCTCGAAGGCGAAAGCGTGGTCGTGTTCGCCGGCTTCCTGGCGCACCAGCACCTGCTGCACCTGCCCTACGTGGTGCTGTGCGCCTTCGCCGGTTCGTTCCTCGCCGACCAGGCGCTGTTCTTCCTGGGCCGCCGCTATCGCGATCATCGCTATGTCCGGCGAGTGCGCGAGAAACCCGCTTTCGAAAAGGCCTTGGCGGCAGTGGACCGCTATCCCCACGGCTTCATCCTGAGCCTGCGCTTTCTGTATGGCTTGCGCACAGTCGGACCAGTGGCGCTGGGCGTATCGAACGTGCCGCCGATACGCTTCCTGGTGCTCAACGCCATCGCCGCCGCCATCTGGGCGGTGTGCTTCAGTGCCTTGGGCTACCTGTTCGGACAAACCATCGAATCGATGCTGGGACGCCTGCATGGCGTCGAGACCAAGCTGGCCGTGGCCATCGCGATCGGCGCCGCCATCTGGCTGGCTTATCACCTGCTGGGCAGGCGCCGTAAATAAAGCGGCCTCAGACCACCAGCTTGCCGCTGGCCCGCAGCACGTAGCGGCGCCGCGCATTGCGGTACCAGCGGCCCACCAGGGGCAAGCGCGCCAGGCGGCGCAGGATGGGATGACGCTGGTCGAAGTCGTGCCAAGCCTTGAAGCCATGCCCCATGCGCTCCCAGCTCTGGCGCGCCTCGGGGGAGAGTTTGCCGGGGTCGAACGCCGCCAGCTTTGCTGCTTCCGAGACGCGCACCGCGATCGATCCGCCCCGGCATTCCAATGAATACTGATTCCGCATGGGGCCGCATATTACCCGGCTTGCATGACCTGCGCCGTGCCGCCCGAATCGCTGCCAGCGAGCGCAATTGGAGCCCGCTTTGAGCGCCCCATGCAAGCCTTTGTAATTAAAGGAAATTGGACATCTATGCCCGCGCTATCCCAAGGCTTGTCCACAGAAGTTGTGGGTAACTCCCGCAACTGCCGGCGCTATCGGGACGGCTATTTCAGGGCGCCCAGGACCATGTCGCGCACACTCTCGAAACCGGCCACGTACTGCGGGTTCTCGGAGCGGGCCAGCAAGCTGGAATAGTTCTGTTCGAGTTGGGCCTCGATGGCCTCGCGCAGGCCGGGCGACGCCTTGGCCAGATGCAGCATCGACAACAGGGTCGAATTCAGCGCGTCGATGCGGCCGCCCTGATGCGAAATGGTATGCACGATGACGGCGATTTGTTCCTGGATGTCCATTTGAAAGCCTCCTGGCATTTGAAGTCGGCGCAAATCCTAGCACGGCGCCGCGCCCGCCCAAGCTAGGCAAGCCCTGCGCGCCGCGCTAGCATGAAGCGTAGCCGCAGAGGCACGGCGGCGCACGTCACCGGTTGCGTCTCCCGGGCTGCGGCCCCGACACTCCGGTGCAACCGGAGGCCCCCATGAAGACCATCCAGAACTACGTTGCGCCGGACGCCCAATCCATGCGCCGCCTGCAAGACCGGCTGGACTACAGCGACGCGCGCATGGCGGAACTGGCCGGACTGGACGCGGCCATTCCCTGGCACAGCTATATCGGCGGCGCCGAGCCGCGCTCGCTGGGCCGCCAGCGCCTCTTCTATGTGGCGGCCCGCCTCACGCTGGATGAAGCGCAATGGCAGCGCGTGCTGGCCGCCATGCACGAACTCGGCGCGCGCTTCGACTACGAAGATTTGCGGCAGCCCGACGCCCTGGCCGCGCCCGAGCCCGTGGCCGACGAAGAGCGCAAGTTCGGCATGCTGCTGGTCAGCCGCAATGGATCCTTCCACGAAATGGAGCAGCTGCGCGAGTTTGCGCATTTTGCGCATGAGGCCGACGTCAGCCGCTACGTGCATTCGGCCTTCTACGACAGCGACATCGATCTGTGCCGCTTCAGCTTCGCCGACCACGACGGCCTGGACGACGCCAGCCGCGACCGCATCTTCGATGCCGCGCGCAAAACCATCACGCGTTTCGAATTCGACGGCCGCATCTATCAGGGCGGCATTCCGCCCGAATCCGACGGCTAGCGCCCAACCCGCCGCAACGCGCGCGCACCGCCGCGCATTGACGCGGGCTGCCCCGCGCCTGTACCGTCGGCACTCGCGCCCTCTCGCTCCACGCTGCCCATCACCGTATGAACGAACGACTCGACGCCATCGACCGGCAACTGCTCAGCCTGCTGCAAGCCAATGCGCGCGAACCCGCGGCCATCCTGGCGCGCAAGCTCGGCCTGGCCCGCACCACCGTGGTGGCGCGCATCGCCCGGCTCGAGCGCGAACATATCGTGGCGGGTTATGGCGTGCGGCTGGGGCGGCTGCTGGAAGAAGCGGCGGTGCGGGCCTATTGCTCCATCAGCGTGCTGCCCAAGACGACTGCCGCGGTGATCCGCGAACTGGAGAGGATGCCCGAGGTCGAAGAGGTCTCGTCGGTCAGCGGCCCCTACGACTACCTTATCTTCCTGCGCTGCGAAACCCACGAACAGCTGGACGAACTGCTGGACCGCATCGGCTTGATCGACGGGGTCAAGCAGACCCAGACCTCCATCGTCCTGAGCCGCAAGCTCGACCGCCGCAGCGCCGTGGCCGCGCCCTGAAATGATGGTGTAATTGGGGGAATCGCCATTTCAGGACGCCTCATGTTTGCACGCCTTGCCCCCGCCGCCGTATTGCTCGCCCTGCTGAGCGCCTGTTCCAGCATGAGCGAGGTCACGTCCGTCGGCAAGGACACCTACAGCGTCACCCACAGCTCCGGCTCCCAGATGATGACCTGGGTGGAAATCAAGAACCAGGCCCTGCTGCGCGCCGAACAGTATTGCCAGTCCATCGACCGCAAGCTGGTCAAGCCCAAGATCACGTCCAACCACGCGACCGGCCTGGGCCCCAAGCGCGCCACCGTGACCTTCGAATGCGGCGTCATCGAACCGCCCAAGAATCCCTCGAAGTAAGGCGGCGGCCAGCCCGCCATCGGGTGTAGCATGATCCGCAACACAACCTCAGCTCCAGCACCGTGAAGACCTCCCTGCCCGTCGGCATCACCATGGGCGATGCCGCCGGCATCGGCCCCGAAATCGTCGTCAAGGCATACGCGCAAGGCCTGAATGCGCCTTGCGTGGTGTATGGCGACGCGGGCGCGCTGCGCCGCGCGGTCGCCCAACTGGGCGCCAGGCTGGAAATCGTCGAGATCGCGGACGTGGGCCAGGCCGCGCCGGGCGCGGACCACATCAACGTCATCGCCTGCAGCCCCGCCCTGCCTGCCGACCTGCCCTTGGGACAGATCAGCGCTGCCGCCGGACGCGGCGCCTACGATTACGTCTGCGCCGCCATCGACGACGCGCAGGCCGGACGCATCCGCGCGATCGTCACCGCGCCGCTGAACAAGAAATCCATGCACGCCGCCGGCATTGACTATCCCGGCCACACCGAGATCCTGGCGGAGCGTTCGGGCACGCGCGACTTCGCGATGATGCTGGCCAACGACGAGCTGCGCGTGCTGCTGGTGACCATACACGTGGCGCTGGCCGACGTGATCGCGCGCATCACGCCGCAAGCCGAACTGACCGCGATGAAACTGGCCGATCAGGCCTGCCGCCAGATGGGCATCGCCCAGCCGCGCATCGCGGTCGCGGGCCTGAACCCGCATGCGGGCGAAGGCGGCAAGTTCGGCCGCGAGGACCTCGACATCATCGAGCCCGCGATCGCCGCCGCCCGCGCGCAAGGCATCGACGCCAGCGGCCCCTGGCCCGGCGACACGATCTTCATGCGCGCCCGACGCGGCGAATTCGACATCGTCGTGGCGCAGTACCATGACCAGGGCCTCATCCCGGTCAAGTACCTGGGCCTGGACCATGGCGTGAACGTGACGGTGGGCCTGCCTTTCGTGCGCACCAGCGTCGACCACGGCACCGCCTTCGACATCGCGGGCAAAGGCCTGGCCGACCACGCCTCGCTGGTCGCCGCCTTCGACCTGGCGCTGGCCATGACGCCCTGAGCGCTGCGCCGCGGCCTTGCCGCGGCCCCTGCAGCGCTGACAACTGGCTGTCAGGAAGCAAGGCGTCCCCGGGACTACAATACGCCCCGTTTACGGCGCCTGCGGCGCTTTCCGTCCGCCCTCCCTCCCCTCCTCCATGTCACGCCTTGCCCGCCTTCTTCCCGACCGCTTCACCCTCTACCTGATCTGCACCGTCATCATCGCCAGCATCGTGCCCGCGCACGGGCAAGGCGTGGTGGTGTTCGGCTGGATCACCAACATCGCGGTCGGCCTGCTGTTCTTCCTGCACGGCGCGCGCCTGTCGCGCGAAGCCATCATCGCCGGCCTCACGCACTGGAAGCTGCACCTCACGATCTTCTCCGCGACCTTCCTGATGTTCCCCTTGCTGGGCCTGGCGCTCAAGCCGGTGCTGGAGCCGCTGGTCACGCCGGAACTCTATCTGGGCATCCTGTTCCTGTGCTGCCTGCCTGCCACGGTGCAGTCGGCCATCGCCTTCACCTCGATGGCGCGCGGCAATGTGCCGGCCGCCGTGTGCAGCGCTTCCGCCTCCAGCCTGCTCGGCATCTTCCTTACCCCGCTGCTGGTGGGCACGGTGGTGGCCAACGCGGGCAGCGCACCGATTTCGTTCGACGCGGTCGGCAAGATCATGCTGCAGCTGCTGCTGCCCTTCGTGCTGGGCCAATTCGCCCGCCGCTGGATCGGCGCCTGGGTGCACAAGCGCAAGGCCATGCTGAAGTTCGTCGACCAGGGCTCGATCCTGCTGGTGGTCTACACGGCTTTTTCGGAAGCCATCAACGAAGGCCTGTGGAGTTCGACCCCGATCCCCGCGCTGGCCGGCCTGGTGGTGGCCTGCGCCGTCATCCTGGCGCTGGCGCTGGGCCTGTCGGCGCTGGCGGGCCGGGTTTTCGGCTTCAACGTGGAAGACCGCATCACCCTGCTGTTCTGCGGTTCGAAGAAAAGCCTGGCCAGCGGCATTCCGATGGCGCAGGTGCTGTTCGCCGGCCACGCCGTGGGCGCCATCGTGCTGCCGCTGATGCTGTTCCACCAGATCCAGCTGATGGTGTGCGGCGTGCTGGCCGCGCGCTTCGGCAAACGCCCCGAGGCTGAAGCCTGAAGCAGCTTCCCGCCTGCAATGAAAAACCGCGCCGAGGCGCGGTTTTTTCTTGGGCCGGAACCGGCTCAGTACATGTCGCGCGGCTGCGCGCCGGAGAAGTTCAGGAAGCGCGTGCTGGAACCCTGGAAGGTAAGGCGCACAGTGCCGATGGGACCGTTACGCTGCTTGCCGATGATGATCTCGGCGGTGCCCTTGTCCGGCGAGTCGGGGTTATAGACCTCGTCGCGGTAGATGAACAGGATCACGTCGGCGTCCTGTTCGATGGCGCCGGATTCGCGCAGATCGCTCATCACGGGACGCTTGTTGGGGCGCTGTTCCAGGCTTCGGTTCAACTGCGACAGCGCGATCAGCGGGCAGTTGAGTTCCTTGGCCAGGCCCTTGAGCGAGCGGCTGATTTCCGACACTTCGGTGGCCCGGTTTTCGCCCGAGCCGTTGCCCGACATAAGCTGCAGGTAGTCGATGATGATCAGGCCCAGCTGGCCGCACTGGCGCGCCAGGCGGCGCGTGCGCGCGCGCACTTCCATCGGGCTGAGCGCGGGCGTTTCGTCGATGTAAACCTGGGCGTCCTGCATCAGCTGCACCGCGTGCGTCACGCGCGGCCAATCGTCGGCGATCAGCTTGCCGGTACGCATGCGGTGCTGGTCCAGCAGGCCCACCGAACCCAGCATACGCATCGCCAATTGCACGGCGCCCATTTCCATGGAAAACACCGCCACTGGCAGACCCTGTTCGATGGCCACGTGTTCGCCGATGTTCATGGAGAACGAGGTCTTGCCCATGGACGGACGGCCGGCCACGATGATCAGGTCGCCGCCCTGCATGCCGGACGTCATCTTGTCCAGGTCGGTGAAACCGGTAGGCACGCCGGTCACGTCGGAACTGCCTTCGCGGTGATAGAGCTCGTCGATGCGCTCGACCACCTGCGTGAGCAGAGGCTGGATCTCCTGGAAGCCGGCGGCGCCGCGCGCGCCTTCCTGGGCGATCTTGAACACCTTGGACTCGGCCTCGTCCAGCAACTGGCGGGCTTCCTTGCCCTGCGGATTCAGGGCGGCCGAGGAAATCTCATCGGCGATCGTCACCAGCTTGCGCAACATGGCGCGCTCGCGCACGATTTCGCCGTAGCGCCGGATGTTGGCGGCGGACGGCGTGTTGTGCGCCAACGCGTTCAGGTAGGCCAGGCCGCCGGCGTCTTCGGCCTTGCCCGCGCTGATCAGGGACTCGTTGACCGTGATCACGTCGGCCGGACGCGCCAGCCCGATGAGACGGGCGATGTGGTGCCAGATCAGGCGATGGTCGTGGCGATAGAAGTCTTCTTCCACCAGCACGTCGGCGATGCGGTCCCAGGCTGAGTTGTCCAGCAGCAGGCCGCCCAGGACCGACTGTTCAGCCTCGATGGAATGGGGAGGAACGCGCAGGTACTCGAGCTGGGAATCGGCGGGTGTATTCATGACTTCAATAGTAACGGCTGCAGGATATCCGCAACGCGGAAGAATCCCTGGATATCGCGTGAGGGCAGGCGGCCCAGCACCACGCGCAAGGGCGCCGCAAGGGCGCAGAGCACACGCGCCAGGCGTGTCAGGCGGGCGCGGACCTCGGCATCGGGGTTGCTCTCGAAATAGACTTCGAGCGCCAGTTTACCCAGCGTGCGGGCCACATCGTCCGGCAATTTACGCAAAGACACCAGAGAGGCCAGCATCTGGAACAGGTCATAGGCCTGGGCCAGCGGGCGCGACAGGGTCGAACCGATATTCTCTTCGAAATCGATGCGCCACAGTTCGCCGTCCTGCAAGGTGATATTGCGGATCTGCGCGCCGCCATGCCACATGCCGCGGGCATGGAAGGCGGCCAGATCGGCCGCGGCGGCACGCGCCAACCACAACCGGGAGGTCGCGTCCTCGTTGCGGATCAGGTCGGCCAGGTCCTCGCCCACATACTCCAGCACCAACAGGCCCTGCTCCTGCCACCAGACCTCGGGCACGCGGCAGCCCGCCTTCAGCAACTGTGCCAGGCGTTGCGACTCGTGCGCCAGGCCATTGCGCAGCAGCACACCCGGACGCGGAAATTCGCCCAGGAAGATCTTGCACCCCACGCCCAGGAACAGGGCGCGCGCATAACGCAGCGCGTAGCTCAGGCCCCGGCCGATGCTGGGCCGACGCCGTTTGATGATGCAGCGCACGCCCTCTATCGTCACATCCCGCACCGACGGTTCACGCGACGCATCCACGCTATCCAGCCAGGCTCGCAAGCCGGGAGGCGCGTTGTGGTGAACGGGGGGCTGAGTCAAGACGTCCTCTGAGGAATGCGGCGCGAGGCCCGGATCGTGGAGTCCGAAGCCTACACGCAATAGGCGCGGGGCAAAAAGAAAAAAAGCCGGCACGCGGGCCGGCTTCTTTTTACTGCGGGTACCGGCTTAGGACAGTTCGCCTTCGACCAGGACCGTCACGTCGACCAGCACGTCGGCGTGCAGGGCAACCTGGATCGGGAACTCGCCGACCGCCTTCAGTTGACCGTTGGGCAGGCGCACTTGCGCCTTTTCGACGGCTTCGAAGCCAGCCTTCTTCAGGCCTTCGGCGATGTCGGCGTTGGTGACCGAGCCGAACAGACGGCCGTCGACGCCAGCCTTCTGGGCGACCTTCAGCTGGAAGCCGGCGAGACGCTCGCCCAGAGCCTGGGCAGCGGCCAGCTTTTCAGCCTGGGCCTTTTCCAGTTCGGCGCGGCGCGCTTCGAATTCCTTCAGGGCGGCGTCGGTTGCGCGACGGGCCTTGCGCTGGGGGATCAGGAAGTTGCGGGCGTAGCCATCACGCACGCGGACGACTTCACCGAGGTTGCCCAGGTTGACGACTTTTTCGAGCAGAATAACTTGCATTTCAGTGCCCCGGATTAGTTGTGGTTGTCGGTGTAAGGCAACAGAGCCAGGAAGCGCGCGCGCTTGATGGCGGTGTCCAGCTGGCGCTGGTAGATTGCCTTGGTGCCGGTCAGGCGAGCCGGGATGATCTTGCCGTTTTCTTGCACGAAGTCGCGCAGGGTGTCCAGATCCTTGTAGTCGATCTCTTCCACGCCGGCTGCGGTGAAGCGGCAGAACTTACGACGCTTGAAAAGCGGGTTCTGCTGCGTGAATTTGCGTTTTTCCTTGCGTTTTCCGAAGAAAGCCATGATATGTGCCTCTTTGTTTGAGGGGGCCGGGTTTTACCCAAAACGGGCCCAAACCCCCATAACCTATCCGTATTCAGAAGGCGCTCATCGCGCCTCTTGCCCAATTCCCTTCAAGCCACCAGCGGATCGCGCCCTGCGCTGCCGCTGATCCTGCGTGCCTGCTGCAAATGCAGCTTGACCTTCACCGAGTCCTTGCGGGTGGGAGCCAGAAAGCCCTGCACCAGCAATTCAGACCCTAGCGCGGTGTCCTTCAACAGCAACGCCAGATCGCCCAGTGCCACGGCCGCGATAGTCAATTCGACGCGGCGCGGGTGGCCTGCTTCGACGACTTCCGACTCGTGCGCCAGCACCATTTCCAGTGCGGGCAATCCGGCGGGAGTGTGGCGCAAAGGCTCGCATTCGAGAACGCGGGCGCTGAGTTCCAGCTTGTTCATCCTGCCAGGCACCGAGGGGACTTCATGGGATGAGCTCTGCGTGAGCCCTGCTTACTCGGCCTGAGCCGGCGCTGCTGCTTCAGCCGAAGCCTTGCGGGCTTCTTCGCGTTCGACCGACTTCATCATGATCGAGGGCGTGGCTTGAGCCTTCTTGGTCTTGATGACCAGGTGGCGCAGAACAGCGTCGTTGTAGCGGAACGAGTGTTCCAGCTCATCCAGCGTGGCTTGGCCGCACTCGATGTTCAGGCAGACGTAGTGAGCCTTGACGAGCTTCTGGATCGGGTAGGCCAGTTGACGGCGACCCCAGTCTTCCAGGCGGTGAACCGAGCCGCCTTGGCCCGTGACCAGCGCTTGGTAACGCTCGACCATGGCGGGCACTTGCTCGCTTTGGTCGGGGTGAACGATAAACACCACTTCGTAGTGACGCATGAGTAAAACTCCTTGAGGATGTCTCGCTGGCCGACCGTCTTACACCCGCCGCTTTCCATCAGGGGTGGATTTGCATCATGGACAGTGGCCCGCAAGGGGCAGCCCGCTACCCAAAAACCATGGGCGGTCGAGCAAGAAAGCTCTCGATTATCACCGATTGAGCGGTACAGCGCAAGCCAAAGAGGGCTCAGGAAATCAGGGACGGGCTATTTCCACCGCCCTGCCCCGTCCGCAGAGGCAAATCGGCAACATCGATTTCCTCGGGCCGGTTGACCACGCTGACCATCACATAGCTGATGATCATCAGCAGGAACCAAGAGCCCAGCTTGGCGATGGACACCAGCTCCCAGCCCTGCGACTGGTTGGGATAGCGCCAGGCATTGGCGAAGGTGCCGATGTTCTCGGCGAACCAGATGAACAGGGCCACCAGCACGAAACCCAGCAACAGCGGCATGCGGCGATAGACCTGCCAGATGCGGAAATACACCCAGGTGCGCGCGAACAGGATGGCGGTCAGCGCAAACAGCCCCCACCGGATATCCATGATGTAGTGGTGCGAGAAGAAATTCACGTAGATCAGCACGGACAGCGCCACGGTGGCCGCCACCGGCGGATGCGCGCGAAAGCGGAAGTCGAACAGGCGCCAGACGCGGGCCAGGTAGCTGCCCACCGCCGCATACATGAAGCCCGTGAATAGCGGCACGCCGCCGATGCGCAGCACGCTGGCCTCGGGATAGATCCATGAGCCCGCCGCGGTCTTGAACACTTCCATGCCGGTACCCACCACATGGAACAACAGGATCACGCGCGCTTCGCTCCAGGTTTCCATGCGCAGCGCCAGCAGCAGCGCCTGGATGCCCAAGGCCGCCAGGGTCAGGAAATCGTAGCGGGCCAGCGCGGCATCCTGCGGGTACCACCAGTGCGTGCCGAGCAGCAGCGCGCACATCAGGCCGCCGAACAGGCAGGCCCAGGCCTGCTTCACGCCAAAGCGGAAGAACTCATAGAGGGCGACGCCAAAACGGCCGCGGCCGGCCAGATTGCTGGCCAGCCGCGATTCCCATTGCTGCAGCCCCGCGATGAGCGGCCAGTCGTTGGCCGCCGGATGGCTCACGGAAAGCTCAGCCTTCCACGACGGCGTAGGCCGAGTGGTTGTGGATGGATTCGAAGTTCTCGGCTTCCACGCGGTAGCGGGCGATGCCGGGGTGCGCGTTCAGGCGGGCAGCCACGTCGCGCACCAGGTCCTCGACGAACTTGGGGTTGTCGTAGGCGCGTTCGGTGACGTACTTCTCGTCCGGGCGCTTGAGCAGGCCCCACAGCTCGCAGGAGCCCTCTTCCTCGATCAGGCGGATGACGCCGTCCATGCCGATGTCGGCATTCAGGATGGCCGACACCGTCACGTGCGAGCGCTGGTTGTGCGCGCCGTACTCGGAGATGGCCTTGGAGCAGGGACAGAGGCTGGTGACGGGCACCTGCACGATCAGTTCGAACTCGACCTCGTCGCCCTGGGCGCGGGCGATCCACTGCACTTCGTAGTCCAGCAGGCTTTGCACGCCGGAGATCGGGGCGGACTTGTTGATGAAGTACGGGAAGGCTGCGGTGATGTCGCCGCGTTCGGCATGCAGGAGCGGCAGCATGTCGGCCGCCATGGCGCGGAACAGGGTCGGCGTCATGGGGGTGCTGCGGTATTTTTCCAGCAAGGCCACGAAGCGGGACATGTGCGTCCCTTTTTCTTCGGGCGGCAGCGCCACGGTCAGCGTCCAGTTGGCCACGGTGCCTTGGGGCGAGCCGTCGCCGCTTTCAATCAACATGGGGTGGCGCACGCCACGGATGCCCACGCGCTGAATCGGGATGTGCCGGGTGTCCGCCGAACTCTGGACGTCGGGCATCACGATGGCGGGGTCGATCGGAGAATTCATTTCGGCTTACCTGTCTAGGCAGTCAGTCGTGAAAACGCACGGGCCTAGTAATCTTTGAGAGGGGGCCATTATCGCCCATAGTCCGCCAATCGCCAGGGAAAACCCTTTTATTCGTAGGTTGGCGGGGCCGGAACAGTGTGTTTCATTCCTGCGGACAAAGCCCGCAGGAATCGAAGCGGATTCAGCCCAGCAGATCGGCGTAGCGGGCGCGGATCGAGCTTTCGATGCCCGTCGCGTCCAGGCCGATGCCGGCCCATAGCGCCGACTGTTCGCCATGGTCGATGAACTCGTCGGGCAGGCCCAGTTGCAGCACCGGAATCGTGATCCCGGCCGCGCTCAGCGTTTCCAGCACCGCGCTGCCCGCGCCGCCCATGATGGAGGCATCTTCCAGCGTGACCAGCGCGTCGTGGCGGCTGGCCAGATCGAGGATCAGCTCGCGGTCGATCGGCTTGACGAAGCGCATGTCGGCCACGGTGGCGTCCAGTTTTTCGGCGGCGCCCAGCGCGGCCTGGACCAAGGTGCCAAAACCCAGGATGGCGACCTTGCGGCCTTCGCGGCGCACCACGCCGCGGCCGAGCTCGACAGTACCCAGGCCGGGCTCCTCGGCGGCGCCGCAACCTGCGCCGCGCGGATAGCGCACCGACGCCGGGCCGGGATGCTGATAACAGGTCGACAGCAGCAGCCGCGTTTCGTTTTCGTCCGAAGGCGTGGCCACGACCATGTTGGGTACGCAGCGCAGGAAGGCGATGTCGTAATTGCCGGCATGCGTGGCGCCGTCCGCGCCCACCAGGCCGGCGCGGTCCAGCGCAAAGGTCACGTCCAGGTTCTGCAGGGCGACGTCATGGATGAACTGGTCGTAGCCGCGCTGCATGAAGGTGGAGTAGATCGCGACCACGGGCTTCTGGCCTTCGCAGGCGATGCCGGCGGCGAAGGTCACGGCGTGCTGCTCGGCGATGCCCACGTCGAAATAGCGCTGGGGGAAGCGCTTCTCAAACTCCACCAGTCCGCTGCCTTCGCGCATGGCGGGCGTGATGGCGACCAGACGCGAATCCTGCTCGGCCATGTCGCATAGCCATTGGCCGAAGACCTGCGTGAAGCTGCGCTTGCCCGGCGCCTTCGATTGCTGGATACCGACCGCCGGATCGAACTTGCCCGGGCCGTGGTACAGCACCGGATCGGCCTCGGCCAGCTTGTAGCCCTGGCCTTTCTTGGTCACCACGTGCAGGAACTGCAGGCCTTCCAGGGCCTTGAGGTTCTGCAGCGTGGGCACCAGCGCGTCCAGGTCGTGCCCATCGATCGGGCCGACGTAGTTGAAGCCGAACTCCTCGAACAGCGTGGCCGGCGTGACCATGCCCTTGGCATGTTCCTCGAAGCGGCGCGCCAGTTCCAGCACCGGCGGCACGTGCTGCAGCACCGCCCGGCCCACATTCTTGGCGGCCGCATAGAAGCGGCCCGACATCAGGCGCGCCAGATAGCGGTTCAACGCCCCCACCGGCGGCGAGATCGACATGTCGTTGTCGTTCAGGATCACCAGCAGGTTGATGTTGGGCGTGACGCCGGCATTGTTCATGGCTTCGAAAGCCATGCCCGCGGACATCGCGCCATCGCCGATGATGGCAATGTGCTGGCGCTGCACGCCGGCGTTGCGCGATGCCACCGCCATGCCCAGCGCCGCCGAGATGGAGGTGGACGAATGCGCGGTGCCGAAGGCGTCGTATTCGGATTCGCTGCGTTTCGGGAAGCCCGAAATCCCGTCCTGCTGGCGCAGCTTGGCCATGCCGGCGCGGCGTCCGGTCAGGATCTTGTGCGGGTAGGACTGGTGGCCCACGTCCCAGACGATGCGGTCGTGGGGCGTGTCGAACACCTGATGCAAGGCCAGGGTGAGCTCGACCGTGCCCAAGTTGGACGACAGGTGCCCGCCCGTTTTGGACACCGACTCCAGCACGAAGCCGCGCAACTCATCGGCCAGCCTTTTCAGCTCGCGGCGATCCAGGCGCTTGAGGTCTGCCGGGGATTGAATGCGGTCCAGTAAATCTGTCGTCATGCTTTTATGTGGTTCGTTGGCCCGGCCTGCCTCCAGCCCGGGCTGTTCCCGGCTCAGCGGTCTCGTAGGACGATGAAGTCGGCCAGTTCAGCCAGGCGCGATCCGGCATCGCCCAGCGGAGCCAGGGCAGCCAGCGCGTCCTCACGCAGTTCCTGGGCGAACGCGCGCGCGCCGTCCAGCCCCATCAGCGATACATAGGTGGGCTTGTTTTCGGCGGCGTCCTTGCCTGGCGTCTTGCCCAGGCTGGCGCTGTCGGCGGTCACGTCCAGAATGTCGTCGACCACCTGGAAGGCCAGCCCAACGGCCTGCGCGTAGGCGTCCAGCGCCTGGCGCGAGGCCGAGCTGGCGCCCGCCACGATGCCGCCCAGGGCCACGCTGCAAGCCAGCATGGCGCCCGTCTTCATGCTGTGCATGGTTTGCAGTTCGTCGCGCGACAGCGCGTGGCCGACGCTGAACAGGTCGATCGCCTGCCCGCCGGCCATGCCCTGGCTGCCGGCGGCGCGCGCCAGCGACTGGGTGGCCTGCACGATCAGCGCGGGTGCGATCGGCATGGAAGCCAGCAGATCGAAGGCCAGCGGCTGCAGCGCATCACCCGCCAGCATGGCGGTCGCTTCGTCGAACTTCACATGGGTAGTGGGACGGCCGCGGCGCAGCGTGTCGTCGTCCATGCAGGGCAGGTCGTCGTGCACCAGCGAATAGGCATGGATCAGTTCCACCGCCGCGGCGGCGCGGTCCAGCGAGGCCTGCACGGCCAGCACGCTGCCGCTGACGGGGCAGGCCTGCCCCGCCGCGTAGACCAGCGCGGCGCGCACCCGCTTGCCGCCGCCGAGCACGGCGTAGCGCATGGCTTCGTGCAGCCGCGAGGGCAACGCATCCGCCGGGGGCAACAGATCATCCAGCACGTCTTCGACGTGCTGCACGCGCCCTTGCAACCATTCCGGAAAGGCGAGTTGAATTTGCTTCATCGGGTTCTTATTCGTCATCCAGCGCCGCCGGGTCCAGCGGACGCAGCAAATCGCCTTCCAGGACCTTGACCTGCTGTTCGGCCTGCGCCAAGCGTTCCTGGCAGACCCGCGTGAGCGCCACGCCGCGCCGGTAGGCGGCAAGCGACTGCTCCAGCGGCAACGAGCCGTCTTCCATGGCCGCTACCAGCGACTCGAGTTCGGCCAGCGCCGTTTCGAAATCCTGGGGCAAGGGACGGTCATCGATCTGCGGATCGGCTTGTGAAGATTTGGCCAAACGGGTCTCCGAGGGCGCTAGGGGGTGGATCAATCCGTGAATTGTACGAGATACCCGCAAGGCCGTCGGGCTTGCCGCCGCGCGCCACGCGTCTCAGGCCGGGGCGCCCGCCAGCCCCGCTATGGCGGCGTGCAGCAGAGGCGCCACGCGCGTGCGCAGGTCAGCCTCGGGCAACAGGCTGGCGGGCCCGCCGCAGCTCATGACGAAGACGCCCTCGCCCGTGATGGACGAGAACGGCACCGCCACCGCATTGATCCCCGACTGCCATTCGCCGATGGCGTAGCAGCAGCCCGTGTCGCGCAGTTCCGCCCGGGCGCGCTCGATGGCGTCCGCGGCCGGCGCCGTCTCGCCCAGGCGGGCCAGCGCGTCGGCGCAAGCCTGGGGCGGCAGGCTGGCCAGGTATGCGCGGCCCATGGCGCTGTCCAGGCTGGCGCGATAGCCCACCGGCAGGCGCAGGTACAGCGCCGAAGAGCCATGGATGGCTTCGACGTAGGTCATGGCGTCGCCGTCGAAGGCGCCCAGGGCCACCGCGCCGCCGGTGGCGCGCGCCAGCTCGGTCATCGAGGCCTTGGCCAGTTCGCGCACCTCCAGCCCGGCCAGCAGGCCGAAGCCCAGCGCCAGCACGCCGTAGCCAGGCGAGTACTTGCCGGTGTCCGGGTGATAGCGCAGGTAACCCAATTCAGTAAGGGTGTAGGTAATGCGACTGATGGTGGGCTTGGGCAGGCCGGTCAGGCGCGCCAGGTCCAGGTTGCCCAAGGCCGATACGCCATGGCGGAAGCAGCGCAGCACATCCAATCCGCGCGCCAGCGCCGTGATGAAGTCGGGAGAATTGGCGCCCTCGCCCGCGCCGGCGGCGCGCTTGCGGCGCGCGGGCAGGCTGAGTTCGACCTTGCCATCAGGTTTGGCGGCGGGATGCGCGATGCGCTTGGCGTCAGAAAAAGATTGCATTTCTATTCGCTTCGTTTTTATAGTTTATTTCGAACAACAAAATTAAATTCCATTTTACGGAATTTAAAGCATCCAAGGAGACCTGGCAAGCACTGCCTTGCGGCGCCAAGCCAGGCCCGACCCTCCACTCATGCACACGTTTTCAAGGGGAAAACATGCTTCGCACTAGCTTCAAACTGCTGGCCACCCTGCTGCTCAGCGCGGCGGCGCTGGGCGCCCAGGCCGAAACCTACCCGGCCCGCCCGATCAAGGTGGTCTCGCCCTTCCCTGCCGGCGGCGCCACCGACGTGCTGACCCGCATCCTGGCCGAACGCATGGCCAAGACGCTGGGCCAGCCCATGATCGTCGAGAACAAGGCGGGCGCCGGCACCTCGATCGGGGCGGCCTTTGTCTCGCGCGAAGCGCCGGACGGCTACACCATCCTGATGGCGACCAACTCCACGCTGGTCACCAACCGCTATCTGTACAAGGAACTGCCCTACGATCCCGACGGCTTCGCTCGCATCGGCATGGTCGGGGTGGGACCGCTGGTCCTGCTGGCCAGCCCCAAGCGGCCCTTCAACAGCACCCAGGACGTGGTGGCCTACGCCAAGCAGAACCCGGGCAAGCTGACCTTCGCCACCTTCGGTCCTGGCACCTCCTCGCACCTGGCGGGCGAACTCTTCAAGGAGCGCGCGGGCATCGACATCCTGCACGTGCCGTTCAAGGGCGCGACCCAGGCCCTGCCCGCCCTGATCAGCGGCGACGTGGACCTGTTCTTCGACATGGTGGCCACCGGCATGCCGCAGGCCGATGCCGGCAAGGTCAAGGTCTTCGCCATCACCAGCCCCGGCCGCCTGGCGACGCAGCCCAAGCTGGCAACGTTGGCCGAGCAAGGCTATCCCGCGTTCGACATGACCGCCTGGTTCAGCTTCGTGGCGCCCAAGGGCACGCCCGCCCCCGTCATGGAAAAACTGCAGCAGGCCCTGGTCGAAACCCTGCAGGACGAAACCGTCAAGAAGCGCATGCTGGACATGGGCATCGACCCGCGCTCAGGCACCGCCGCCGAGCTGGACAAGCAGATCAAGACCGAACAGCCCATCGTGGCGCAGCTGATCAAGCAGGCCAATATCGTTCTGCAATGAAGGCGCGAGCCGTTTCGTGACAAAACGTAGGCAGGCCCGCGCCTGCCCGTGAATGCGCCGCGCCTTGCGGCTGCTACCGGCAGAGGCTCCCGCAGCCTCTGCCGGTTTTTGTTGCGCCGCCGACAGGCCCTCTAACCCCTGGATACAGAACCGGGACGCGCCCCGCTGCTAAGGTGAAAAGGCAAACACCGCAACGGGAGCCTGATGCCGTACATCGAAGAGAAATATGCGCGCCTGGATGCCGCCCGCTGGCTGGCGGCGGTGGCCGTCGTGCTGCTGCACAGCGCGGCCATGGTAGTCAGCAACCCGGCCGTCTACGGCGGCGGAGCCTGGTTGGCCGCCAATCTGTACGACTCGGCCGCGCGCTGGTGCGTGCCCGTGTTCGTCATGGTCAGCGGCGCCCTGCTGCTGGATCCCGAGAAGCCGCAGGACGCGCGCCAGTTCTACAGCCGGCGCATGGCGCGCATCTGCGCGCCGCTCCTGTTCTGGACCTTCTTCTATCTGGCATGGCGCACGGCGCTGGACTGGTGGGACGACGGCCGCATCGATTTTTCGTTCTGGCCACGCAAACTGGTCCAGGGCGAGCCGTACTACCACCTGTGGTACCTGTACATGATCGTGGGCTTGTACCTGTTCGCGCCGCTGGTGCGCGTCCTGTATGCGCGCAGCACGCCGCGGGCGCGGGCGCTGTGGGTGGTGGGCATCCTGGGCGTGGCGATCCTGGACGCGCTGTACCGCCGCGCGCTGGGCGCGCCCGCCGGCTTCTTCCTGACCTGGTTCCTGCCCTATCTGGGCTACTTCGTGGCGGGCCGCCTGATCTTCGACGGCCAGATGCGCATCCCCCGGCCCGGCCTGATGCTGGCAGCCAGCGTGGCCGCCACCGCGTTGGGCGTCTATACGATGTCGAGCAGCCGCGCTCTCAACACCTACTTTTACGATTACTTCAGCCTCACCGTGCCCTTCATGTCGTTGGCCGCGTTCCAGTGGATCGTCTCATCGCCGCGCCTGCCGCGGCTGGCCGCGCTGGCGCCGCTGACCTTCGGCGTCTACCTGATCCATCCGCTGTTCCTGGACGTGGCGCATCGCGCCGGCGCCCTGAGCGGCGCGCGCAATGACGCATGGACGCTGCCGGTGTTGGCCGCCGCCGTGTTCGCGCTGTCGGCGGCCAGCAGCTGGCTGCTGAGGCGCCATCCCGCCACCCGACGCTTCGTCTGAAAGGCCTACATCTTCAAGGGGTTATGCCGCAGCTGGCACGCATCGACCAGCCGCGGCATAACTTCACCAAGCTTCGCAGATCTTCACGGGCGCGGGGTAAGGGCTTGGGGTACAATTCACGGCTTATTTGATCGGCCAGCACCGATTTTTCTTCGCGCCAGCACGGAACGCACCCAGCGGATTTCAAAGCCGCCAGGCAAATGCTTCTCCGTCCTGGCTTTTTTATCCGAGCGGGGGGAATCATGACCGACATCGGTCGGATGGCACATGTAGTGCCAGCTCGCACCCAGCTACCCGTCAGCGCGTATTTTGACGAAGCCCTCTTTGCCCGCGAGCAAGAACTCATTTTCAAGCAATCCTCACAATACGTCGGCCACCAGAAAGTGGTGCCCGAAAACGGGGATTGGCGTACGTTGGTCCAGGAAGACGGAGGGCGCGTACTGGTTCGCAACCAGCAAGGCGTCGAACTCATCTCAAATGTCTGCCGCCATCGCCAGGCTTTGATGCTTGGCGGCGAGACCGGCAATGTGGCCGGCAACTGCAATACGCATGGCAACCTGAAGGCAACCGGCGGCAACATTGTCTGCCCCTTGCATCGCTGGACGTACAACAACCAGGGCGAGTTGTTGGGCGCGCCGCAGTTCGCCACCACGCCCTGCATGAACCTGCAGAAGTTCCGCCTGCGCGACTGCCATGGCCTGCTGTTCGAAGGTCCGCGTGATCCGGCCGCCGACATGGCGCCGTTGTTCTCGCGTCCGGAATTCGACTTCGGCGACTATGTGCTGGACCACGTCGAAGTGCACCAGTGCAACTACAACTGGAAGACCTTCATCGAGGTCTACCTGGAGGACTACCACGTCGGTCCGTTCCACCCGGGCCTGGGCCGCTTCGTCACCTGCGACGACCTGAGCTGGGAGTTCAACGACTGGTACAGCCTGCAGAAGGTCGGCGTGCACAACGCCCTGGCGCAGCCGGGGTCCGACGTGTACAAGCAGTGGCATGACCGGCTGCTGGCGTTCCGCGAGGGCGACGCGCCGGATTTCGGCGCGGTCTGGGTCACGTACTTCCCGACCCACATGATCGAGCTGTACCCGCACGTGCTGGTGCTCTCCACGCTGTATCCGAAGGGTCCCCAGGAAACGGTGAACGTGGTCGAGTTCTACTACCCCGAGGAAATCGCCGCCTTCGAGCGCGAATTCGTCGAAGCGCAGCGCGCCGCCTACATGGAAACGGCCATCGAGGACGACGAGATCGCCGAGCGCATGGACGCGGGCCGCAAGGCGCTGATGCTGCGCGGCGTGAACGAAACCGGTCCTTACCAGTCGCCCATGGAAGACGGCATGCAGCACTTCCATGAATGGTATCGCCGCATCATGCAGGAGCGGGTCTGAAGCCACGCTTCGGCACCGCCCCCAAACGCAAAGGCCTCGCATCCGCGAGGCCTTTGTTTTTCCCGGCGCCGGACTCAGCGGCCCAGCACGCTGGCCACCGTGCGTTCGCCAATGGCCAGTCCCACCGTCATGCCCACGCCCGAATGCATGACCGCCACCGTCGTGGCCGGGTCCACCGGCATGACGGAGAACGGCGCCGGGCCGTGCGCGCCATAGACACCCTGCCAGCGCTCCAGCACGCGCAGGCGCGCGCCCAGGGCCTGGGACGCCAGGTCCAGCATGGCGTTGTCGACCGCCTCGTCGTTGAACGGCGGCGCATCCTGGCCGTAGCGGTGCGAATCGCCGATGATCAGTTCGCCATGGGGCGTGGGACTGATCAGCAAATGGATGCCGTTCTCCAGCAGCATGGGCGTGCGCGTCTGGATCACCTCGCGCAGCGCCTGCGCCGAAGGCAGGTCGGAGAACGCGCCGTAATGCACGCAGGACAGGCCGGTCAGCAAGGGACGGTCCAGCGCGATGGGATGGGTTTCGAACGCGGCGCGCAGCATTTGCAGGCGCGTGACCTCCAGATTCATCGGCGCAAAGCGCTCTGGCAGCAGCGTCAGGTAGTCGTGTCCGGGACAGACGAACACGTGTCCGCCCTTGAACTCGCCCGCCGAAGTGCACACCAGCCCGTCCTCGACCGCGCGCGCCAGCGTGCCGGTGATGAACGTCACGCCCAGCGATTCCGCCAGGTAGCGCGTGATGGCGGGCAGCGCCTCGCGCGAGTAGATCTGCAGATCGTCGTGGCCTTGCAGGCCCGCGCAGTGATGCGCCAGCTGCCCGCCGTACAGCTTGCCCACCTCGCGGCCGGACAGCAGTTCGGCGCGATAGCCTTCCTGGCGCATGCGCGTATCGGCGAACTCCTGCAGCACGTCCGCCTCTTCGGCATTGCGCGCCAGCACCAGGGCGCCGTTGGCGCGCACATGGAAGCCCGCGCGGCCCGCCAGTTCCAGCCATAGCTCGCGCGCCTGCTGGGCGTGCGACAGCATCATGCCGGGCGCCTGGCCCGTCACGATGACCTGGCCGAAGTTGCGGATGGTGGCGCCATGCGCCTGGCGGCTGCGCTCGATCACGGCCACCGACAGGCCGCGCTTGGCGGCCGCCCAGGCGTGGGCAATGCCCAGCATGCCGGCGCCCACCACGACTACGTCGAAATTTTTCATCTGTGGAACATTGCAAAGGGAAATGCGGCGGGAGCCGCCCTGGCGGGCGCCCCCGGGACGCGGCGGCAACCAGCGCCGCCGCGATCAAACGGACTTACTTCTTCTTCGGCTCGGACTTGCCGTCGTAGCGCTTGGTCCACTCGGCGATGATGCGGTCGCGGTTGGTGGCGGCCCAGGTGAAGTCGTTCTTGATCATGCGCTGCATCAGATCGGCCGGCAGGTTCGGATTCGACGTGGCGA
This sequence comes from Achromobacter sp. SD115, assembly GCF_017355315.1. Taxonomy (NCBI): domain Bacteria; kingdom Pseudomonadati; phylum Pseudomonadota; class Betaproteobacteria; order Burkholderiales; family Alcaligenaceae; genus Achromobacter; species Achromobacter sp. SD115. The sequence goes on along the minus strand of NZ_JADIJM010000004.1, from coordinate 100,631 downwards.
TCGACGGGATGGCCAGCACGGCGAAGTTGGCCTTGTACAGTTCGTTGGCCTCGCGGCTGGCGGAGAAGTCGGCCAGCTTGCGGGCGGCTTCCAGGTTCTTGGTGCCCTTCATGATGGCGGTGGCTTCGACTTCCCAGCCCAGGCCTTCCGAGGGGAACACGGCTTCGACCGGCGCGCCGTCGGCCTTCAGCTTGGCGGCGCGGTAGTCGAACGACACGCCGATCGGGAATTCGCCAGCGGCAGCCATGTTGCACGGCTTGGAGCCCGAGTGCGTGTACGAGCCGATGTTCTTGTGCAGGGCATCCATGTAGGCCCAGCCCTTCTCTTCACCGAAGATCTGCAGCCAGGCGCTGACGTCCAGGAAGCCGGTGCCCGACGAAGCCGGGTTCGGCATCACGATCTTGCCGGCGTACACCGGCTTGGTCAGGTCCTGCCACGAGGTGGGCTTGGGCAGCTTCTGCTTTTCCGCTTCGATGGTGTTGAAGCAGATGGCGGCGGCGAAGCCGTCCATGCCGACCCAGCTGGGCTCGGCCTTGGCATCGCGCATGTTGGCGGCGATCTGGTCCAGGCCCTTGGGGGCGTAGGGCTGCAGCATGCCTTCCTTGTCCATCAGGCCCAGCGAGGTGCCGGCCAGGCCCCAGACGGCGTCGGCCTTGGGGTTGTTCTTTTCGGCCAGCAGCTTGGCGGTGATGATGCCGGTGGAGTCGCGCACCCACTGGATCTTGATGTCGGGATAGGCCTTCTCGAACGCGGCCTGGTAGGCCTTGATCTGGTCGGCTTCGAGCGCGGTGTAGACCGTCAGCGTGGTCTCGGCGGAGGCGGCGCCCATCACGCCCGTCAGGGCGGCGGCCAGTGCAAGCAGCTTGTAGCGATTCATGAAGTACTCCGTTGGTAGGCGGAAAAAAGGCTGTGAAGGTCCCCGGGGCTGGCCTGGGCCGGCCCCGTCAGGCGGTGCAGACAGGTAATGGAACGTTTAGGGGCGCTGGCCCGCGGACAAACGGGATTCGATGTCGGCGATCACCGCGGGCAAGTCGGCGACGGTGTCGATCAGGTAGTGCGGCGCGGCGGGCGACAGCTCCAGGCTGGCGGCGGTGCGCGCCTTCTGGCGGCCGGCGTCGTCCAGGCTCAGGTACTCCTCCAGCGTCAGGCCGGCGGCGTTGCCCGACAGCAGCAGGCCGACGGTCCACATGCCGGCGCGGCGTCCTTCCTCGATGCCGGGGGCGGTGTCGTCGACCTTGACGCAAGCGGCCACGTCGGACAGGCCGAGCTCGACCACGTTCTTCAGGGCCATCGCGGGCGCCGGCCGGGCGCGCGGCACGTCGTCGCTGGCGACGATGCAGTCGGGCTCCAGGCCTTCGGACGCGGCGCGTTCCACCACGCGGCGCATGACGCTGGCCGGATAGCCCGAGCACGAACCGATCTTCAGGCCGTGCTGGCGCAGGGCGCGCAACAGTTCGACTGCGCCGGGGATCGCCGCGGAATACTGGGCAACCTTGTCCAGCTGCATCGGCAGGAAGCGCTCGTAGATGGCGGTCACGTCGTCATCGGTGGGCAGGCGGCCGAACTGGGCCTGGTACTGGCCGGCGATCACGGCATCGTTGCAGAGCGTGCGGATGTGGTCCCACTTGCCCATGCCCATCGGACCGCGGGCCTGCGCCAGCGACATTTCCACGCCGAACTGCGAGAACGCGTCCACGAACACCTTGGTGGGCGCGAAGGAGCCGAAGTCGACCAGCGTGCCGGCCCAGTCGAAAATCACCGCTTCCAGGCGGACGGGCAAAGGCGAAACAGTCATGAGGGTCTTCCTTGAAAAATCGTTCAATGGGCCACGGGACGGCGCCAGGCCTGGCTGCGCGCCACCAGCGCGCGGCTGGCCAGATGCAGGACCATCGCAGCGACGGCCGAGCTGGCCATGATCACGGTGCACATGGCGGCGGCGGGGCCGATGAAGCCAGCGTCGTCCATGTTCAACACCGCGACCGCGGCCAGCACCGTCGAAGGGCTGTACAGGAATACGACCGCGGACACCGTCGTCATGGCGGAAACAAACAGATAGCGGGCCACGTCAAGCGCTGCCGGCAAGCACATCGGCAAGGTCACGCGCAGGAAGGTCGTCAGGCGCGGCACCTTCAGCGACGCCGAGGCCGCTTCGAACTCGGGGTCCAGCGCGTTGAGCGCGGTGGCGGCCGTCAGGTGCGCGCTGGTATAGAAGTGGATGACGGTACACAGGACCAGCAGCGGCATGGTGCCGTACAGCACGTTCAGCGGATTCGACAGACTGTTGAAGAAGAAGATGTAGCCCAGGCCCAGCACCAGGCCAGGCACGGCCATGGGCATCAGCGCCAGCATGCCGACCATGCCGCGCAGGCCGCGCGCCAGCTGGCCGCGGGCGGGTACCTTCTCCATCATCCATGCGCCCGTGAAGACCACGGCCGTGCCGATCAGGGCGGTGCAGAACGCCAACTGCAGGCTGTTGCGCCAGGCCAGCCAGCCGCCGCCGTCCATATTGTCGAAGTCGTACGAACGCAGCGACATCGACAGGTTGTAAGGCCACATCTTCACGAAGGACGCCCACACCGCCACGCCGATGATCAGCAGCAGGAACGCCGCCAGCACGCCGGCCAGCGCCAGGAAGGCGGCATCGCGGCGGCGGTTGGGGCCGGCGGCGTAGGGCTGGGCCCGGCCGCTCATCTGGGCGCCCTGGCGGGCGCGCAGCCGCCGGTCCAGGGCGAAGGTCAGGATAGCCGGGAGTAGCAGCAGGATGCCAATGGCCGCGCCCTTGGGGAAATTCTGCTGGCCGACCACGGCCTTATAGGCTTCCATCGCCAGCACGTTGTAGTCGCCGCCCACGACCTTGGGCACGCCGAAGTCGGTCACCGTCAGCGTGAACACCACGCAGCAGGCCGAGAACACGGCGTAGCGGGTGCCTGGCAGGGTCACCGTCAGGAAGGTGCGCCAGGGGCCCGCGCCCATGGCACGCGCGGCGTCGTAGAGACGGCCGTCGGCCAGGGCCAGGCCGGTCAGAAGAATCATGAGCGCGTGCGGGAAGGTATAGAAAGCCTCGCCCACGACGATGCCCCAGAAGCCGTAGATGGTCGCGCCGCCGGTCAGGCCCTTGAGCAGGCCCTGGTTGCCCAGCAAGTACACCAGCGCAATGCCCGGCAGCAGCGACGGCGCCAGCAGCGGCAGTAAGGCGACGGTGCGCAGCAGCCCCTTGCCCGGCAGGCGCGTACGCGTCAGGCCGTAGGCGAATCCGTAGGCGCAGGGCACCACCAGCAGCGTGGTCACGACGCCTACCGCGAGGCTGCGCGCGACCATGGCCATGAAGCCGTCGCCGCCGATGATGTCCGCCAGCACCGACAGCCCGGCCCAGGCGCCGTCACTGTCGGTCACCGACCGGATCAGGATCGCGGCCAGCGGCAGCGCCAGGAACAACAGCAGACCCAGCGCCAGGGCGCCCTGCCCGGTGGCGAGGCCGAGCGTGCCGATCCAGGCCGGCAGCGGACGGCGACCCAGCGCCGGCGCGGACGCCGCCAGGCTGGCCGCAGCCGGGGCGGCCGTGGTGGAGGAACGGTTCATGGCGGGATCAAGCGTAGGCGCGTATCGCATGGCGCGGCAGCTCCACCCAGCAGCGGCTGGCGGCGTGAGGGCCCAGCAGGGCGTCTCCGATTTCGGGGGACACGATGGAATGCACCGTGCTGCCGGGCACTCCCTCCAGGCGCAGGGCCAGGCGATAGCCTCGGCCCAGGAACACGCCGTCGAGCACGTCGGCCAGCATAGCGTTCGGCTGCTCCGGGCGCACGGTGCTGACGCGCACCGCTTCCGGCCGCACGAACAGCTTGCCGCTGGCGGCGTCCAGCGCCTCGTCCACGGCCAGCTCCTGGCGGCCGACGCGGGCGCGGTGCGCGTCCAGGCGTTCGAACGGCAGCCAGTTGGCCTCGCCGACGAAATCGGCGATGAAGGCCGAGCCGGGCTGGCGGTAGAGTTCCCGCGGCGTGCCGTACTGCTCGATGATGCCGCCATTCATGACGGCGATGCGGTCGGCCATCACCATGGCCTCTTCCTGGTCATGCGTGACCATCAGCGTGGTGATGGACAGGCGCTTCTGCAGGGCGCGCAGTTCGATGCGCAGATGCTCGCGGACGCGGGCGTCCAGCGCCGACATGGGCTCGTCCAGCAGCAGCAGGGACGGCGACGGCGCCAGCGCGCGCGCCAGGGCCACGCGCTGCTGCTGCCCGCCGGAAATCTGTCCCGGATATTTGTCGGCCGCGCCGGCCAGCCCGACCAGCGTCAGCATTTCCTCGACGCGGTTGGCGACGTGGTTGCGGTGCGCGCGCTTGCCGCTCAGTCCGTAGGCCACGTTCTGGGCCACGGTCAGATTGGGAAACAGCGCATAGGACTGGAACAGGATTCCGTAGTCGCGCGCCTGCGGTTCGGCATGCGAGATGTCGCGCCCGGACAGCACGATGGTGCCGCTGTCCTGCCGCTCCAGGCCGGCGATGGCGCGCAACAAGGTGGTCTTGCCGCAGCCCGAGGGGCCCAGCAGGCACACCAGCTCCCCGGCACGGATGTCGAGCGAGACGTCCGACAGCGCGGTATGGCTGCCAAAGCGCTTCACCAGATGCCTGACAGAGAGAAATGCGGTATCGCGTTCGGCCATGGGGCCTCCGGTTTGGGAACGAAGGCAGTATGGAAGACGCGTATTGAGTGTTTATGACACTTCGCGCAAATGCAGTAATAAAAACATCAAATTATTTTGGTGTACTGGCGGTCTTGCGCATTGCGCCCATAATCCGCCCCCGAAAAACCGTGCTTGTCGCCGAACTCAAATCCTTCTACGCCGTGGCCCGCTGCGGCACCGTTACCAAGGCCGCCGCCCAGCTGGGCGTCAGCCAGCCCACGGTGACGGGGCAATTGCGCCAGTTGGAGTCCCGTTACGGCGTGGAACTGTTTCACCGCCAGGGGCGCGGCATGCGCCTGTCGGACGCCGGCCACAGCCTGATGCCCATGGTGGAGAAGCTGGTCCAGCAGGAAACCGAGATCGATTTCCGCCTGCGCGACGCCAGCGACCTGCGCGAAGGCAATCTGCGCATCGGCGCCACCGGTCCCTACTACATCATGGATACGGTGCGCGCCTACAACCAGCGCTACCCAGGCATAGACCTGACCCTGGCCATCGGCAATTCGCAAAGCATGCTGCAGGCGCTGCATGACTATCGCATCGAGATTGCCACTTCATCCTTTCTGATGGATGACAAGCATCTGTACCGGCGCATGATCGCCGCCGATCCCATCCGGGTGGTGGCGCATCGCGACCACCCCCTGGCGCGCCACAGCCAGGTCCGCCTGGCCGATCTGGCCGAACACGCGCTGCTGTTGCGCGAACCCGGCTCCATGACGCGGCAACTGACGGAGGACGCCTTGCAGGCGGCCGGCGTCGCCGTGCGCCGCACGCTGGAGATCGGCAGCCGCGAGTCGATCCGCCAGGCCATCCTGTGCGGACTGGGGATCAGCCTGATCCCCTCGCGCGAGATCCCCTCCCATCCCGAATTGGCGGCCCTGGACATCGAGGGCGCCGGCATCGTGATGCACGAATACCTGTACTGCCTGCGCGAGCGCCAACCGGTGCAGCTTATCGCGCGCTTTCTGGAGATGGCGCCAGCCGCCGGCTGAGCGCCGCCCTCCCCTATGCGGCCACCCAGGAGACAACCATGGCCTTGACCCTGCAAGATATCGAACAGATTTTCCTCGAGCGCGGGCATCGCGCCTATGACGGCGAATCCGTCAGCCATCTGCGGCACGCCTTGCAGACCGCGGCGCTGGCCGAACGCCACGGCGCCGGCGCCCACCTGATCACCGCCAGCCTGCTGCACGACCTGGGCCACCTCATCGCCGACCGTCCGGGCACGCCCACGCTGCGCGGCCTCGACGACAAACACCAGTATTTCGTGCTGCCCTTCCTGCGCGGCCTGTTCGGCCCGGCGGTGCTGGACCCGATCCGGCTGCACGTGGAGGCCAAGCGCTACCTCTGCTATGTGGAACCCCAATATGAAGCGTCGCTCTCGGAGGATTCGAAGCGCAGCCTGGCGTTGCAAGGGGGCAGTTTCGATGCGGGCCAGGCGGTGGATTTCGCGAGCATGCCGGGCGCGCCGGATGCGATCCGCCTGAGGCGCTGGGACGACATGGCCAAGGTCCCCGGCTTGGCCACGCCGCCACTGGATCATTTCCTGGAGATCGCCGAGAGCGTCTCCGGACGGATCAAGCTGGCTGCCATCTGGTAGGGCTGGCGGGAAAACCGTGCGTCCTGGCGGCCCAGACGACCGCCAGCGTCGCCGCCAGCAGCGCCAGCAGGGCCGGCACGAATGCGGCCACGCCCACGCGTTCGAGCAACGCGCCGCCGACCACGCCGCCCGCGGCGATGGCCGTGTTCCACGCCGTCACCAGCATGGACTGCGCGACGTCCGCGGCATCGCCGGCCGTCTTGGCCAGCGCAGTCTGGAACAGCGTCGGCGAGCCGCCAAACGCCACACCCCAGGCGCCCACAGACAGATAGAGCATGGCCGGCATGCCGCCCGCGATGCCCAGCGCCAGCGCGGCCAGGCCGAACAGGGCTATGCAGGCCAGGGTCAACGCCCGCAGATGGCGGTCGATCAACGCTCCTACCGCCCAGATGCCGAGCAGGGAACTCAGTCCGAACACCAGCAGCACCAGCTCGGTGCTTGCAGCCATCCCCACCGAGGCCAGGAACGGCGCGATATAGATGTAGAGAATGTTGTGCGCCAGCACGAACGCCAGCACCGCGAACAGCACCGGCCGCACGCCAGGCAGCAGGAATACGCGCCGCAGCGGCAGTTGCTGGCCCCGGGCTTGTCCCGCAAAGTCCGGCACCCGCAAGCGCACCCAGAGCATCAGGATCAGAGCCAGCCCGCTCATAATGCCAAAGCCGATGCGCCAGCCCCACAGCGAGCCCAGCAAGGTTCCCGCGGGAACACCCAGCGACAGCGCCAGCGGCGCGCCCAGCATCGCCACCGCGATTGCGCGGCCCTGCTGATGCGGCGGCACCATGCGCGCGGCGTAGCCGGCCACCAAGGCCCACAACAGCCCCGCCGACATGCCGGCCAGGAAGCGCGCGGCCATGGTCAGCACATAGGCGGATGACAGCGCGGTCACGGTATTGGCGAGCACGAACCCGGCGATCGCCGCCAGCAGCAGCGGACGCCTGCGCACGCCCCGGGTGGCGGCGACCAGCGGAATTGCCGCCACCAGCGAGCCTATCGCATAGATGGTGACGGTCTGGCCGATGCTGGCCTGGGACACGGCAAGGCCCTGCGCCATCTGCGGCAGCAGCCCGGCCGGCAGCGCCTCGGTCAGGATCGTGATGAAGCCCGCCATGGCCAGCGCCAGCAGCGAGCCCCACGGCAGGCGGTCGCAGGCGGCAGCGGGAGGAGACGTGGGCGCCGGGCGCGGGCGCGAGGAAAACGCGGAATCTGTCATGGGCGGCATCTAGGTTGAAGCTGAAGAGCCCAGACGATAAATGCGCCCGGATTAAAGAAAAAGTGGGCTACATTTCCTTCTTATGCGGAACTAAATGTCCGCAATCGAGGGAAGAAATGGACAGCCTGAATGGCTTTGTCGTGTTTGTGCAGGTGGCCGAAACGCGCAGCTTCGTCGCCGCCGGCCGGCAGCTCGGCGTGTCGGCGTCCGCCATCGGCAAAAGCGTGGCGCGGCTGGAAGCAAAGCTGGGGGTGCGCCTGTTCCACCGCAGCACGCGCAGCGTCACGCTGACGGCCGAAGGCATGCTGTTCCTGGAACGCAGCCGCCGCATCCTGGCCGAAATCGAGGCGGCCGAACTGGAGCTGTCGCGTGCGGCAGGCGCGCCGCGCGGACGCCTGCGCGTCAGCCTGCCGCTGGTCAGCGGACTGGTGCTGCCGGTACTAGGCGAGTTCATGCGCGAATATCCGGAGATCGAACTCGATCTGGATTTCACCGACCGCATGGTGGATGTGATTGAAGAAGGCTTCGATGCCGTGGTACGCACGGGCGAACCGGCCGACTCCCGCCTGTCGGCGCGCCGCCTGGGTTCATTCCAGATCCTGCTGGTCGCCTCGCCCGCCTATCTGGCCAGCCGGGGCACGCCCCGGACGCCGGCCGATCTGTTGCATCACAGCTGCCTGCACTACCGCTTTCCCAGCAGCGGCAAGCTGGAGACCTGGGCGCTGCGGCAAGCCGAAGGCGAACCAGAACTGCAACTGCCCGTCTCGATGATCTGCAACAACATCGAGACGCGGATGTGCTTCGCGCTGCAAGGGCTGGGAATCGGCTACCTGCCGGATTTCGCCATCCGTGAACCCTTGGCGGACGGCCGCCTCGTACCTGTCCTGGCGGGCCAGGTCGAGCGCACCAACGTCTTCCATGTGCTCTGGCCTGCGAGCAAGCACCCGTCGCCGAAAGTGCGGGCGCTGGTGGATTTTCTGTGTTCAAGAGTGTTCGCGGACACCAAGGCGTCCAGGCCCGGGGGCCGATCCGGCCGATAGCGGGCAAGGCGTTTCGGCACGGTATCCGCCGTCCTAGCCAGCAATCTCCCCACCGGCTGCCACAAATAAAAACCGGGGCTTTGCGCCCCGGCTTCCAGACCTTACGCGCCCGTGGCTACCGGGCGGGACGGGTCGCTGCACCATTCGCTCCAGGATCCTGGGTACAGGCGCGAACCCGACAGGCCCGCGATTTCCATGGACAACAAATTGTGGCAGGCCGTGATGCCCGAACCGCACTGATGCACGATGGCCGCCGGATCGCGGCCATCCAGCAGGCTGGCGAATTCCTCGCGCAACTGCGCGGCCGGCTTGAAGCGGCCGTCGGCCTGGAGGTTCTCGCCGTTGGGGCGGTTCAGCGCACCCGGAATGTGGCCTGCTACCGGGTCCATGGGCTCGACCTCGCCGCGGTAGCGGTTGGCCGCGCGCGCATCGATCACGGTAAAAGCCTGGCGGGAAATGTTGTCCAGCACCGCCTGGGCATCCACCGAACCCGCCAGCGAGGAACCCGGCTCGACCGGATCGCCCGCGCGCACGGCGGCCGCGGCTTCGGTCGTGGTCGGCAGTCCGGCCGCGGTCCACGCCTGCCAGCCGCCATCCAGCACGGCCACCTGATCGTGTCCCAGCCAACGCAGCATCCACCACAGGTGCGCGGCGTACATGCCGCCGCTGGCGTCGTAGGCCACCACCAGGGTCCGGGGCGTGACGCCATGGGCGGCCATCAGCGCGCCGAGCGCGGCGCGCGAAGGCAGCGGATGGCGGCCGTTCTTGCCGGTGCGGGCCGCGGCCAGTTCGGTTTCGTGATCCAGGTAGCGGGCGCCGGGGATATGGCCGGCGTCATAGGCCTGACGGCCGGCGGCATGGTTGGCGAGGTCATGGCGCACATCGAACACGCGCACATCCGGCGCATCCAGGCGCGCGGCCAGGTCGGCTGCGGAAATCAGGGTCATCGTCATTCGGTGTGCTCCTGTAATGGTGCGTAGCTGTCACGGGTCAGGCCGGCTTGGGATCGCGCATGGTGCGCCATATCGACAGCAGGCCCGCGAAAATGATCAGGCCCATCCCGGCCCAGGCCAGGGCATCCAATTGCTCGCCCCAGATACCCATGCCCAGCAAGGCCGCGAAGATGATGGTGCTGTACTGCAGCGCCGCGGTCAGCAACGCCGACCCCAGGCCGAAGGCCCGGGTCATGGCCAACTGCCCGAAAAGCCCCGTCACGCCCACGCCCAGCAGCGACAGGTAGCCGGTCCAGTCGGCGTAGCCCCAGCCCTCGAACAGCAGTCCGGCCAGGCTGGACACGCACACGGCCACGGAGAAGAACAGCACGGTGCGCCACTCGGGCTCCCCGACCCGGCCCAGTTGGCGGATCTGCATCATGGCGATGGCCGACATGGCGCCGGCGGTCATTCCCAGCAAGGCGGCCAGCCACTGGTCTTCGTTGATGCTGGGCCTCAGGACCGCGATCACGCCCAGGAACCCCAACGCCACCGCCATGATGCGCACAGGGTCGCGCTGCGCGCCGCCCCAACCCAGCATCCAACAGGCGATGAACAGCGGCGCGGTGTAGTTCAGGCTGGTGGCCGTGGCCAGGGGCAGATGGGCGATGGCGAAAAAGCCCAGCCACATCGACGTGACGCCGGACAGATTGCGCCACAGGTGCAGTTTCCAGCTGACGGGGATGATGGACTGGCGGCCGGCGCGGGCCCAGATCAGCAGCAGGATGACCGACGGCAGTCCGCGAAAAAGCACCACTTGCGGCAGCGAGGCGCCATGCTCGGTGCCGAGCTTCACGAACGAACCCATGATGGCGAACATGGCGGACGCCAGCAACATCCAAAGTGCCTGCATGGGGGGTCTACGCTAAGGGAAAAGTGAGGAGGAATAAGGGAAAGCGATACTATACTCTCCGTCACCGGAAGCGGCGCCGCGAGTCGGGGAACTGGCGGGCCGCAGCAGTGTCGAATCCCGGCATATCCTGCTCGCAGAGGAACACAAAAAACATGAAACGCATTGTCTTGTTCGTCCTGACCAACCTGGCCGTCATGCTCGTGCTGTCGGCCACGCTGCGCATCCTGGGCGTGGACCGCTACATCACCGCCAACGGCCTGAACCTCAACGCCCTGCTGATCTTCTCGGTCGTGGTGGGTTTTACCGGCGCGATCATCTCGCTCTTGATCAGCAAGCCCATGGCGAAGTGGAGCACCGGCGCCCAGGTGCTGGACCCGAACTCGCCGCGCAACCAGCGCGAAGCGTGGCTGGTCGACACCGTGCACCAGCTGGCCGACCGCGCCGGCATCGGCCGTCCGGAAGTCGCCATCTATGAAGGCGCGCCCAACGCCTTCGCCACCGGCGCGTTCAAGAACGACTCCCTGGTCGCCGTGTCGACCGGCCTGCTGGAAAGCATGAGCGAAGAAGAAGTCGCCGCCGTGCTGGCCCACGAAGTCGCCCACATCGCCAACGGCGACATGGTCACGCTGACCCTGATCCAGGGCGTGGTGAACACCTTCGTCGTGTTCCTCGCGCGCGTGGTCGGCTACTTCATCGACCGCGTCGTGTTCAAGAACGAACGCGGCATCGGCCCCGGCTACTACATCACCGTGCTGGTCTGTGAAATCATCTTCGGCGTCCTGGCCTCGATCATCGTGGCCTGGTTCTCGCGCCAGCGCGAGTACCGCGCCGACGCCGGCTCGGCCCACCTGATGGGCGCCCGCGAACCCATGATCCGTGCCCTCGCCCGCCTCGGCGGCCTGGAACCGGGCGAACTGCCCAAGTCCTTCGAGGCCTCGGGCATCACCGGCAAGGGCGGCCTGGCCGCCATGTTCGCCTCGCACCCGCCGATTCCGGCCCGCATCGCCGCGCTGCAGAACGCCCGCGTGATCTAAGCCGCGTAGCCAGTAAAAAGCCCCTCTGCGGAGGGGCTTTTTCTTGAGCGCAGGCCGGCAAACCGGTCAGCACTCGACAATGTTCACCGCCAGCCCGCCGCGCGCGGTTTCCTTGTATTTGGTCTTCATGTCGGCGCCGGTTTCGCGCATGGTCTTGATGACGGAATCCAGCGACACATAATGCTGGCCGTCGCCGCGCAGCGCCATGCGGGCGGCATTGACGGCCTTGATGGAGGCCATGGCGTTGCGCTCGATACAGGGGATCTGGACCAGGCCGCCCACGGGGTCGCAGGTCAGGCCCAGGTTGTGCTCCATGCCGATCTCGGCCGCGTTCTCGACCTGCTCGACCGTGCCGCCCAGGGCTGCGGCCAGGCCGCCCGCCGCCATCGAACATGCCACGCCGACCTCACCCTGACAGCCGACCTCGGCGCCCGACAACGAGGCGTTGTACTTGTACAGCAAGCCCACGGCCGCGGCGGTCAGCAGGAAATCGCGCACGCCCTCGCGGTTGGAGCCGGGCACGAAGCGGTCGTAGTAGTGCAGCACGGCAGGGATGATGCCGGCCGCGCCGTTGGTCGGCGCCGTCACCACGCGCCCGCCGGCGGCGTTCTCTTCGTTGACCGCCATCGCGTACAGGTTGACCCAGTCCATCACGGACAGGGGATCGGACAGCGTGCGCTCGGCGCGCTGGGTCAGGTTGCGGTACAGCTCGGGCGCGCGGCGGCGCACGCGCAGGGGGCCGGGCAGCTCGCCGTCGGCCTCGGGATAGTTGATGCCACAGCCGCGCGACACGCAGTCCTGCATCACCTGCCAGATGCGGTCCAGGCCTGCGTGCACCTCGGCCTCGTCGCGCCAGGTCAGCTCGTTCTTCATCATCAGCTGCGCCACCGACAGCCCGTTCTCGCGGCACATGGACATCAGTTCGCGGCCCATGCGGAACGGGAACGGCAGTTGGTCGTGCGCGGCGATGACCTGGCTGTTGGAGGCGCCGGCCGTCACCACGAAGCCGCCGCCCACCGACAGGTAGCGGGCTTCGCGCAGCGATTCGCCATTGGCGTCAAACGCATGAAACTTCATGCCGTTAGGATGCTCCGCCATGGCTTCGCGGCGGTAGAACATCATGTGTTCCTTTTCCACGAAGGGAACCGGATGGCGTCCCAGCAGCGGCAACTGGCGGCTGGCGCGCACCGACGCAATCATGCCGGCGATGGCGGCAGGGTCGACGGTATCGGGCGCTTCGCCCATCAGGCCCAGCAGCACGCCCTTGTCGGTGCCGTGGCCCTTGCCCGTGGCGCCCAGGGATCCGTAGAGCTCGGCGCGCACCCAGGCCACGCTGGGCATGAGCCCGTCGCGTTCCAGGCCTTGCGCGAACAACAGGGCAGCCCGCATCGGGCCCACCGTATGGGAGCTAGACGGGCCTATGCCTATCTTGAACAGGTCGAATACGGAAACGGCCACGCAACACTCCAATGCATCTACGAAGGATGAGGCAATGATACGCGTTGGCCCGTCCGCGCGCAGCAGGACCTGGAGGCGTATGCTGTATTGAGGGGACAGGTTCCCCCGGCAGCGCCGCGCATGCGATCATTACAGAATTATTACTTGTCATAAAAGAATGGAAACACGCCAGGATGTCCGGACTTATTACCCTGCTTGACTTCGCCGGCTACGTCGCCCTGCTCCTGTGGGGCGTGCACATGGTCCAAACAGGCGTGCAGCGCGCCTTCGGGGCCGCGCTGGGCGCGGCGTTGGGCAAGGCCCTGGGCACCCGGCTGCGGGCCTTCGCCGCCGGGCTGGGCATTACCGCCGCGCTGCAGAGCAGCACCGCCACCGGCCTGATGATCACCGGCTTTGCCGCCGGCGGCGTGGTCGCCCTGGCGCCGGCCCTGGCCGCCATGCTGGGCGCCAACGTCGGCACCACGCTCATCGTCCAGCTGCTGTCGTTCGATCTGACCTCGCTCGCCCCCATCCTGATCCTGGCGGGCGTCTGGATGTTCCGCCGCTATCCGCCGGGGCGCACGCGCGACCTGGGCCGCGTCTTCATCGGCCTGGGCCTCTTGCTGCTGTCGCTGCACCAGTTGGTCGAGCTGTTCCAGCCGTTCCAGACCGCGCCCATGCTGGGCATGATCCTGGACGCGCTAGCGACCCAGCCGGTCGCCACCGTGCTGCTGGCGGCCGCCTTCACCTGGGCGGCGCATTCCAGCGTAGCCGTGGTGGTGCTGGTCATGTCGCTGGCCAGCCACCACATGGTGGCGCCGCACGTCGCATTCGCGCTGGTGCTGGGCGCCAACCTGGGCACCGCCATCAACCCCATGATCGAAGGCGTGACCGGCGACGACCCCGCCGCCCGCCGCCTGCCCCTGGGCAATCTGCTGACGCGGGTGCTGGGCGTGCTGATCGGACTGATACTGCTGCCCTACCTGCAGCCGATGATGAGCGAACTGGCCTCCGACCCCGCCCGCGCCGTGGCCAATTTCCACACATTGTTCAACGCCGTCATCGCCCTGGTGTTCCTGCCGCTGCTGACGCCCTATGCCGCCCTGCTGACCCGCTGGCTGCCCAAGCGCGCGGATCCGAACGACCCCTCGCGCCCCCAGTACCTGGACGAATGGGCCCATGACGTGCCGGCCGTGGCCTTGGGCAACGCGGCGCGCGAAGCACTGCGCATGGCCGACATGCTGCAGACCCTGCTGCTCTACGCCCGCGCCGGTTTCAAGCGCGACAACCGCCACCGCATGGTGCAGGCGCGCCAGCTGGACGCCGCGCTGGACAAGCTGGAGAACGCCATCACCACCTACCTGGCCACCCTGGACCAGGAAAACATGACGCGCGACGACATCCAGCGCCTGGACGACATCCTCGCCTTCACCAGCAATATCGGCCATGCCGGCGACATCGCCCACCACGGCCTTCTCAGCCACGTCGCCAAGCTGCGCAAGCAGGGCTGGATGTTCTCGCCCGAACAGCGCGCCAGCCTGGACGACACGCTGGGCCAGCTCATCGCCAACCAGCGCACCGCCGCGGCCTTGTTCGTCAACGACGACCTGCGCCAGGCCCGCGCGCTGGCGGGCGAGAAGGCGCGCTTCCGCTCGATCGAAACCCATGCGGCGGATACCCACCTGCAGAAGATCAAGGCGGGCGAGGTCGACGCGGCCGAGGTGGGCGCGCTCTATCTGGATATCCTGCGCGACATGAAGGGCATCAATTCCCACCTGGTTGGCGCGGCCGCCTACCCCTTGCTGGCGCGCCACGGCGAACTGCTGCCCAGCCGCCTGCGCGAGGCGGGGAACTGAGAAGAAGAAAAAAGCCGACCAGCAAGGCCGGCTTTCTCAGATCGCCGCAAGAGGCGCTTACGCCCCCTGCTCCGCTCCTACAAGTACCGCTTGAACCAATCCAGCATGCGCCTCCAACCGTCCTGCGCCGCCTCGGCCTTGTAGCTGGCGCGGTAGTCCGCCAGGAAAGCGTGGTCGGCTTCCGGGTACACCACGAACTCAGAACGCCTGGCGTTGTCGTTGCCGGCGGCCAGCTTGGCCTTCATGGTTTCGACGTCGGCCAGCGGAATGCTGGCGTCCTTGCCGCCATACAGGCCCAACACCGGCGCGTGCAGTTCATTCACCACGTCGAAGGCAAAGCGCTTGATCAGCGGACCATGGCCCACGCTGAGCTTGCCGTACCAGGCCACGGCGGCCTTCACGTCGGGGTTGTGCGCGGCGTACATCCAGGTCAGGCGGCCGCCCCAGCAGAAGCCCGTCACCGCCACGCGCTTGGGGTCGCCGCCGTGCTCGGCCGCCCAGGCGACGCTGGCGTCCAGGTCGGCAAACACCTGTTCGTCCGGCACCTTGCTGACCAGCTCGGCGATGAGTTTCGGGATGTCGGTATAGCCCGAGGCATCGCCCTGGCGCTGGTAGAGGTTGGCGGCCACGGCGAGGTAGCCCGCCTTGGCGACCCGGCGGCACAGGTCCTTGATGTGCTCATGCACGCCGAAGATTTCCTGCACCACCAGCACGATGGGCAGGTCGCGCTGGCCTTCGGGCGCGGCGTAATAGGCGGCGATGGTGCCGTCGGCCACGGGCAGCTTGAAATCCCCGTGGACCAGCCCCTGGGTGTCCGTGTGGATCACGGTGGGGGCGACATTGCCGGCTGCGGCGGAAAAACTCATGAAGAACTCCTGTGTAGGGATGATCAACCAAGCCGGATATCCCGCCAGCGCCTGCATGGCCTCGCGCCGATCCTAGTGCCGGTGAACATGCTCCACTTGCGGCGCGCCACGGCCGGCTTCGGCGTCGTGGTCATGCCCGTGGTGCATCACCGTGGTGACGCTGTAGATCAGCGCCACGCCCACGCCGACCAGCAGCAATTGCGGGACGGCATCGGCCAGGGATACCCGTTCGTGCATCTGCGGCATCAGGTCGGCCACCGAGATGTAGAGGAAGCTGCTGGCCGCAACCACCAGGACATACGGCACCCATTCTTGCGCCTGCTGCAGCACGAAGTACCCTATTATGCCGCCCACGGCTGAACACAAGCTGGTGAAGAGTATCAGCGAGAACGCGCGGCGGCGCGCCAGGCCGGCGTTCAGCAGCACCACGAAGTCGCCCAGCTTGTGCGGCACTTCATGGACGATGATGGACGCCGCGGTCAGCACGCCCAGCAGCGGATCGGTCAGGAACGCCGCGGCCACCAGCACGCCGTCGCACAGATTGTGCAGCGAGCTGCCGATCAGGATCAGCACGCCGCCGCGGCCCGCCTCGTGGCGGTCATGCCCCTTATGGTGGTGATGGCCGTCGCCTTCGTGGTGATGGCTGTGGCGCAGCAAGGCGATCTTCTCCAGCACGAAGAAGCCGATCAGCGATGCCAGCATCAAGCCGAACAGCACGTGGGCGTCGCCCACCCCGGTCTCGAACGCCTCGGGCAGCAGATGCAGCAGGGCCACCGACAGCAGCACCCCCACCGACAGGCTGACCATGTGGTGCAGATATTGCGCGAAGACCTTGTAGGCCAGCCAGCTGGCGACCAGGACCGCGATGAGCCCGCCGGTGACGGTGGCGAGCAAAATCCAGAGCAGCAACATTTTTGGGGGGGACGCTTTAGAGGCGGGAGAAGCGCAACATTATATTGTTTCAATACTAAAAACGGAAATGGGCCGCCCGGAGGCGGCCCACGTGTCCCGCGGACAGGATGGTCCCGGCCCTACCTAGTGGGCCTGTTCCCAGTTCTTGCCCACACCCACCTCGGCCACCAGCGGCACGCGCAGGGCCGCCACATTGCACATCAGGCGCGGCAATGCTTCCTTGACCAGTTCCAGTTCGGCGTCCGGCGCTTCCAGCACCAGTTCATCGTGCACCTGCATGATCATGCGCGTCTGCAGCTTTTCGGCTTCCAGCCAGTCCTGCACCGCGATCATGGCCATCTTGATCAGGTCGGCCGCCGTGCCCTGCATCGGCGCATTGATGGCCGCGCGCTCGGCCCCCTGGCGGCGCGGACCCGAGGCGCCGCGGATTTCCGGCAGTTGCAGGCGGCGTCCGAAGACGGTTTCCACATAGCCCTGTTCGCGCGCGCGGCGGCGGGTGTCATCCATGTACATCGCCACGCCGGGATAGCGGGCGAAATAGCGGTCGATGTAGGCCTGCGCGGCATCGCGCGTGATGCCCAGGTTGGACGCCAGGCCGAACACCCCCATGCCGTAGATCAGGCCGAAGTTAATGGCCTTGGCGGCACGGCGCTGCTCGGTGGAGACGTCCTCCAGCGACACGCCGAACACTTCCGAGGCCGTGGCACGGTGGATATCCTCGCCCGCCGCGAAGGCGCGCTGCAGATTGGCGTCGTCCGACACATGCGCCATGATGCGCAGCTCGATCTGGGAATAGTCGGCCGACAGCAGCATGCCCTGCTCGGCGATGAACGCCTCGCGCACGCGCCGGCCGGCTGCGGTGCGCACCGGGATGTTCTGCAGGTTGGGATCGGACGAGGCCAGGCGGCCGGTGATGACCGCGGCCTGCGAATAATGCGTGTGCACGCGCCCGGTGTCCGGGTTGATCATGCGCGGCAGCTTGTCCGTGTAGGTGGACTTCAGCTTGGACAGGCCACGGTACTCCAGCAGCACCTGCGGCAGCGGGTAATCCTGCGCCAGCTTGCTCAGCACTTCTTCGTCGGTGGACGGCGCCCCGCTGGCGGTCTTGCGGACCACCGGCAGCTGCATGCGGCCGAACAGGATCTCGCCCAGCTGCTTGGGGGAATTCAGGTTGAAGGGCTGGCCGGCCAGTTCATAGGCCTTCTGCTCGAGCTGCAGCATTTCCTGGCCCAGCTTGTGGCTCTGGCGCCCCAGTTCCGCGGCATCCACCTTGACGCCGTTGCGTTCGACCGTGGTCAGCACGGCCGATACCTGCATTTCCAGCAGGTAGATGCGGTTCAGACCTTCGTCGGCCCCCACCATCGGGCGCAGCACCTGATGCAGCTGCAGGGTGAAGTCCGAGTCCTCGGCGGCGTAATGGCCGGCCTTGTCCACCGCCACTTCGTCAAAGCCGATCTGCTTGGCGCCCTTGCCGCAGAGGTCCTCGTAGGAGACGCCGCTGCGGCCCAGGTAGCGCTGGGCCAGATCGTTCAGGCCCACGCCGCGGTGCGATTCCAGCACATACGCCTGCAGCATCGTGTCTTCGGTAATGCCAGCCAGCTTGATGCCTTCGTTGGCGAACACGTGCGCGTCGTACTTGGCATGGTGCAGCAGCTTGGCGCGGGTCGCATCTTCCAGCCAGGGCTTCAGGCGCGCCAGAACCTCGGCCTTGGGCAGCTGCGGCGCGTTGTCCGGACCGCGGTGCGCGACCGGGATGTAGCACGCGACGCCAGGCGACACCGCCAGCGACATGCCCACCATCCGGGCCTGCATTTCGTCCAGCGAAGTCGTCTCGGTATCCAGCGCGACCAGCGGCGCGTCCTTCAGCTTTTCCATCCAGGCGTCGAACGCGGCCCAGTCGGAGAGGATCTGATAGTCCAGTTCCACCGGCGCGGCGGGCGCCTCGTGCGCGACGCGGGCATCGCCCGCCGGCACGCGTTCGGCGTCGCCGGTCAGGTCGCGCAACCAGGTGCGGAAACCGTAGCGCTCGTAGAGTTCAGTCAGCGTCGCATCGTCGCGCGGGCGCGGCGTCAGGTCGTCCACCGCGTCCACGTGGCCGGCCAGATCGCAGTCGTACTTCACCGTCAGCAATTGGCGCGTCAGCGGAAAATTCGGAATGGCCTCGCGCAGATTGCTGCCGGCGACGCCCTTGATGTCTTCCGCGCCTTCAACCAGCTTGTCGATCGAGCCGAATTCCGTAAGCCATTTGACTGCCGTCTTGGGACCCACCTTGGTCACGCCAGGGACGTTGTCCACTGCGTCCCCCACCAGCATCAGGTAGTCCACGATGCGGTCGGGCGGCACGCCGAACTTGTTGACCACGCCGGCCTCGTCCAGCACTTCGCCGGTCATCGTATTGACCAGGGTGACGTGGCTGTTGACCAATTGCGCCAGGTCCTTGTCGCCGGTGGACACGATGGTGTGCACGTCGTGTTCGGCGGCGCGCTTGGCCAGGGTGCCGATCACATCGTCGGCCTCGACCCCTTCAATGGCCAGCACCGGCCAGCCCAGCGCGCGCACCGCGCGGTGGATGGGCTCGATCTGTGCGGCCAGGTCTTCCGGCATGGGCGGGCGGTGCGACTTGTATTCCGGGTAGAGATCGTCCCGGAAGGTCTTGCCGCGGGCATCGAAAATACATGCGGCATACTCTGCCTTATGATCAGAGACAAGTTTGCGCAGCATATTCACCACGCCGTAAAGCGCCCCCGTGGGTTCGCCTTGCGCGTTGCGCAAATCAGGCATAGCGTGGAAAGCGCGGTACAAGTAACTTGAACCGTCGACCAGTAATAAGGTTTTTTTCATGGTTACAAAGGCAGATATGGCAATAGCTGCGGAAACACCCGCCAACAAACAAATTCCGCTGATTATGTCAGAGATACGGACGGCGGCAGACAAGCTCGCGAACATAGGGCCTGCTGTCAGCGTCTTCGGCAGTGCGCGAGTCAGCCGTAATTCCCCCCACTATGAAACCACCATCGCCATTTCAGCCGCTCTGGCGGATGCGGGTTTCGCGGTGATCGCCGGTGGCGGTCCCGGCATCATGGAGGCAGCCAACAAGGGCGCGTTCGAGGCAGGCGGCACCAGCATCGGGCTGAACATCAGCCTGCCCCACGAAGCGCACAACAACGAATACCAAACCATCAGCCTGTCATTCGAGTATTTTTTCTCGCGCAAGGCAACCTTCTTCATGCACAGCTTCGCCTATGTGGCGATGCCCGGCGGTTTCGGCACCCTGGATGAACTCTTCGAAGCGCTGACGCTCATCCAGACGGGCAAGGTCCCGCCCGCTCCCATCGTGCTGGTGGGCAGCGAGTACTGGTCCGGCCTGGTCGAATGGCTGGGCGGCCAGGTGCTGGCCAACGGCATGATAGGCGCGCACGACCTGGATCTCTTCATCATCGAAGACGATCCCGTCAAGGTGGTGCGCAAGGTGGTGGAATTCCACGCCAAGGTCAATTCGGACGCGCAATACGCGCCGTCCTTGCCGGCCTGACGTCAACCGGGGCGGCTTTGCGCCGCCCCGCTCCCAATGATTACCGGCGCATGAACGAAGGCAGTACGTCGGCCGGTATCGGGCAGACATAAGGCTGTCCGCGGCGCGTCTCCATCAGTTCTTCCTTGGCGCGCGCCAGCGCCTCGGGCTGCGTGTACAGATCGGCGGCGGTCGCCGCGATGATCTTGGCCGCGTGCACCATGCCCTTGTGCGCCATGGACATCTTGCCCTGCGCCACCATCTGCCAGGAATGGAACGGCGTGCCGTAGGCATAGCAGGCGCCCCAGCATTGCGCCGTGGGCGTGACCCAGCTCACGTCGCCCACATCGGTGGAGCCATAGGTGATCTCGGCCTTGCCGGGTTCGTACGGCGCCACGCCGGTGAACAGCGGCGTGGGATTGCGCAGCACCGCGCCCAGGTTCTTGCCAGCGTTGTCGATGTCGTCCGCGGAGATCGAGTCCCACATGCGGCGCGCGGCCTGCTGTTCGCCCGCGTTGTAATCCGGCCCCTGCAGCGACAGCATGTTGGCGTACATGATCTGATTGAGCACGCCGTTGGGGATGTAGTTCGAGCAAGCCTTGTCGAACACGATTTCCAGTTCGCAGCCCGTCATCAGCGCCGCGCCGCGCGCCACGTTCTGCACCCGCTCGTACAGTTCGGAGGCCTGCGAATTGATCGGCGCGCGCACCAGGTACAGCACCTCGGCGCGGGCCTGCACCACATTGGGCGAAATGCCGCCGCTATTGGTCACGGCGTAGTGCACGCGCGCATCCGGCACCATGTGTTCGCGCAGGTAGTTGACGCCCACGTTCATCAGTTCGACCGCGTCCAGCGCGCTGCGACCCAGGTGCGGCGAGTTCGCCGCGTGCGCCGCGATGCCGCGGAAGCGGAAGTAAGCCTGGATGTTGGCCAGCGATGACTGGTGGAAGATGCCGGTGTGCGATGCGGGGTGCCAGGTCAGCGCCGCGTCCAGGTCATCGAACAGGCCGGCGCGCGCCATGAAGGTCTTGCCCGAGCCGCCCTCTTCCGCCGGACAGCCGTAGAAGCGGATGGTGCCGGGCAGGCCGTTGGCCTCCAGGAATTCCTTCACCGCCACCGCGGCGAAATGCGCGGCGGTGCCCAGCAGGTGGTGGCCGCAGCCGTGGCCATTGCCGTTCGGCGTTTCCGGCGAAGGCTGGCAGGCGTAGGCGCCGCTTTCCTGGCTCAGGCCCGACAGCGCGTCGTACTCGCCCAGGATGCCGATCACAGGCCCGCCGCTGCCCGCCTCCGCCACGAAGGCGGTGGGAATGCCGGCAGCGTCGCGCGTGACGCGAAAGCCTGCTTCCTCCAGCATCGCGATGTGCAGCTCGGCGGACTTGTGTTCGTCGTAGCGCAGTTCGGCCAAGCTCCAGATGCGGTCGCTCAGTTCCGCGTAGCGCTCGCT
This sequence comes from Achromobacter sp. SD115, assembly GCF_017355315.1. Lineage (NCBI taxonomy): Bacteria > Pseudomonadati > Pseudomonadota > Betaproteobacteria > Burkholderiales > Alcaligenaceae > Achromobacter > Achromobacter sp. SD115. Next base: position 79,192 of record NZ_JADIJM010000004.1, on the reverse strand, counting down.
GCGCGCGTCGATGAACGGCGCAAGTTTTTCGATGGCACCCATTGTCTCTCCTGTGGCTGTAATGGCGGGGAAATACCGGTCAGGTCACTCGTCGAGCTTGATGCCGGCAGTTTCAATGATTTTGCGATTGGCGGCCAGCGTCTGGGCGATGCGCTCGGCGAAGGCCTGCGGCGTACCGGCATCGGGCTGCGCGCCCATGCCCGCCAGGCGCTGCACCAGCGCCGGATCCGCCAGCGCGCGCACCGCCGCCTTATTGAGGCGCTGCACCACGGCATCCGGCGTGCCTGCGGGCACGACCAGGCCGAACCAGGTCTGGCCCAGCGCGTTCAGCTGCGGATAGCCGAGTTCCGTCATGGTCGGCAGCTCCGGCATGTCGGGCATCCGGGCGGGCGCGGACACGGCGATGGCGCGCAGCTTGCCGGCCTTGACCAGCGATTGCGCGGAGGCGTACTGGTCCTGCTGCACCTGCACTTCGCCGCCCACGGCGGCGGTCAGCGCCGGGCCCATGCCGCGATACGGCACGTGCAGCACGTCGACCTTCAGGTCGGCATTCATGGCCGCCAGGTTCAGATGGCCCAGCGAGCCCACGCCGGGCGATCCATAGGAATACTTGCCCGGATGGGCGCGCAGCTCGGCCAGGAATTGCGCGAAATCCTGCGCCGGAAACGCCGGATTCACCATCCATACAACCGGCACCGTCGCCACCGACGCCACCGGCTTCAATTGCGTCTGCGGGTCGACGCGCTTGGTGCCGTATAGCAAGGGATTGACGGCCATGGTGCTGACCGTGGCCATGCCCAGCGTGTAGCCGTCGGGCTCGGCCCGGGCCACCGCCTCGGTGCCGAGCAGGCCACCCGCGCCAGCGCGGTTCTCCACCACCACGCTCTGGCCCAGTTCCTTGCGCAGGCCCTCGGCCACCGCGCGAGCCAGCGCATCCGTGGATCCGCCAGGCGCAAATGGCACGATCAGCCGCAGGGGCTGCGAAGGATAGGCGCCCTGGGCGGCGGCCAGGGACGAAACACTGAAAGTTACGGCGCAAACCAGCGCGTGCAGCAGACGGGACTTCATGGACCAGCCACTCCTGGGGAACGGAAGCAATCAACGGGATCGCTGCATTGTGTCCAGGGCATATCCTTATTTCAAATACATTAATGGGTGGATATATTCATATTTTGAATACCAATCCTGCCCGCGCCATGGACGTTGCCCCCGCCACCCTGCTGTCCCGCCTGCTCGCCAAGGGCCGCCTGCGCCACCTGCAATTGCTCGCCAGCATCGCCGACCTGGGCAGCATCCAGCAGGCGGCCAGCCATATCGGCTTGAGCCAGCCCGCGGCCACCCATGCGCTGGCCGACATCGAGGACCTGCTGGGCGTAAAGCTGTTCGAGCGCCACGCCCGCGGCATGCGCACCACGCGCAGCGGCCAGCTCATGGCGGAATGCGCCCGCAGCATGCTGACAACGCTGCGCGCCTCCACGGACTCGGTGGCGGCCCTGCGCCAGGGCGCCACGGGCTACCTGCGCCTGGGCGCCATACCCGCGGCCAGCGGCGGCCTGCTGGCCGAACGCCTGCCCGCCTACCTGAAGGCGCGGCCGGGACTGCAAGTGGAGGTCGTCGAAGGCAGCCGCGAGCAGTTGCTGCCGCAGGCGGCTGGCGGCAGCCTGGACATGCTGCTGTGCCGGCGCCCGGAAGCGGTGCCCGCCGGCCTGGAATTCGTGCCGCTGCAAGACGATGCGGCGGTAATCGTGGCCGCTGCCGGCCACCCGCTGCTGGCGCCGGACGGCGCGCCCACGCTGGCGCAGGTGGCCTCGCAGCTATGGATCGAGCCCCGGCCGGAACTGGCCATCCACGCGGTGTTCAAGGCGTTTTTCGAACGCGCCGGCGTGGTGCCCCGGCTGTGCAGGCTAAGCAGCGCCGCCCCGCCGATGCCGCTGCTCATCGCCGTCATGCAGGCCCAGGAGGCCCTGGCGATGGTGCCCCAGACCCTGGGCAATTGGTACATGCAGCATGGGCACTTCCAGCGCGTGCCGATCGAATCGCCGGGCTCGTTCCAGCCCATCGGCGCAATCGCCCGCGACCACGGCCCCGGCCGCGATTTCCTGGACTGGCTGGCCGCCAGCGGACCAGTCGGCTGAACCGGCGCCAGGCGGCTGAACCGCCCCCAAACAGCTGAGCCTGCACCACTTGTTGGAGTTCATTTAAGTTGGAAACCTGGCCCCTTGTAGAGCAGTGATTCAGCGACCAGTTGCCCCACCGCCTGTTTCAGAGCCTGTCCTTGAAGAACGGCACCACCTTGCCCATGGCAATGGCCACCGGCTCGGGCTTGTCGTACAGGTCGTAGTGCGACCAGCCCTCGGCGACAACGATGTGCTTGTCCGTCGAGGCGGCACGGCTGTAGATTTCCCAGCCGTCGCGGAAAGCGCCGAAACCTCCCGGTTTGTCACCGATCACCACCATCAGCGGCTGGGTCAACAGCACCTCGGCGTGCAGGAAAGCGTCCCAACCCATCGCCGCACCGCTGAACGACATAAGCTGGCTGGTTGCGCCATTGGGCTGTTGGCCGCGCGCGGTCTTGTAGTAGTCGGTGGCCTCCAGCACATCGATATCGGTGATGCCGGCCTGCTTCGCGGCACCCACTGACTCCGGCAGCAGGTTCGCTGCATCCCGGGCGGCGCCCTGGGCCTGGGCCGTGCGCATCTGCGCAATATTGGCGGCTAGTTCGCGCGGTTTGAACTGTGCGAAGCCCTCACGTATCAGCCGGCCATAGTTCACGCCCGTGATCGAAACCAACGCCTTCAGGCGCTGATCGGTGATACCGGCATGTACCGTGTAGGCACCGCCGCCGCACACGCCGATGGCACCGATGCGCTCGGCATCCACGTAGGACAGCGATTGAAGGTAGTCCACCGCAAAGCGGATGTCGGAGACGCGGATGGCCGGATCTTCGATGAAGCGCGGCGCGCCGCCGCTGGCCCCCTGGAAACTCGCGTCATGCACCAGCACGACAAAGCCCGCTTCGGCCAGCCCCTTGGCGTAAATGTTGCCGGCGGTCTGCTCCTTGCAACTGCCGATGGGGTGCGTGCTGACGATGGCGGGGTACTTCCTGCTCTCGTCAAAGCCGGGGGGCAGGTGGATGTCGGCTGCGGTTTGCCAGCCCAGGTTCTGGTAAGTAACGGTTTGGATGGCGCTCATGTTGAACTCCTTGTTCGGTACGGAGGGGGACTATCTGCCCCGCACCGTGCCTTGGTTCAGTGGCTTACTTCAGCTTGGCCCGGAAAAAAGGCACCAGCTTCGAGACAGCCTCGTCCACGTACTGGGGCACGTCATACAGGTCCATGTGGTCGGCACCTTCGACAACGTGCAGCGTCTTGTCGATGCTGGCGGCGCGAGCGATCAGGTCGTCACTCATCCACTTGCTGCCCGCCTTGCTGCCGGCGACGGCCAAGATGGGCTGGGTCAGGAAAGCCTCGGCCAAGTGGTAGGCGTCGTAGGTGATGATTTGCGTGAGGTTGCGTGCCAGGGTGAAGCCGGGCGCGTTGGGGTGTTCGCAACGGGGGGTGTGGTAATACTCCCAGGCGCCACGCAGCTCGGCATTGGGCGCGTCTTCTTCCTTCAGCGGGGCCAGCGGTATGGTGGCCCTGTCGTTATTGCTCGCATCGGCCGTGCGCGCCGCGGAGCCGGCTTCGAGGTAGGGCTGCGCGTCGGCGTCCTTGACCGTGTTCTCCCAACCGTTGCGGAACATCTGGCCGATGTTCACCGCGCTCACCATGCCCAGCGCCTTAATGCGGCGGTCGTTGATGGCGGCGTTGGCGCTATAGCCCGCGCCAGCGCAGATGCCCATGGCGCCGATCCTGTCCTGATCCACGTAAGGCAGCGTGGTCAGGTAGTCGATAACGGCACTAACGTCCTCGGTGCTGATGTAGGGGTTCTCCAGCTGGCGCGGCTCGCCGGTGCTCTCGCCCTGGTAGGAGCGGTCGAAGGCGATGGCAATGAAGCCGTTCTCAGCCAGTTTCTTGGCATAGAGACCTGCGGTCTGCTCCTTCACGCCGCCACCAGGGTGGGAGACAACGACGGCCGGGTACTTCCTGGATTCATCAAAACCGGCCGGGAAATTGATGATGGCGGCCATGGTAATGCCTTGGCCGTTGAGGTTCTTGAACGAGACATTGGGCATGAGGTTCTCCAGTCAGGAATGAAAAATCGTCGGCAGACGACATAGACAGGATCCAATGGTAAGGACGCCATTGCATTTGATAAATAGGCTTTTCAAGACATGAATGATTAGTTAATCTAAACAAATGCCAATCGAACCCTCCCTCGCCTCATCTCTGACGTGGTTTGCCCATATCGCCAGAAATCGCAGTTTTACCAAGGCTGCGGCGGAGATGGACGTGACGCGGGCCGCGCTATCCCAGCACCTCAAGGGGCTGGAACAGCGCTTGAACGTGCGGCTGCTCAACCGCACGACGCGGGATATGTCGCTGACCGAGGAAGGCCGGCGCCTGCTGGACGTTCTGCAACCTGCGCTCACCGCAATTGAGCGAGCAGTGGCGGAATTGGGCGAGGCGCATGCCGAGCCGTCGGGATTGATCCGCTTGAGTTCGTCGCGCATCGCAGCGCGGCTGCTGATCGAGCCGTACATGGGCGAACTTCTGGCGCGCTACCCAAAGCTGCGATTAGAGTTGGTAATGGACGACGGTTTCACCAACATCGTGGCCGAGGGGTTGGATGTCGGTTTACGCCTCGGTGAGAGTCTGGATGAAGGGATGGTGGCGGTGCCGGTCACGCCTCCCCTTCAGTACGCCATCGTCGGATCTCCAGCTTACTTCGCGCGCCACGGCATACCCGAAACCCCGGCTGACCTGATGCGGCACAACTGCTTGGCCTACCGCTTCACATCCAGTGGAACCATCGACCGTTGGTCGTTCACTTCACCGGACACCAAGGCGCGCACGGTGGTGTTCGAGCCGCAGGGCAATGCCGTTTTCAATGACGACGAGAGCATGTTGCGCGGCGCTCTGCAAGGGGTGGGGCTGGTGCAGCACATCGATCTGTGCGTGCGACATCATATGGCCGAGGGCTCGCTAGCGGGGGTGCTGGCGCCCTGGTGCAGGACGTTCCCAGGGTTCTTCCTTTACGTGCCCTCGCGCGCGCAGATGCCGGCCAAGATCCGGGCGTTGATGGACTTCCTGATCGAGAAGCGGGAACAACTCGCTAGAGAATCTATCTTGGCGGAGCAAGGCGGCAAAAAGCCATGATGGCGACCCAGCCTTGCGTCCGCCCTCGAGTAGAAGCGCACTGCCATGCAGCGAGGCTACATTTCAAATTCAATGACCAAAGTTGCATGTTCAATGAACTTCCACACCAGTTGGCGAACCGGCCCCAGGCGGCTCAGACCGTTCAGCCGATGTCGCCGCCCGCCACGTACATGATCTGCCCGGTAATGTACGAAGCCTCGGGCGCAGCCATGAAGCAGATCGCCGCGGCGACCTCCTCGGCCAGCCCCAGTCGGTCCTGCGGCGTGTCGCGCAGGCAGGAGGCATACATTTCGCTCACCCACGCGGTCTCCTGCGCGGACGGCGCCTCGTGGTTGCGCGGGATCGCGCGCACGCCGTTGTCCAGCGCGCCCGGCGACACGCAATTGACGCGCACGCCGGACTTCGCCAGCTCCAGCGCCATGCAGACGGTGGCCGCGTGCACGCCGCCCTTGGACGCCGAGTACGGCACGCGGTAGATGCCGCGCGTGGCGTTCGACCCCACGTTGACGATGGCGCCCGCGCCCTGCGCCCGCATCACAGGTATGACTTCGCGGCAGGACCACAGCGTGGGCCAGAGCGACCGGTTGACCTCGCGCTGCATTTGCTCGGGCGTGTACTCCCAGAACGGCCGGGTCCAGATCGTACCGCCCACGTTGTGTACCGACACGTCGATGCGACCGTTGATTGCCAGCGCGGCCCGCACCATGGACTGCGCGCCCGCATGGGTTTCCAGGTCGGCCTGCACGAAGCTGGCGCGTCCGCCCGCTGCCCGGATTTCCCCGGCCACGGCAGCGCCCTGCTCCTCGGCCCGGTCCACCACGACCACGTGCGCGCCTTCGGCTGCCAGGCGCCGGGCCGTTGCCCGGCCCACGCCCTGAGCCGCGCCGGTGACCAGGGCCACCTGGCCCTCGAAACGTAGATGTGTGTTCATGCTTGTGTCGTCCTTTGCTGTATCAATGCGCCGCGGACAGCGCGCCCTCGGGCCGCGCATGCTTGAGCTTGAGGCTCAATACCGCCAGCGCCGCGACCGCCAGGGGGATGGCCAGCGCGATGAAAAATCCCGAAGGCCCGCCCCAGGCCAGGAAGCTGCCGCCGATGGCCGAACCCGCGATCGCTCCCGCGCGCCCCATGCCGATGGCCCAGCCGGTGGCGGTGGCGCGCAAGGCAGTGGGGTAGGCGCCCACGACCAGGTAATTCAGCGCGATCTGCTGTCCGCCTATGCCGAAGCCGGCCGCGCCGACCAGGATGAAGACCAGCGTCCAGTTGTCGCCGGTTTGGCTCAGGCCGACGGCCACCGCGATGCCCAGCGCGAACATGCCGCCCAGCAGCCGCCGGGTGTTGAGGCGCGGCAACATGAAGGACAACGGGATCGCGCAGATGATGAAGACGGCATTGACGATGACCGTCCCCATGGGCGCCTGCTCGGCGGGCAAGCCCGCGGCCTTGAGCACCGTGGGCAGCCATGACAGCAGCATGAACCACGCGACCCAGTTCAGCAGGTACACCGCCCAGATCGCCACGGTCTTGGCGCCGTGGCCGTCCGCGAACAGCGCGCCCACGCCGGCCCGCGCGACGGATTCCTCCGGCACGGTGAACTGCGTGTCCGCGCCCAGCTTGCGGCTCGATATCGTCGAGAGAATCCGCGCGATATAGCGCTGACTCTCCGGATCGCGGCGCGTGGCCTTGAAGTACAGCGACTCGGGCAGCATCAGGGCGGCGACGGCCAGCAGCGCCAGGGGCGCCAGGCCTCCCACCACGAAGATGCCTTCCCAGCCGATGACGGGCAGCATGCGGGCCGCCAGCAGGCCGCCCAGCATGGCGCCTGCGGGCAAGCCCAGCAGCACGCCGGTCATGATGGCGCCGCGCAAACGGGCCGGGCCGTACTCGGCGGCCAGCGCCAGCAGCACCGGCGTGCAACCGCCCATGCCCAGGCCGGCGATGAAGCGCAGCACCAGGATGTGGCTGGTGTCGGTAGCCCAGGCCGTGGCCAACGTGGACAGGCCGAACAGGGCCAGGCCCAGCATGATGGCCGGACGGCGGCCGATGCGGTCGCCGATCAGGCCCAGGGTCATCGCGCCCACCGTCATGCCAACGATGCCGGTGGTCAGAATGGGCGCCAGCGCGCCTGCCTTCAGATCGAAGGCGGCCAGGATCGCGGGCCCGGTGAAGGCGATCGCCTGAGTGTCGAAGCCGTCGAACAGCGCGATCAGAAAGCACAGGATCAGCACACGCCATTGAAAGGCGCCCAGTCGCTCCTGGTCGATCAGCGTGGGTATCGACCAGCTGGAAGTCGCGGTCATGTTGGTTGTCTCCATGGCGCGGCCGAACCCGGCCTCGCGCCTGCGGGTTGTTCTAGGTGGTTGGGGGGAATGTGGCGGCGCCGCGAGCGGGCGCCGCCTTGGGCATCGTTCAGGCGGTGGCGCGGTCCATGCGGGCTTGCGGGCGGGCCTCGTCGGCGTCCAGCGCCGGCTGCAACACAAAGTCGAAACAGACGCGCGTGAACGGCGCGTTCACTCCCAGGCTCTCATAGCCCGCGGGCGGCGTGCCCGGCTGCAGTTCGACCACCAGGCCGTCGCGCGTGGCGAAGGCAAAGTCGTCGTCCAGGAAGGTGTCGCCCGGGATGTTGACCTGCGTGGTCAAGGTGCGCTGGCCTTCGGCGGCCACCAGGAAGTGGATATGGGCTGGCCGGTTGCCATGGCGGCCCAATGCCTCGAAAAGTTCGGACGTGGGGCTGTTCGGCGGAATCGCGTAACCCGGCGGAATGAAGCTGCGGAAGCGGTAGCGGCCCTGCGCGTCGGTCTTGATCTTGCGGCGCAGGTGATAGTCCTTCTGGTCCGGATCGAAATGCGAATAGCGTCCCAGCTCGTTGGCATGCCAGACGTCGACGAGCGCGCCAGCGACGGGCTGGCCGTCCACGTCGCGCACCTGCCCTTCCATCACCAGTACGGTCCCCGGCACGGGATCTTCGTCCAATCGCGCTTCGCTGTCGGACAGCGGGGCGCCCGCAATGTAGAGCGGTCCCTCGATGGCGCGCGGCGTGCCGGCGGCGCGGCCGGCGGCCTCGTCGGCCTCTTCCTCGCGGATATCGATCAGGCGGTCAAAGCCCAGGCCCGCGGTGATCAATCCCATCTGGCCGCTGGCGCCCAGGCGCGCGAGCCAATCCACGCCCGCCCAGAACTCGTCGGGCTTGATGTCGAGATCGTCGATCGCGCGGAACAGGTCCGACACGATGCGCTGCGAAATCTGCCGGACCCGGTCGTTGCCGGGATTGACCTGGGAACTGTTGACCAGGTCCAGTAGTTGTTGCTGGGTAAATTCAGCCATGATGCGTCTCCTGCTTTTTGGAATGATCGGGAAAATGGTGGGTCAGGTCGCGGCAGCCTCGCCGCGGCGGCCAAAGTCGACCGTGGCGGGCGTCAGGCCAGCCCTGGCGCGGTCGAAGCGCTCCAGCCGCTTTTCATCCACAACGACACCAAAGCCGGGGCCGTCGGGCAATTGCAGTTCAAAGTCGCGCACGGCCATGGGCTGCTCGACGATGTCGTCGACCAGCAGCTGCGGGCCAAACAGTTCGCAACCGTGGTGCTGGTCCGACAGCGTGGCAAACACATGCGCGGACGCCGCGCTGCCCAGCGAGGTCTCCAGCATGGTGCCGCCGTACCAGCCGAGCCCGGCGGCTTGCGCCACTGCCGCGACTTCGCGCGTGCGCAGCAGGCCGCCGTGCTTGGCGACCTTCAGGGAAAACACATGGCATGCGCGCTGCGAGGCCAGCATGAAGGCGTCCTGCGCGGAGCACACGGTCTCATCCGCCATGATCAGCGCGGCCGAGCCCAGCGACTGCGTCGCCTCGCGCAAGGCCTGCACGTCCCACTTCGCCACGGGCTGTTCGATCAAGGTCACGCCGGCCTCTACCAATTGCGGCAGATAGCGGCGCGCGGTGTTGCCGTCCCAGGCCTGGTTGACGTCCACCGTCATGTCGGCGCGGCCGCCCAGGCCGCGCGCGATGCGCGCCACGTGGGCCACGTCATCGGCCGGGCTGCGCGCGCCAATCTTGAGCTTGAAAAGGCGATGGCGGCGCGCCTGCATCATCTGCTCGGCTTCATCCAGATCACGCTGCGAATCGCCGCTGGCCAAGGTCCAGGCCAGCGGCAGGCGCTCAATGCGCTTGCCGCCCAGCAACTGCCAGGCCGGCACGCCGAGGCTACGCGCCACCGCATCGATCAGCGCCATTTCAACGGCGCTCTTGGCAAAGGCATTGCCCTTGCAGACGGCATCGAGACGGTTGATGTGTTCAGCGAACCGGCGCGCATCCGCCCCGGCCACTGCCGGAGCGAGGTAGTTCTGGATCGCATGCAGAATGGTTTCGGGCGACTCCTCGTTCCACGACGGCCCGCCTATCGTCGCCGCCTCGCCAAAACCGCAGGCGCCGTTGGCCAGCCAGAGCTGCACGATGACCGGGCTTTGCCGGTTGATGGCGCCGAACGAGAACTTGTGCGGCCGGATCGTCGGGATGTCGACGATCCTCGCGTGGATGCGCTCGATGCGCCAGGAGGCGTCGTCTGGCGTGATCGGAGCCTGAGTCGAAACGGAAGTCATAAAGCCTGAAGCCCTGCGTGAGTGATGCAGACAAGATTAGGGCCCGGTCGGTTTTTCATCCAATGATTTATATTGCACCTATTATTCGATACCATCGAATAATAAATCGCCCATCATTAACCGTCCGTTCCGGCTTTGCACCAGGAGTCCCGCCGATGGAATTGCGCCAGCTACGCTACTTTCTCAGCGTCGCGGAAACCGAGCACCTGACCCGCTCGGCGGACGCCCTGCACGTCACCCAATCCACCCTGTCGCATGGCTTGCGGCAGTTGGAGGAAGAACTGGGCATGCCCTTGTTCGACCGTATTGGCAGGGGGTTGCGCCTGTCGCAAGCGGGCCGGGTGCTGCGCGACCACGCCAGCCGGGCCTTGCAGGAAATCGAAGCGGGGAAGATGGCTTTGGCGGATCTGGCGGGCCTGCAGGCCGGATCGCTGACCATAGGCGTCATCCCCACGTTCCTGACCCATTTCGTGCCGGACGCGGTAGCGGGATTCAGCCTGGACTTTCCCAAGGTGCAAGTTCACGTCCGCGACTTGCGGGCCGGCCCCATCGAGGACCTGCTGGTCAGCGGCCAGCTGGACCTGGGCATCTCCTTCCATCCGGCGCTGCGCGAAGAGATTGAGGCGCAGCCCCTGTTCGACGAGCGCCTGCAGGTGGTGGTGGGCAAGAACCATCCGCTGGCCTCGCGGCGCAGCCTGCGCATGCGCGACCTTGCGGGTGTGCCGCTGGCGCTGCTGCCCCGCAGTTTCGCCACGCGCCGCATGATAGATGCAGCCTGCGCCCAGGCCGGGCTGGCTCCCGAGGTGCGGGTGGAAATGGAATCGGTGGACGCGCTGATCCACCTGTGCCGGCAGGGAGAACTGGCGACCATCGCCGCCGAGCATGCCGCCGGCGCGGCAGGATCCGCATTGAAGAGCATCGCGCTCACCGACCCGACCACCATCCGCCGCGCGGCCATCCTGTGGCGCAAGGAAGCATCGCGCAGCCGGGCGGCGCAGGAGTTCGCCGCCAGGCTGCTGGACGCGGTACTGCGCTTGCCGGGTGCGGTGGCTGCGGGCCGCCGCTGAAAGGCGCGCGGATAGAACACCGCGCAACAAAAAAACGCAGCCCGAGGGCTGCGTTTTTTCTGAACCGGCGCGAAGCAGCGCTCCGCGCAAGTCCTTTAGACGGCGGACTCGCGCGCGGCGCGCTTGCGCTCGTTTTCCAGCAGGAAGCGCTTGCGCAGGCGGATCGACTTGGGCGTGATTTCCACGAGTTCGTCGTCGTCGATGAATTCCACGGCATACTCCAGCGACATCTGGATCGGCGGAACCAGGCGCACGGCTTCGTCGGTACCCGAGGCGCGCACGTTGGTCAGCTGCTTGCCCTTGATGGGGTTCACGACCAGGTCGTTGTCGCGGCTGTGGATGCCGATGATCATGCCTTCGTACAGCGCATCGCCCGGGTTCACGAACATGCGGCCGCGATCCTGCAGCTTCCACAGGGCGTAGGCCACGGCGTCGCCATGGTCCTGGCTGATCAGCACGCCGTTGCGGCGCTCGCCGATCGAGCCTTCCTTGATGGGCGCGTATTCGTGGAAGATGTGGCTCATCAGGCCGGTGCCGCGCGTCAGCGTCAGGAATTCGTTCTGGAAGCCGATCAGGCCGCGGGCCGGGATCAGGTACTCCAGGCGGGTGCGGCCACGGCCGTCCGGCTGCATGTCCTGCAGGTCGCCCTTGCGGCGGCCCAGCTCTTCCATCACGCCGCCCTGGTGGGCGTCTTCGACGTCGACGGTCAGCGATTCAAAGGGTTCGCACTTCACGCCGTCGATGTCCTTGAACACCACGCGCGGACGCGACACAGCCAGCTCGTAGCCTTCGCGGCGCATCGTTTCCAGCAGAATGGTCAGGTGCAGTTCACCGCGCCCCGACACTTCGAACACCGTGTCGTCGCCCGTGTCGCGCACGCGCAGCGCCACATTGGACTTCAGTTCGCGGTCCAGGCGGTCGCGCAGCTGGCGGCTGGTCACGAACTTGCCTTCGCGGCCGGCCAGCGGCGAGGTGTTCACCATGAAGTTCATGGTCAGGGTGGGCTCGTCGATGCGCAGCATCGGCAGCACATCCTGGGTAGCGGTGTCGGTCACCGTGCAGCCAATGCCCAGGTCTTCGATGCCGTTGATCAGCACGATGTCGCCGGCTTCGGCTTCGTCCACGACGACGCGCTCCAGGCCGTGGAACTTCAGCACCTGGTTGATGCGACCGCGGCCGCCCTGGCCTTCGGGGCCGAACTTGTAGGCCACTTCCATGCCGGGACGCATGCGGCCGCGGTTGATGCGGCCCACGCCGATCTTGCCGACGTAGCTGTTGTAGTCCAGCGAGATGATCTGCATTTGCAGCGGGCCATTGGGATCGTCTTCACGCTGCGGCACGTGTTCGAGAATGGCTTCGAACAGCGGACGCATATTGCCTTCGCGCACGTCGGCGGTCAGGCCCGCGTAGCCCGACAGGCCCGATGCGTAGATCACCGGGAAGTCCAGCTGCTCGTCGGTGGCGCCCAGCTTGTCGAACAGGTCGAACGTGGCGTTGATGACGAAATCGGTGCGGGCGCCCGGGCGGTCGACCTTGTTGACCACGACGATCGGCTTCAGGCCCAGGGCCAGTGCCTTGCGGGTCACGAAGATGGTCTGGGGCATGGGGCCTTCAACCGCATCCACCAGCAGCAGCACGCCGTCGACCATGGACAGCACGCGCTCGACTTCGCCGCCGAAGTCGGCGTGTCCCGGGGTGTCGATGATGTTGATGTGCGTGCCTTCGTATTCGACGGCACAGTTCTTGGCCAGAATCGTAATGCCGCGTTCTTTTTCCAGGTCGTTCGAGTCCATGACCCGTTCGGTCAGCGCCTGGTTTTCGCGGAAGGTGCCGGATTGGCGCAGCAGCTGGTCGACCAGGGTGGTTTTACCGTGGTCCACGTGGGCGATGATGGCGACGTTGCGCAAGGCGCGAGTCATAGCGAGTCCTTTAAGGTCAGGGTGGAGGGCAGCAAGCCCTCCGGCAATTCGTTCAGTGCAAGCAATGCCTGCTTGGGATCTGGCATGGCCTGCAAGGCTTCCAGCGCAACGGCGCGTTCCAGGGAAAAAGGCCCGACGTGCGTGCGCCGCAGCGCCGTCAGGTGGGCGTAACAGCCCAGCACGCGCCCGATGTCCTGGGCCAGTGTCCGGATGTATGTGCCTTTACTGCATGCCACATCGATCTCTGCCTCGGTCCCGTTCAGGGACAGCAGTTCGATGCGGTGAATCGTGATCTGGCGCGGCGGCCGTTCCAGCTCGATGCCGGCGCGCGCGTACTCGTACAACGGCTTGCCATCGCGCTTGAGCGCGGAATACATGGGCGGAATCTGCTCGATCGTGCCCGAGAAACGTGACAGCGCGTCGCGCAGCGCCTGCTCATCCACCGTAAACCCAGGCTCGGCGGTGGACACCACATTGCCGGTCAGGTCGCCCGAGTCGGTTTCGGAGCCAAATTGCAGCGTAGCGCGATATGCCTTGTCGGCGTTGAGCATCGCGCCGGAAATCTTGGTTGCGCGGCCCATGCAGCACACCAGCAGGCCGGTGGCGAAGGGATCCAGCGTGCCCGTGTGGCCGGCTTTCGCCGCGTCCATGGCACGTTTGGCGCGTTGCAGGGCGTGGTTGCTCGACAAACCTACGGGTTTGTCGAGCAACAGCACACCGTCGAGCGTAAGCCCGCGTCGTTTAGCCATCGTCGGAATCCGGTTTAAAGCAGTGACGACAGCCCGATCAGGACTGGTCTTCAGGTTCGTCGGGCACGCCCGAGTGCGGGCCGGGCCGGTTTGCGCGGTCGATCAGAATCGACATCTCAATGCCACGGGCGATCTGCTCGTCGTGGAAGAAACGCAAAGTAGGGACAGTGTGGATGTGCAGCAGCTTGTACAGCTGCGAATGCAGCCAACCGGCTTTTTCGTTCAGCAAGGCGGTCGCGGCTTCGGGCTCGGCGCCCAGAACCGTGAAATACACCTTTGCGTGCGCGTAGTCGGTCGACAGTTCCACACCGGAGAGCGTGATCAGTCCAGCGCGGGTCGTGTCGATCTCGCGCTGGATGATCCCGGCCAGATCCTTCTGGATCTGGTCGGCCAGCCGCAGATTGCGGCCGGGGATGGCTTTGGACTTGTGACGGCTCATTAGAAAAAATGCCTCGCGGACGCCTTACAGCGTACGCGCGATTTCCTTGATTTCAAAGACTTCCAGCTGGTCGCCCACCTGGATGTCGTTGTTGCCGCGCAGCGTAAGGCCGCAGTCGAAGCCCGACTTGACTTCCTTGACGTCGTCCTTGAAGCGGCGCAGCGAATCGAGCTGGCCGGTCCAGTGGACCACGTTGTTGCGCAGCAGGCGGACTTGCGAATCGCGACGCACCAGACCGTCCAGCACCATGCAACCGGCGATATTGCCGATGCGGGAGATGCTGTAGACCTCGCGGATCTCGACCAAGCCGATGACTTCTTCCTTCTTCTCGGGCGCCAACATGCCCGACATGGCTGCCTTCACCTCATCCACGGCGTCGTAGATGATGTTGTAGTAGCGCACGTCGATGCCGTTGTTCTCGGCCAGCTTCTTGGCGCTGGCTTCGGCGCGGACGTTGAAGCCGATGACGACGGCGTTCGAGGCGATGGCCAGGTTGATGTCGCTTTCCGAGATGCCGCCGACGGCAGCGTGCACGACCTGCACGCGCACTTCGTCGGTCGACAGCTTGGTCAGGGATTGCACCAGCGCTTCCTGCGAACCCTGGACGTCGGTCTTCACGATCAGGGCCAGGGTCTGCGTGCCCTCGCCCAGGTTGTCGAACATGGACTCGAGCTTGGCGGCCTGCTGGCGGGCCAGCTTGACGTCGCGGAACTTGCCCTGGCGGAACAGCGCGATTTCGCGCGCCTTGCGCTCGTCGGACAGCACCATCAGTTCGTCGCCCGCGGCCGGCACTTCGGTCAGGCCCTGGATTTCCACGGGGATGGACGGACCGGCTTCCTGGATCGGCTTGCCGTTTTCGTCCAGCATGGCGCGCACGCGGCCGAAGCTTGCGCCGGCCAGCACCACGTCGCCGCGCTTGAGCGTGCCGCTTTGCACCAGGATGGTCGCGACCGGGCCGCGGCCCTTGTCGAGACGGGCTTCGATCACCAGGCCCTTGGCGGGCGCGTCGACCGGGGCCTTCAGTTCCAGCACTTCGGCTTGCAGCAGCAGGTTTTCGAGCAGATCGTCGATGCCTTCGCCGGTCTTGGCCGACACGGACACGAACGGCACGTCGCCGCCGTATTCTTCCGGCACCACTTCCTCGGCAACCAGCTCCTGCTTGACGCGGTCGGGGTTGGCGGAGGGCTTGTCGATCTTGGTCATGGCCACGACCATCGGAACGCCTGCGGCCTTCGCGTGGTGGATGGCTTCGCGGGTCTGCGGCATCACGCCGTCGTCGGCCGCGCAGACCAGGATGACGATGTCGGTGGCCTTGGCGCCGCGGGCACGCATGGCGGTGAACGCCTCGTGGCCCGGGGTATCAAGGAAGGTCACCATGCCGCGCTCGGTCTGAACGTGGTAGGCGCCGATGTGCTGCGTAATGCCGCCGGCTTCGCCCGCGGCAACCTTGGCGCGGCGGATGTAGTCCAGCAGCGAGGTCTTGCCGTGGTCGACGTGGCCCATGACGGTCACGACCGGGGCGCGCGGCATCTGTTCGGCTTCCGACACGCTGGCGGTTTCGTCCAGGAAGGCTTCCGGATCGTCCAGCTTGGCGGCGATCGCCACGTGGCCCAGTTCCTCGACCACGATCATGGCCGTTTCCTGGTCCAGCACCTGGTTGATGGTGACCATCTGGCCCAGCTTCATCAAGTGCTTGATGACTTCGGCGGCCTTGACGGACATCTTGTGGGCCAGGTCGGCCACGCTGATGGTTTCCGGCACGTGGACTTCACGCGCGATGAATTCCTGCGGCGCCGGCTCGTTGCGGCGATCGTTCTGCTGGTTGCGGCCGCCTCGGCCGCCCTTGCCGCCGCCCTTGCCGCCCGCGCGCCAGCCGTCGCGGCTGGCCGGGGCTGCCGGCTTGTCCGCGGGCTTCTTGCGCGAGGCGTCGTCGGACCAGGTCGAAGCGACTTCGGCGGTCTTGATGGTCTTCTTCGCGCCGGGAGCGGCGGGCTTGGCGTCCTTCTTGGCGCCAGGCGTGGCGCCCGGCTTGCCGGCCGGCTTGTGCAGCGTACCCGAGATCGGCGCCGCGGCGGCGGGCGCTTCCGGTTCGGGAGCGCGCAGCACCTTGCGCGGACGGTTCAGCATCTCGCGCAGCGCGGCGGCTTCCGCCTCGGCCTTGCGGCGGGCCTCATCGCGGGCTGCCGGCGCGGCGGAAGCGGCGAGAGGCGGGCCTGCGCGACGGTTGTCCGCGCGGTTGCCTACCTTGACGGCAGGCGCGGCGGGCTCGGGCTTCGCGGCGGTTTTGACGGGTTCGGACTTCGCAGCAGGCTGAGCCTGGGCGACAGGCGCGGCGGCCTGGGAGGTAGATGGTTCGGACTTATTGGCTAGCACAACGGGTTCCGGCTTGGCTTCTTCAGCCTTGGGCTCGGTGGATTCAGTCTTGACTTCGGGCTTGGCCTCTTCGGCCACGGGCTCGGCAGGAGCAGGCGCCGGCGTCGGTTCGGGTTCAGGCTGGGCCTGGACTTCGGCGGCTTTCGCCTCGACGGGAGCGGGCGCTTCGGCCGCGACGGATTCAACAGGCGCGGGCGCTTCAACCGGCGCGGGCGCTTCTGCAACAACGGGCTCTTCCGCCTTGGCAGGGGCAACAGCCTCGGCCTGGACGGGAGCGGCCTCGCGAGGAGCGGCCGCGGCAGGAGCCTCGGGGACGACGGGCGCCGACACCTGCGGCGCTTCATCGACGGCTGCGTCATCTTCGGCGCGCGCGGACGCGGCCTGTTCCAGGGCGATTTCGGAGGGATCACGCTTGACGAACACGCGCTTCTTGCGCACTTCGACCTGGATCGTGCGCGAGCGGCCGGTGGCATCCGCCTGGCGGATTTCGGACGTCTGGCGGCGCGTCAGGGTGATCTTCTTGCCTTCGGTCGCGCCGTGGGCGCGACGCAGCGATTCGAGCAATTTCGCCTTGTCGCTGTCGGTGACGGAATCGTCGACCGATTTGAGGTCAACGCCGGCCGAGCGCAGCTGATCCAGCAGCACATTGGCAGGCATTTTCAGCTCGGTAGCGAACTGCGCGACGGTATTACTCGACATTAGGCTCTCTCTTCCCTATATGCAGCTATTACAAACAACGTGAACTCGCGGCGGCGGATATCCCGCCCGCCGCGGACCCGTGTCCTTTTGGTTATTCTTCGTCGAACCAATGGGCGCGGGCACGCATGATGAGATCGCTGGCTTCCTGTTCGGTCAAACCGGCGATTTCCGCCAGCTCGTCCGTCGCCAATTCGGCCAGATCATCACGCGTATGCACTTGGCGCTCGGCCAGCTTGGCAGCCAGTTCGGGCGTCATGCCTTCGAGTTCAAGCAAGTCCTGCGCGGTCTCAAGGCGCTCTTCCTGGGCGATTGCCTCGGTCAGCAGCGCATTGCGGGCACGGGCGCGCAACTCATTAATGGTGTCTTCGTCAAAGGCCTCGATTTCCAGCAGTTCCTGCATGGGCACGTAGGCGATTTCCTCGATACCGGTAAAACCTTCGTCGATCAGGATGTCAGCGACTTCCTCGTCGACGTCCAGCTTGCTCATGAACGTGGCGCGCAGGCCCGAACGCTCGACTTCCTGGCGGTTCAGGCTTTCTTCCGGCGTCATGATGTTGATCTGCCAGCCGGTCAGCTCGGAAGCCAGGCGGACGTTCTGACCCTTGGCGCCGATGGCCTTGGGCAGGTTTTCCTCGTCCACCACGACATCCATCGCATGCTTGTCTTCATCGACGACGATGGATTCGACGTTGGCGGGCGCGAGGGCGCCGATGACAAACTGCGCGGGGTCTTCCGACCACAGCACGATATCGACCTGCTCGCCGCCCAGCTCGTTGCGCACGGCGGTAACACGCGAACCGCGCATGCCCACGCAGGTGCCGATCGGGTCGATGCGCTTATCGTATGCCACCACGGCGATCTTCGCACGCACGCCGGCGTCGCGGGCCGCGGCCTTGATCTCCAGCAGGCCCTGCTCGATTTCGGGAACTTCGTTCTCGAACAGCTGGCGGATGAAATCCGGCGCGGTGCGCGACAGGATCACCTGCTGGCCGCGCGCGGCGTGGTCTACGCGCAACACAAAAGCGCGAACCCGGTCGGCCACCCGGAGGTTTTCCTTCGGAATCATTTCGGAGCGCGGCAGGCGCGCTTCGATCTTGCCGGTTTCGACGATGGCGTCGCCCTTGTCCATACGCTTGATCGTGCCGGACACGATGGATTCGCCACGGTCCAGGAAGTCGTTCAGCACCTGTTCGCGCTCGGCGTCGCGGATCTTCTGCAGAATGGCCTGCTTGGCGGCCTGCGCGCCGATGCGGCCGAACTCGATGGGTTCGAGCGGCTCTTCGATGTATTCGCCTTCCTGGATGCCGGGAACGATTTCCTGCGCGTCCGACAGCATTTCCTGCTTGTCGGGCTCTTGCAGGCCAGCTTCGTCAGGCACGACCAGCCAGCGGCGGAAGCCTTCGTGATCGCCCGTGTCCCTATCGATGGCGACACGGATGTCCGCATCATCCTTGAAGCGCTTTTTCATCGCCGAGGCCAGGGCGCTTTCCAGCGCTCCGAACACGACGTCGCGCGTGACGTTCTTTTCACGCGCCAAGGCATCGACCAACAGAAGAATTTCGCGACTCATCGCTTTTTGCCCTTGAAATCCAGAACGGGATCCAGTTTTGCACGTTCGATATCGTCGACCGTGAAATTCAACAACTGGATTTCGTTCTTTTTTGCCTCAAATTCGAGACCGAACACGGTCTTTTGCATTCCAGCAGCCGCGTCGGAGGCTGCGGCGTCGTCTTCGGGCATCGTCAAGATGCCAGCAAAGACCTTACGGCCGTCCAATGCCTCGCGCAGCTTGATTTCGATGCGCTCGCCTGCGAAACGGCGGAATTCAGCCTCATTGCGCAGCGGGCGGTCTACACCCGGCGAACCGACTTCCATCCGCTTGTAGTCGACGTTCTCGACTTCAAACACCCGCGACAACTGGCGGGACACCTGCTCACAGTCTTCGATGCGCACACCGCCGACCCGATCGATCGTGACGCGCAAAAGGCCCAGGGCGGCACGCTCGACGTCCACGAGTTCGACGTCCATGCCGGCCAGAGCCTCTTTGGTCAATGCGAATAAATCAGCCATATACTCAAAAAAAATGGGCTGCACGCCCAGCCCACCGTATTGCACAGAGCCCAGCCGCCACCCTACTGCACGTAAGGAGCAATGCTGGGCAGTGCCCTATATTGCGACCTAAATTTGGCTTGCGCCGCCCCGGTCAGTTCTGACCCGCCGCCCCAACCCGCAATCCGGATCAGGCGGCACCTGGCGCAAAGTCCGATGCCAACTACTGCCTGGCTGCTGCCGCCACCGCTGCATTTGCTACGCTTTTGCCACGAACTTGCCATGCATTTGCGATGCGTTGGCAATGGGTTAGCGCGGGTTTGCAGAGGCACTGCGGCCTTACGGCACGCAAAAGGCAACGACACGAAGCCATGAAAACCATTGATTTTACCAGATAAACTGGAAAAACGCCTGATTCGTCACGGGCTTACGACTATGCGGGACATATCCCGCCCGGCGGCGCGGCCAGCGCGCCGCCCGGCAGCGATCAGCGGCCCTGCCGGCCGCGCCCGCCCATCACGCCAAGGCGGGATTCATGCGCCGACGCGCCGCGGGGCTGCCAGTCGTCGCCACGGGGGGAAGAAGCGGCGTTGCGCGGCGCGCGCGGCTTGCCGCCAGCGCCCGGCCCCTTGTTTCCAGCAGCACCGCCCGCCTTGTTGCCTGCGGAACCACCTGCCTTGTTGCCGCCACGGCCGCCACCGGCTGCCGCCGGCTTGCCGCCCCGGCCAGCGTTGCCGCGCGCGCCCGCGGGCTTGCCGCCCGCCGGCCTGCGCGCGCCACCAGCCGGCGCCTCGGCGGCATTGCCGAAGCCGGCATCGGCCGACGCCACATTGCCAGGCTGCCCGCCGGCTGCGGCAGCACGCGGACCTCGCGGCTTGCCGCCAGATTTGCCAGCGTTGCCAGCGGGCCTGCCGCCCTGCTTGCCACCCGGCTTGCCGCCTGCGGCCGCGGAACGGCCGCCGCCAGGCTTGCCGCCCTTGCGGTTGCCGCCAGCGCCTTCGCCCGACAGGGGATGACCGTTGGCATAGCCGCCAGCAATCATCAAACCCGTGCCGAAGGGATCCGACGGACACGCGGCCGCCTGGCCGGCGCTGCCCAAGCGGCCGCCCTGCAGCTTGCCGCGGCGGCCGATGCGGGCGCCGTTCAAGCCGTTGCGGTCCATGGTGCCAAAGCCCGGCGGCAGCGCGCTGTCATGCGATTGCGGCTGCTTGGAGCGGCGGCGATTGCCGCCGGCTTCGTCGTCATCGCGCACCAGACCCAGCTGAACCATCAAAGCCGTGACCAGGGATGCATCCAGTTCCTCCCAGCGGCCGCGGCGCAGCGTGCGCGGCAGGACCACATCACCGAAACGGGTGCGGATCAGCCGGCTGACCGTGACGCCGACAGCCTCGAACATGCGGCGGACTTCGCGATTGCGGCCTTCCTGCAGAGTGACCCGGTACCAACGGTTGCTGCCGTCGCCGCCCAGGTAATCCAGCGCGCCGAACGCGGCCAGGCCGTCTTCCAGCTCGATGCCATCGACCAGCGACTGGCGCTGCGCCTCGTCCATCTCGCCCAGCACGCGGACCGCGTATTCGCGTTCCGTGCCGTAGCGCGGGTGCATGATGCGGTTGGCCATGTCGCCGGACGTCGTGAAGATCAGCAGACCCTCGGTGTTCAGGTCCAGACGACCCACCGACAGCCACTTGCCCGTGCGCAGCTTGGGCAGACGGGCAAAAACGCTTGCGCGGCCGCCCGGATCGTCATGGCTGACGATTTCGCCGGCGGGCTTGTGATACAGGATCACGCGCGGCGGTTTCTTCGTATTCACGCGCATGATGGGCTTGCCATTGACGCGCACCTGATCATTGGGCGCCACGCGCTGGCCGATATGGGCCGGCTCGCCGTTGACCGACACCCGGCCCGCGACGATCAATTCTTCCATCTCGCGGCGCGAACCGATGCCGGCGTCGGCCAGCACCTTGTGCAACTTGGGCATGACCGAATCGCTATTCAGGTACTTGCCCAGGCGCTGCTCCATGCGGTCAGCGGTTTCCAGGTACGACAGCGCCTGTTCGGCTTCCTGCTCCGTGCCGCGCGATTCCTGCGGCTCGACCTGGACTGCGGCGGCAACTGCAGCCGACGCTGCCGGCTGCGCCTCGCCCGCCGGCGCCTGCTCGGCGGCAGCATCGCCGCGACGGCGGCGGAACGGCGTTCTCAGCTTGCGGCCTCGACCGCGCGCGCCCGCCTCGCCTTCTGCTGCCGGCTCGCGCGCGGCGGATTCCGGCTGACCGTTGGAAACGGCATCATCCGAACGGGGGTTGTCGTCCTGCATTGCTGTATTCGTTGTCACTGGGACAGCTCCGAATTTCAAACTTGGGTAGGCCTGCCTGCGGCAGGCTCGTCATCATCTGGGGACGCCGGCTCTCGATCAGCCTCGGGCCGCTCAAAGCCTGCCTCGTCCGATTCCGGGGAGGCGGCATCCGGGCCAGGCCGAACAGGATCGGCAAGACCGGAAGCGGGCTCGTGCCCGGCGGCGCCAGGCGCCGCGGTATCGGTCTCGTCAATCGGGTCGGTCGGTTCCGCGTGTTTTGCGTTCTCGACGCTTTCCTTTGCAGCACCGGCTTCTGGGGCATCGGCGGCCATATCGGAAATGTCGTTGTCAGCCGCGTCGTCGGGAAAACCGGACATGACTGACGTATTGGACAAGCCTTCGGCTTGCTCCCGGACGGTGGATTCGTCTGCGGGATCCGCGCCTTCTTCTGTGCGCGAAAGCACGGATTCTACGCTATCGACGGGAGCTATGGGTACATCCTGTTCCGAAACAGACAATTCCGCAACCGGAATACTGACCTCGGACTCCCCGTCCTCGCCCGCCGTTGCGGCAGCCTCGCCTTCGGAGCGCGCGCCCATTTCTACGCCATCCTCGCCCGCGGCATCTGCATCGCCCGCGGAATCCGCCGCGGCCTCGGCCACGCCCTCAGGCTGCTGGCCGGCGGCTTCGCCGCCTTCGCCAGGCGCATCGCCCTCGGCCGCGCCGTCCTCTCCACCCAGCACCTGCTGCACTTCGCCCAGATCCAGCCCAGCGAGCGCCGCGGCCGCCTGCGCGGATTCCAGCGCAGGCAATTCGTCCAGGGCACGCAGACCCAGATCATCCAGAAACTGGCGCGTGGTGCCAAACAACGCCGGGCGGCCCGGCGCGTCGCGGTGGCCGATAACCTCGATCCAGCCCCGATCCTCGAGCGCCTTCACGATCTGGGAAGACACGGTGACGCCGCGGATATCCTCGATGTCGCCCCGCGTCACCGGCTGGCGCCAGGCAACGATGGCCAGGGTTTCCATCACGGCGCGCGAGTACTTCGGCGGCTTTTCCGGATTGAGACGCTCAAGGTAGCGCTGCATGCGCGGGCGGCTCTGAAAGCGCCACCCGGTGGCCAATTGGACCAACTCCAGGCCACCATCGGCCCAATTGGCCTGCAGCGTTTCCAACAGCGTGCGCAACGCGCTGTTGTCGAATTGTTCATCGTCCCCGAACAGCTTGCGCATATCGGACAGGTGCATCGGCTGCGCCGCGCAAAGCAGCGCGGTTTCCAACACGAGTATTGCCTCGCTATCGTTCATCGACATTCAAATTCAAAAAGGGCTAACTTGCGCTAGGTTGAAAATAAGGCTACTATTCATTTCTCAGACGCGGGGTGGAGCAGTCTGGCAGCTCGTCGGGCTCATAACCCGAAGGTCGTAGGTTCAAATCCTGCCCCCGCAACCAAATTGATTCAGGCCTGGCGCACGCGCCGGGCCTTTTTCATTTGCGGCGCCGGAAAAAATCCACGAGCACGGCAAACCGGCCAACGCGCGCAACCCCGGCATGCCGGCACGCGCACCCGCCGCCGGACCGGCAGCCTCGGCGGCTCGCCAGCAACAGACAGCATTGGTTTGCGAAATTTTCACTGGATTCCTGTGTTTACCGCCATGCGCCCCGGATAGGCGTACCCCGGACATGTGCCGAAACGACCGCGCCAATAGGGATTGGGCGGAATGCCTGCCGTGACCCGCAAGGCAAACACTCAAGCAAATTCTGGAAAAGCCGGCAGAAATCGCCGGCCAGCCCGCGGAGCACACCGGCAACCCGGCGCCGTCTTCCTGCGGCAATCGATATCAAGGACCTGAATCATCAAGGTTCGGACAGCGCGGACAGTCCGCCGCCAGCCACAAACCCGATACGCTTCCCCTGGCGCATGCGGAAACGGGTTCCGCCATGCCGCAACTCACCCGAGCTGCAACCACGATTCTTGGATGTTTTCTAAGACTACACGCTGACAGGGACAAGCCCGCCACGCCAAACATGTTCAAGCAGATGTTTGATTATACCGTCATATACCCCGCCCTCAAGCCGGCGCGACGCCGAACGCGGCGCAAAAACTACGGCGCAGGCTTGTCCCATGGCGTGGATTCCAGGCGACCCACCAGAAAATCCAGCATGGACCGCAAGATCAGGGGCATCTGGCGGCGCGAGACGTAAACACCGTAAATACCCAGTTCCTGAGGCTTGCTTTGCGTAAGGATGGCCCGCAGGCGGCCTGATGCGATGTCGTCCGCGGCGTAGTAGGTCGGCAGCATGGCAATGCCAGCACCCTCCAGCGCCGCGCGCGCCAGCACCGACACCTCATTCGCACTGATGTTGCCGCTGACAGGCACATCCACCAGTTCGCCATCGCGCTCGAAGCGCCACAGGCTCTTGCCGAAATACGAGTGGGTCAGGCAGTTGCGCAAGGATAGATCCTCGATGCGGGCCGGCGCGCCTTCGCGCTGCAGATACTCGGGCGAGGCGCACACCACCGAACGGCAGACCGCCAGCTTGCGGGCGATCAGATTGGGATCCAGGTCATTGGTGATGCGCACGGCCAGATCCACGCGCTCTTCCACCAGATTGACGGCGCGGTCCACCAGCATCAGATCGACCGAGGTGCCCGGATGCAGCTTGACGTAGTCGGTGATGGCGCTGGCCAGATGGCGGGAGCCAAACGACATGCTGGTAGTGATGCGCAGCAGGCCGCGCGGCGTATCGTCCGGGGTCGATACCGCGTTGCGCAGATCCCCCACCATGTCCAACATCTGCCGGCAGCGCGGCAGCGTTTCAGCGCCGGCGGGCGTCAGGCTCAGGCGCCGCGTCGTGCGATGCAGCAGACGGACCCCCACCCACTGCTCCATTTCCGCCAAATAGCGCGACACCATGGCGCGCGACATGTCCAGATGGATCGCCGCCGCCGACAGGCTACCCCTGTCAGCGACTTCCACGAATACCTGCATGGCCTTCAAACGATCCATGATTGTCTCGATTCTTGCACCAGACCGCTCCGGTTATACCGTATTTCGGTGCAACGCCGACATCAAAATCGAGACCGCCACCCAGAAGATCCAGGCCCTGGCACGGGCAATCAAGGGACGGACTGCCCAAGCGCAGCACCCAAGGCGGCGCGAACCTCCGCCACCTCGGGCCCGCGCAAGATGCAGACCAGCCGCGACACCCGCTCCCCATCCGGCCATTGATCGAGCCGATGCACCGGATAGAGCTCGCCATGCACGGCGTGAACCTCGCAGGGCAAGATCTCACCCTCGAAACACACCAGCCCCTTCATACGCAGCAAGCCCTGCCCATAGCGCTCCAGGATCCGCGACATGCCGGCCAGAAACGCCGCCCGCCCGACGGGAACAGCCAACGCCAGGGAGAAACTGCCCACGTTTCCATGACGGACCGCCCGGGGCTGCGCGAATGGCCGCAGCCAGTTCGCCAGGGCAGCGCCATCGCGCCTGGCCTGCCCATCCAGCCCGGCGCGTAGCGCGTCGGCAAGCGGCACATCAGGCCATTGGACACAACGCTGCGCGCCCGGATTGACGCCGGCGACCGCCTGCTCCAGGCGATCCAGGCCCGCCGCGTCCGACAAGTCCGGCTTGCTGAACACCACGACATCCGCCAGGGCCAGCTGCCGCGGCGCCTCGGGTTGCCGCTCCAATTGATCCAGTCCATTGCGCGCATCCACCAGGACGATCGCGCCCCGATACGCATAGCGCTCGGAAAGGAAGCGGTCGTGCTTGAGAGTGAACAGGATAGGCGCAGGATCGGCCAACCCGCTGGTTTCGATGAGCACGCGGCGAAAGGGTTTGATCTTGCGGCTGAGCGCGAGCATGAACAAATCGCGCAAGGCATCGACCACCGCGCCGCTGACGACGCAGCACAGGCAGCCGCCCTCGACCAGCACGATATTGTCGCGGGCCTGCCGCACCAGATGATGGTCGACGCCCACTTCGCCGTATTCATTGACGATGACGACGGCATCCGCGCATGCCGGATCCCGCAACAGGCGGTTGAGCAACGACGTTTTGCCGCTGCCCAGAAAACCGGAAATCACCGTCACGCCTATGCGCTTATCGTCCATGCCCGACCTTCCTTGCCCGCCATTCCGATGCGGAAAACCAAAAGGGCCACTCACTTGCGTGAATGGCCCTGAATTCTTTGGCTCCCCGAGCTGGGCTCGAACCAGCGACCTGCGGATTAACAGTCCGTCGCTCTACCGACTGAGCTATCGGGGAACTGCTAAGAAACGAGATTATGAACTAAAAAATCAGACTGTGCAAATCGCTGGTTTTTTCCGGCGTTTTAAGCGCACGGTTTCCCATCGCCAAAAAACTCTGATATGATCTCGGTCTTTCCAGATCGGACCCCATAAATCAGGGCCACGAGACAGGGAAAACAAAGATGTTTTGCTTGCGGTTCCAGCATCGCGGGAACGGAGCAAATGGTCTTGCCGGCATAGCTCAGTTGGTAGAGCAGCGCATTCGTAATGCGAAGGTCGTAGGTTCGACTCCTATTGCCGGCACCAGATTTCAAGAAGCAGCCCTCTCGGGCTGCTTTTTTTCATTTCCGCGCCCGTTCCGCATCGAACCCTGGCCCGGGAACTCCCGCCCCTCACCGCGCATCCAACCTGCTGGACCATCCAGGCGGAAACGACCATGCGCATCCTTCTTGTTGAAGACGATCTCATGATAGGCGAGAGCGTGCTGGACTGCCTGCGCGCCGAACACTACGCCGTCGACTGGGTCAAGGACGGCAATGCCGCGGAACTCGCGCTGCGCACCGACACCTACGACCTCATCCTGCTGGATCTGGGCCTGCCCAAGCGCGACGGCCTGTCGCTGTTGCGCGACCTGCGCGCGCGCAAGGACCGCACGCCGGTGCTGATCGCCACCGCCCGCGACGCCGTGAGCGACCGCATCGCGGGCCTGGACGCCGGCGCCGACGACTACGTGGTCAAGCCCTACGACGTGGACGAACTGCTGGCCCGCATGCGCGCCCTGATCCGGCGCAGCGCCGGCCGCGCCGAGCCGGTGTTCGAACACGAGGGCATCACCATAGACCCCCAATCGCACGCCGCCATGGTGGACGGCACCCCCGTGACGCTGACCGCGCGCGAATGGGCCGTGCTCGAACCGCTGATCGCGCGTCCCGGCATGATCTTCTCCCGCGCCCAGTTGGAAGAAAAGCTGTATAGCTGGAAAGAGAGCATCAGCAGCAACGCGGTTGAGGTTTATATTCATGGCCTGCGCAAGAAGCTGGGTCCGAACCTGATCCAGAACGTCAGAGGCGTCGGCTATGTCATCCCCAAAACATGAGCATTCCGCTTAGCTACTCACTGAGAGCCAGGCTGCTTTTTTTCCTGTTGGCCGCCATCGTGGTCGGCGCGCTGGTGCAAGGCGCCATCGCCTACCGCAGCACCTTGGCGCAAGCCGACGACATCTTCGATTCGCTGCTGCAGCGCACCGCCCTGTCGCTGGGCACCGGCGACGGACTGCTCAGCACAGGCCCGACGCACGCGCGCGGTGCGGGCTCTCCCGTCGCCGACGACTTGATCATCCAGATCTGGACGCCCGACGGCCTGCGCGTCTTCAATTCCCGCTCGCGCCGCCCGCTGCCGGACCAGATCGTGCTCGGCTTCTCCGACGCGAAAATGGAGGGCAGCACCTACCGCGTATATTCGCTGGCCACGCCCTTCCAGGTCATCCAGGTGGCGCAGGACATGGGCGTGCGCACCGGCATGGCGCGCGCGCTGGCGCTGCGCACCATCGCCCCCATCGCGGCCGCGGCGCCCCTGCTGATGCTGATCGTCTGGTGCGTGGTGAGCTGGTCGCTACGCCCCGTGAAGCGCGCACGCACCCAGGTCGCGGCGCGGCAGCCCGAGGACCTCTCCCCCGTCAGCGTGCAAGGCTTGCCCGACGAGATCCGGCCGCTGGTCCAGGAACTGAACCTGCTCCTGGAACGCATGCGCGGCGCCTTCGCGCAGCAGAAGCAATTCGTGGGCGATGCGGCGCATGAGCTGCGTTCGCCGCTGACCGCGCTGCGGCTGCAACTGCAGGCCCTGCAACGCGCGGGCGACGCGGACGCGCGCAAGCTGGCCGAGCAGCGCCTGGCTGCCGGCATCGACCGCGCCACCCGCCTGGTAGAGCAGTTGTTGTCGATGGCGCGCCATGAAAACGCGGCAGAACAGACACCTCCTGAAGCCGTGGACCTGGCCGACGTGCTGCGCCAGGCGCTCTCCGAGATGCTGCCCCAGGCCAACGCCAAATCGATCAGCATCGATCTGGACGGCGCGCCACAGGCATGGGTGCAAGGACACCGCGATGCGTTGACGCTGCTGGTGCGCAATCTGCTGGACAATGCCATCAAGTACACGCCAGCCGGCAAGCGCGTCCATTTGCACCTGGAACAGGCTGCTCATGAAGCCACCCTGCTGATTGACGATGAAGGCCCCGGCGTCGCCCCGGACCAGCGCGAACGCGTGTTCGACCGCTTCTACCGCGTCGAAGGCAATGCGCAGCATGGCAGCGGCCTGGGACTGGCGATCGCGCGCAGCATCGCCGACCAGCACGGCGCGGCGATAACGCTGCAGGACACGCCGGCCGGCCAGGGCCTGCGCGTGCAGGTGGTTTTCCCGATTTAAGGCTCGCCTAAGTGTCAGGCCCGAAGATAGCGCCATGTCCTTCAACATGAACGCAGGAGCCGACATGAAGACCACCCAAATGAAACCCTCGCGCCTGGTGCTGGCGCTGCTGGCAGCCGGCGCCATAGGCGGCGCGGGCGCAACCGCCTTCACCGGCGGCGTTTCGATGGCGGCCAACGCGCCGGCCATTACCACCTCCCTCCAGGCGCCCGGCACGTCCAGCCCGCCCAACTTCGCGCAGATCACGCGCGACTTCGGCCCGGCCGTGGTGAACATCAGCGTCAGCGGCACCCGCAAGGTATCCGCCGACGAAGGCGACCCGTTCGCCCAGTTCTTCGGCCAGATTCCCGGCGCGCGCGGCCAAAGGCCTTCGCGCGAAGTGCCGATGCGCGGCGAAGGCTCCGGCTTCATCGTCAGCGCCGACGGCACCATCCTGACCAATGCGCACGTAGTCCAGGACGCCAAGGAAGTCACGGTCAAGCTGACCGACCGCCGCGAGTACAAGGCCAAGGTGCTGGGCTCGGATCCGCAGACCGACGTGGCCGTCCTCAAGATCGACGCCAAGAACCTGCCGGTGGTGAAGGTGGGCGACGTCAACCAGCTGCAGGTGGGCGAATGGGTGCTGGCCATCGGCTCGCCCTACGGCCTCGAAAACACGGCCACCGCCGGCATCGTCAGCGCCAAGGGCCGCTCGCTGCCGGACGACACCTCGGTGCCTTTCATCCAGACGGACGTGGCGGTCAATCCCGGCAACTCGGGCGGCCCGCTGTTCAATGACCGCGGCGAAGTGGTGGGCATCAACTCGCAGATCTACAGCCGCACCGGCGGATTCCAGGGCCTGTCGTTCTCGATTCCGATCGACGTGGCCTACAAGATCAAGGACCAGATCCTGGAACACGGCAAGGTGCAGCACGCCAGGCTGGGCGTGACGGTGCAGGAAGTGAACCAGGACCTGGCCAACTCCTTCAAGCTGGATACGCCCTCGGGCGCGCTGGTGTCCAGCGTGGAGAAAGGCAGCGCCGCCGACAAGGCCGGCCTGCAGCCCGGCGACGTGGTGCGCAAGATCGACGGCAAGACCATCGTGTCCTCGGGCGATCTGGCCTCCACCATCACGCTGGCCACGCCGGGCGAGAAGATCAAGCTGGACGTCTGGCGCAATGGTTCGCAGAAGGAACTGGTCGCCACCCTGGGCGGCATACCCAAGGACAAGGCCCAGGCCTCGGCGGGAGAGCAGGAGGTGCAGCGCGGCCAGCTCGGCCTGGCGCTGCGTCCGCTAAGCCCGCAGGAGCAGCAGGCGGCCGGCGCCGAGGGCTTGCTGATCGAACGCTCGGTCGGGCCGGCCGCCAAGGCCGGGATCGAGCCGGGAGACGTGCTGTTGTCCTTGAACGGGGTACCCGTGCACAACGTCGCGCAGGTCAAGGAAGCGCTGTCCAAGGCGGGCAAGACGGTCGCCCTGCTGGTACAGCGCGGCGAAGACAAGATCTTCGTGCCGGTGCAGATCGGCTGAGCCGGTCCGCACCTGGTTGGCCGCTACTCCGCGTCGGGCTGTTTGCCCGGCGCGGCCGCCTCGAAGGCCGGCAGCGCGCGGCAGGCGGCGTCGATGCGCACAACGTTGGGCATGGCCGACAGATCGCAGTCGAAACGCTGGGCGTTCGCCACCTGGGGCACCAGGCACAGGTCGGCGATCGTGGGCGTGTCGCCATGGCAGAAACGGCCGGTGGCGGCAGAGCTTGCCAATTGCGCCTCCAGGGCTTCCAGGCCCTGATGCACCCAGTGCTTGTACCAGGCGGTCTTGGCGGCCTCGTCCACGCCCAGGGTGTGCTTCAGGTACTTCAGCACGCGCAGATTGTTCAAGGGATGCGTGTCGCAGGCGATGCCCAGCGCCAGGTCCCGCACCCGCGCGCGGCCGATGGCGTCCGCCGGCAGCAGCGGCACCTCGGGATGCGTCTCTTCCAGGTATTCGATGATGGCCAGCGACTGGCCGATGACGGCGTCGCCGTCGACCAGCGTGGGCACCAGCGCGGTCGGATTCACCTTGCGGTAATCCGCCGACAGCTGCTGGCCGCCGTCCTTCAGCAGATGCACGGGCAGGTACTCGTAGGGCAGCCCCTTGAGATTCAGGGCAATGCGCACCCGGTACGCGGCCGAGCTGCGAAAGTAGCTGTACAACTGCATGAAGTCTCCTTGATGTTCTGATGCGGCAGCCCCGCGCGTTCGCGCGGCGCCCGCCTGCTTATTCCAGCGATTCCGCCTGCTTATTCCAGCGATTCCGTCTGCGCCGACTTGCGGGACAGGCCCTTGGGCAGCGGGAACGCCACATTCTCTTCCAGACCCGGCATGGTGCGCACCGACACCGCGCCCAATTCCTTGACCCGGTCGATCACCTGTTGCACCAGGATCTCGGGCGCGGATGCGCCCGCCGTCACGCCGATGCGCTTGCGATCCACCAGCCAGGCCGGATCGATCGATTGCGCGCCATCGATCAGGTAGGACGCAACGCCCTTGCGCTCGGCCACTTCGCGCAGCCGGTTCGAGTTGGAACTGTTGGGGCTGCCCACCACCAGCACCAGGTCGCAATCCGGGGCCATGACCTTGACCGCGTCCTGGCGGTTCTGGGTGGCGTAGCAGATATCGCTTTTCTTGGGCTCGACGATGCTGGGGAAGCGCTGCTTCAGCGCCCGCGACACGGCCGCCGCGTCATCGACCGACAAGGTGGTCTGCGTGACGTAGGCCAGGTTTTCGGGATCGGCCACCTGCAGGCCGGCGACGTCCTCGGCGGTCTCGACCAGGTACATGCCGCCCTGGGCCTGGCCCAGCGTGCCTTCGACCTCGGGATGGCCCTTGTGGCCGATCATGATGATCTCGCGGCCGGCGGCGCGCATGCGGGCCACCTCGATATGGACCTTGGTGACCAGCGGGCAAGTGGCGTCGAACACGCGCAGCCCGCGCGATTCGGCCTCGGCCCGCACCGCCTTGGACACGCCGTGCGCCGAGAACACCACGATGGCGCCGGCGGGCGCGTCGTCCAACTCGTCGATGAAGATGGCGCCCTTGGCGCGCAGGTCTTCGACCACGTAGCGGTTGTGAACGATCTCGTGGCGCACATAGATAGGCGCGCCGTGCAGCTCGAGCGCACGCTCGACGATGTCGATGGCGCGATCCACGCCGGCACAGAAGCCGCGCGGCTGCGCCAGCAGGACTTCGGCGCCGGCGGCGGTGACAACCTGGCTCATCAGAGGACTCCCAAGAGCGCCACGTCGACCCGCAAGCTGATGCCCGCGAGCGGGTGGTTGAAATCGAACAGCGCCGAGTCGTCGTTGATTTCCTTCAGCACGCCCGAATAGCGTCCGCCATTGGGCGCGGCGAATTCCACCAGGTCGCCCGGCTCGAAGGTGGCGTCGGCGCCGGCATGCTCGGCCAGCATGGCGCGCGTGACGCGCTGGATGAGCTCGGGGTTGCGCTCGCCGTAGGCGTCGGCCGGCTCGACCGTGACGCTGAAGCGCTCGCCTTCGGCGCGGCCGACCAGCGCCGCTTCCAGTCCGGGCGCCCATTGGCCGCTGCCCATCTGCAGCGTGCCGGGACGGCCGTCGAAAGTGTCGGCGAAGACGGAATCCTTGCCCGGCCCGGAGGCCAGCGTGATGCGGTAGTGCAGCGTCAGGTAGGAATCCGGACGGACAAAAACGTTCACTTCATTAGAGGCGATGCTCAAGATCTGCCACCGTATATGCAATTGAATAAACCTTGATTTTAGAGCCTCTTATGAAATTGTCCGACCGACTGCCCAAACATGAGCGTCCCAGGGAGCGCTTGCTGCGCCACGGCGCCGGCTCGCTCCAGGACTCGGAATTGCTCGCCATCGCCCTGCGCACCGGCATTCCCGGCCTGGACGTGGTGCAATTGGGCAGCCAGTTACTGGCCAGATTCGGCGGCCTGCGGGGCCTGCTGGGCGCGACGCCCGAGGAACTGACCACGGTCCCGGGCCTGGGTGCGGCCAAGGCCTGCATGCTGGTCGCCCTGCTGGAACTGGCGCGCCGCGCCATCGAAGAGGATCTGACCCGCAATAGCAACCTGGCACACCCGCTGCGGGTAAAAGAATATTGCAAAATGGCGCTGGGGCACCGCCAGGTGGAACACTGCATCGCGCTCTACCTGGACAACCGGCTGCGCCTCATCGCCACGGGCGAGCTGGCGCGCGGCACCCTGTCCCAGGCATCGGTCTACCCCCGCGAGGTCGTGCGCGAGGCGCTGCGACACCATGCGGCGGCCCTGATCATCGCCCATAACCATCCGTCCGGCCTGGCCGAGCCCAGCGCCGCGGACCGCGGCTTCACGCAGCACCTGAAACAGGCATTGGCGCTGGTGGACATCCGGCTGGTGGACCATCTGATCGTCGCCGCCGGCACGGTCATCTCCATGGCCGAACTCGGCGGCCTGTAGGGGCTGCGGATGGCGCCCGAATTCGTTAGACTAGCGCCCGCAATTGTTTTAGGCTTAACGCATCTTCCGACCCATTCCGCCTGACATGAAACGCTTGTGGGACATCTCCCCGCCCGTCTCCACGGCGTCGCCAGTCTTTCCTGGCGACACGCCGTACCGCCAGCAATGGAAATGGTCGCTTACGCCTGGCTGCCCGGTGAACGTCAGCGAAATCACGCTGTCGCCGCACATCGGCGCGCATGCTGATGCGCCCCTGCACTACCAGAACGGCGCCGCCGCCATCGGCGCGGTATCCCTGGAACCGTTCCTGGGACCCTGTCGCGTCATACACGCCATCGATTGCGGCCCCCTCATCACGGTGGACCACGTGGCCCATGCGGCCTTGAACCTGCCGCCCCGCGTGCTGGTCCGCACCGCCAAGCATGCCGCGCAGGACTGGTGGACCGACGACTTTTCCGCCTACGCGCCCCAGACCATCGAATGGCTGGCCGAACGCGGCGTCATGCTGATTGGCCTGGATACGGCCAGCATCGATCCCGCGTCCAGCAAGACCCTGGACAGCCACCACACGATCTTGCGGCACGACATGCGGGTACTGGAGAACCTGGTGCTCGACGATGTGCCGGAAGGCGATTACGAGTTGATCGCACTGCCGTTGGCGCTGGTCCAGGCCGATGCCAGCCCGGTTCGCGCCGTCTTGCGCGAACTGTAGGCTGGTCCGCTGGCCATGGGCGGCCGATCCGAAATCGGCCGCCAGTTCTGGAAGCACGAGCATGAAACACCATTCCGATCCGCGTGCGGCGCTTGCCTGCGCCCGTCCCCATGCGCCCTCGTGGCGCGCCCTGCCCGCCTCCGCGCGCCGCGCCGCCCCGCCCTGCCAGGGAGACCGCGCATGAGCCACTCCGAACGCCCCGAAGACATCGTCCGCCAGGAAAAAGCGCAGCTGGATTTCACGCGCGACATGACCTATGGCGATTACCTGCATCTGGACGAACTGCTAGACGCGCAGCATCCACTGTCGCCCGAGCACAACGAGATGCTCTTCATCATCCAGCACCAGACCAGCGAACTCTGGATGAAGCTGATGCTGCACGAACTGCGCGCCGCCATCGCCAACGTGGCCGCCGACCGGCTGCAGCCCGCCTTCAAGATGCTGGCCCGCGTCAGCAAGATCATGGAACAGCTGGTCCATGCCTGGGACGTGCTGGCGACCATGACTCCGCCCGAATATTCCGCGCTGCGCCCCTATCTGGCGCGGTCCAGCGGATTCCAGAGCTACCAGTACCGCCAGGTCGAATTCCTCTTGGGCAACAAGAACGCCGCCATGCTCAAGCCGCATGCGCACCGCGAGGACCTGCTGGCCCAGGTCCGCAGCGCCTATGAAGCCCCGTCGCTGTACGACGAAGCGTTGCGGCTGCTGGCCCGCCACGGCCTGGACGTGCCGGCCGACCACCTCGAACGCGACTGGACCCAGCCCTACCAGGCGTCGGCCGGCGTGGAAGCCGCCTGGCTGACGGTCTACCGCGAGCCCGACCGCTACTGGGACCTGTACCAGCTGGGGGAAAAGCTGACCGACCTGGAAGACGCATTCCGCCTGTGGCGCTTTCGCCACGTCACCACCGTCGAACGCGTCATCGGCTTCAAGCGCGGCACTGGCGGCACGTCGGGAGTGGATTACCTGCGGCGCATGCTGGAAGTGGTGCTGTTCCCCGAGATCTGGAAGCTGCGCACGGATCTTTAAACCTTTATCCGCCCCCAATTTTTGGCAAGGGCGCCCCTCCCAAAGGGCCTCCTTGCCTCTTGGCCTGGCCAAAATTCCCATGCTAGAATTTGGGGTTACTTTTTGGATACGTGGCTGGAACAGTCGACGAGTATCCGGCCGCTGGGCAAACCCGATGAGGATATCGGCGGATTTGCCGGGCGGGCGGGATTACCGCGCATCCTGGCTGGCGACCCTAACAACTTGCAAGGCTCGAAAGAGCCCTAGGAAAGCACCATGAAAGAAGGCATTCACCCCGAATACCGCGAAGTCGTCTTCGCCGATCTGCAAACGGGCAACAAGTTCATCACCCGTTCGACCGTGCACACGCGCGAAACCGTTGAAATCGACGGCAAGACGTACCCGCTCTTCAAGTGCGACGTGACCTCCGAATCGCACCCGTTCTACACGGGCGCCCAGACCCGCATCGTCGAAACCGGCCGCGTGGAAAAGTTCCGCGCCCGTTTCGCCCGCACTGCCGGCACGGTCAAGTCCGCTTCCTGATCCTGTCGCTCCCGCGGGAGCCGCAGCAAAAAGGCAGCCTCCGGGCTGCTTTTTTTTCTCCCTGGCAGTTCAATCTTGACGCCGGGTACTCGCGCAATCAGACCACTCGGTTACATTAACGCCCGTGTCCCCACTTTCCATTTCCACTCCGGCCCGGCTCACGTCCGTGGCCACCGCGAAACTGCCCAGGCTGATCCTGCTGGGCTTGTCGCTGGCCTATATCGTGGCCGGCCTGTTCATGCGCGACCCGTGGAAAACTGATGATGCGGTGGGACTGGCGACCATGGTCACGGCGATCCGCGAAGGCGGCATCACCTGGCTGCTGCCGCAGGTGGGGCACCTGGCCCACGCCGAGGAAGGGCCGCTGATCACCTGGGTGGGCGCGATCTGCATCTGGCTGTTCGGCCCCTTCATCGGCGACATCACCGCCGGCCGCCTGCCCAATCTGCTGTGGTTCGGCATCACCGCGACCAGCGTCTGGTACGGCACCTACCTGCTGGGCCGCCGCGCCGAAGCGCAGCCGCTGGCCCTGCCCTTCGGCGGCGAACCGGAACCTCGTGATTACGGGCGCATGCTGGCCGACGCCGCGCTGCTGCTGCTGCTGGCCACGGTCGGCATCCTGCAGCGCACCCACGAAACCACCGTCGTACCCGCCATCATGGCGTGGCAGGCGCTGGCCTTCTATTCGCTGGCGCGCAGCATAGACCGGCCGTTCACCGGCAGCACCACCCTGGGCATCGCCCTGGCTGCCAGCTTCCTGACCCGCGGCTGGGTCGGCGCCATCCCCATCATGGTGGGCGCGGCCCTGGCCTTCTACCCTCGCAGCCGGCTGTGGAAATGCCGCCGCTGGCTGCCCTGGGCCGCGCTGCTGGCCACCCTTCTGATCCTGGCCTGGTGGATTCCCGCCAGCCACAGCAGCGAGTATTGGATCCGCAACTGGAAGATCTGGAACCTGTCGTCCTTCGCCGTGCCCTCCTGGCATGACATCGGGCGCACCCTGCGCGACCTGCCCTGGTACCTGTGGCCCACCTGGCCATTGGCCCTGCTGGCCATCTGGCGCTGGCGCGCCTGGCTTTATGCGCCCCATATCTGGCTGCCCCTGACCCTGTTGGTTTGCTCCGCGGCGGTGCTATTCGGCCTGGAAGAAGCTTCCGACTCCGAATATGTGCTGCTGGCCGTGCCTTGCGCGGTGTTGGGCGCGTTTTCGCTGCCCACGCTGCGCCGCGGCGTGGTCAACACCCTGGACTGGTTCGCCGTCATGTGCTTTTCGCTGACGGCAACCACGGTCTGGCTGGGCTGGGTCGCCCTGCACTTCGGATGGCCGGCACAGATTTCCCGCAATATCGCGCGCCAGACCACCGGCTACGACCCCGAGATCTCCTGGGTGGCGTTCGCGCTGGCCGTTGTTTTTACCGTGGGCTGGATCGCGCTGGTGGTCTGGCGGCTGCGGGTGCGGCCGCAGGCGCTGTGGCGCGGCACCGTGCTGTCGGCCGGGGGCCTGACCGTCACGTGGATCCTGCTGGTGCTGTTGTGGCAGCCCGCCGTGGACTACGCCCGTAGCTATCGCACCGTGTCTGGGCAGTTGGCACAGGCGCTGGAACAGAACGTGCGCCCCGGCGAGTGCGTGCGCGGACTGAGCCTGGGCAGCGGACAGCGCGCCTCGTTCCTGATCTTCAATAACCTGACGTTCACGTTCGACTCCAAGTGCACGCTGGTGCTACAGCAGACCAGCAACCAGAGCCTGCGGGACAATACCGCCGCCTACAGCGACGGCGCCGAAGTCCTGTGGCAAGGCGGCCGCCGCGCCGACCGCCAGGAAGTGTTCCGCCTGCTCAGAGTCGGCGCCCCCCGATGACGCCCGCGTCCGCCGCGCCGATGAGCTTCGGCGCCACCCTGCGCGGCATCGCCCGGCAGGCCTGGCCGGTACTGGTCAGCCAATGGGCCGGCATTTCCTTCGGCGTGCTCGACACCGCCATGACGGGCCACTCCAGCGCCGCCGACCTGGCGGCGATGGCCTTGTCCGCGTCCATCTACATCACCATCTTTGTCGGGCTGATGGGCGTGGTGCACGCCCTGATCCCCATCCTGGCCCAGCACTTCGGCGCCGGCAATAACCTCGAGGTCGGGCGCAGCTGGGGCCAGGGCGTGTGGCTGGCGCTGGGGCTCTCGGTGGTCGGCGCGGTGCTGCTGCTGTTCCCGGACATGTGGCTGTCCATGTCGGGCGAAGTCGCCCCTGGCGTGCGCGAACGCATCGGCTCCTATTTGCAGGCCCTGGTGCTGGCGCTGCCCGCGGCCCTGGTGTTCCGCACCATCTACGCGCTGGGCACCTCGGTCTCGCGCCCCAAGCTGGTCATGGCCATCAACCTGACGGCGATCGGCTTCAAGGCCTTCTTCAACTGGCTCTTCATTTACGGCAATCTTGGCCTGCCGGCCATGGGCGCCACCGGCGCCGGCCTGGCGACGGCCGTGGTGTCGTGGATGAGCCTGGGCCTGGGCCTGTGGGTCATCACCCATGACCGCTACTACCGGCGCTTCAAGCTGCACGTCGGCAAGCCCGACTGGAAGACGCTCAAGGAGCTGTTGCGCCTGGGCATCCCCATGGGCGGCTCGTATCTGGTGGAAGTGTCGGCCTTCACCTTCATGGCCCTGCTGGTGGCGCGCGAAGGCACCTTCGTGACCGGCGGCCACCAGATCATGTCCAACCTGGCCGCGCTCTGCTACATGATGCCGATGGCGCTGGGCGTGGCCACGGCCGCCCTGACCGCGCAGGCCATCGGCGCGGGCAATCTTGCGCATGCGCACCGCACCGGCATGGCGGGCCTGACGCTGGGCATCCTGGGCGCGCTGCTCACGGCGGCAGTGCTGCTGGCCGGCCGGCCGCTCATCCTGGCCGCCTACACCAACAACCCCGAGGTGGCCGCGGTGGCGACCACCCTGCTTGCCGTCCTGCCCCTGTTCCACCTGTTCGACTCGATGCAATGCATCAATTCCTACCTGCTGCGCGCCTACAAGGTCGCGGTGGTGCCGCTGCTGCTGCAAGTGGTCGCCCTGGCGGGAGTGGGCCTGGTCGGCGGCTGGTGGTTCGGCTTCGGCCCGGGCCGCGGCGGCCTGGACGGCGTGCGCGCCATCCTGGTGCCGGGCTCGCCACAGGGCGCGGGCAGCATGTGGCTGATGGCCATGGTCGGCTTGGGGCTGTCGGCCGCCTTGCTGCACTACTGGTACCGGCGCATCGTGCGCGGGACGATCAAGTAAAAAAGCAGCCCTATGGCTGCTTTTTCTTGCTGCGGAACTCCGCTAAAGCGTCGATCAAAAGGCCGCCCCAAAGGGAGGGGACTCCCTTTGGGGACTACCCATTATTTCGGCCGTTTGTCGATCACGCGGCGCGCCTTGCCGGTCAGCGTGCGTTCCACATGGCCCGAGTCCGACACCTGGATGCGCGCGCTGACGCCGATGTGCGTCTTGACCGCGTGCTGCAGCTGCTTGCCCAGGTTCGCGCGTTCCGCATCCGACAGCGTCGAGAACTCGGCGCGCAGTTCGGTCAGGATTTCCAGTTCGTCCATATTGCCGGTACGCGACAGCACCAACTGATAGTGCGGTGCCAGCTGGGCGATCTTCAAGACCAGTTCCTCGACCTGGGTCGGGAACATGTTGACGCCGCGCACGATCAGCATGTCGTCGCTGCGCCCCGTGATCTTGCCGATGCGGCGCATGCTGCGCGCGGTCGGCGGCAGCAGGCGCGTCAGGTCGCGGGTGCGGTAGCGGATGATGGGCATCGCTTCCTTGGTCAGCGAGGTGAACACCAGTTCGCCCGGCTCGCCGTCGGCCACGGGTTCGCCCGTGTCGGGATTGATGATTTCCGCGTAGAAGTGGTCTTCCCAGACCACCGGACCGTCCTTGGTCTCGACGCACTCGCTGGCCACGCCCGGCCCCATCACTTCGGACAGGCCGTAGATGTCCACGGCGTCGATGCCGGCTTCGGTCTCGATGTCGGCGCGCATCTGCCCGGTCCAGGGTTCGGCGCCGAAGATGCCGATGCGCAGCGAACTTTGACGCGGATCAATCCCCTGACGGCGCTGTTCCTCCAGAATATTGCAGAAGTAGGAGGGCGTGACCATGATGATGTCCGGACGGAAATCGTTGATCAGCTGCACCTGCTTTTCGGTCTGTCCGCCCGACATCGGGATGACCGTGCAACCCAGGCGTTCCGCGCCGTAATGCGCACCCAGGCCGCCGGTGAACAGGCCATAACCGTAGGCCACGTGCACCGTGTCGCCGCG
Source organism: Achromobacter sp. SD115 (assembly GCF_017355315.1). Taxonomy (NCBI): domain Bacteria; kingdom Pseudomonadati; phylum Pseudomonadota; class Betaproteobacteria; order Burkholderiales; family Alcaligenaceae; genus Achromobacter; species Achromobacter sp. SD115. The sequence goes on along the minus strand of NZ_JADIJM010000004.1, from coordinate 40,097 downwards.
CTTACCGCCCGCCGCGCGGATGGAACGCGCCACCAGGTTGGCCCAGTTGTCCAGGTCACCCTGGGTGTAGCCCACCACTGTCGGTTTGCCGGTGGTGCCGCTGGACGCATGGATGCGCGAGATGCGCTCGCGCGGCACGGCGAACATGCCGAAGGGATAGTTCTCGCGCAGTTCCTTCTTCGTGGTGAAGGGGAACTTCGAAATATCGGACAGCTGCTTCAGGTCGTCGGGATGCACGCCGGCTTCATCGAAAGCCTTCTTGTAGTGCGGCACGTTTTCATAGGCATGCTTGAGCGACCACTTCAGCCGCTCCAGTTGCAGCGCGCGCAGTTCATCCTCGCTGGCATGCTCGATGGGGTCCAGTCCCGGCTTGCTCATGGTGTTGGACATGGTTATCTCTCTCCTGAAATTCTCTCTGCGCGGAGCCCGGTCTCGCGGCGGGCGGAAGCCCTGCCCGCTCGCGGCCCGGCCCGCGGCCGTATCTTTGGTTGGTTGGCTGGCTCAAGCGTCCGCGGGGACGCCGACGATCTGGCCCTTGATGCGGTAGGAGCGGCCGCGGAACAGCGCCACGTTACGTCCTTCCTGGTTGGTCACGGTTACGTCGTAGACGCCGGTGCGGCCGGCCAGCGAGCGCTCCTGCGCCACGGCGGTCAGCAAGTCGCCTTCGAAGCCCGGCGCCAGGTAATCGATGGTGCAGCCCGACGCCACGGTGCTGACGTTGCGCGAATTGCAGGAAAAGGCGAAGGCGCTGTCCGCCAGGGCGAAGATGAATCCACCATGGCAGGTCTTGTGGCCGTTCAGCATGTCGGCGCGCACGCGCATGGTCAGGCGCGCGTAGCCCGGCGCCATTTCCTCGACTTTCATGTCCAGGCCTTGCGACGCCGCGTCGCCTGCAAACATGACGGTGCCGACGGCCTGCGCCAGCTCCTGGGGATCGGCCGGCACTTCGACCGCGGGAACGTGTGCGTTCATTCTTATTGCCCCTTGAATTGCGGTTCGCGCTTGCCCAGGAAGGCGGCCACGCCTTCCGCGTAGTCGGCGCTGCGGCCGAGTTCGCGCATCATGTCTCGTTCCAGGTCCAGCTGCGTGGACAGGTCATTGCCCAGGCTGGCCTGCATGGCCCGCTTGGTGAAAGCCAGGCCCTTGGTAGGCGCCTTGGCGAAATGCTGCGCCAAGCGTTCCAGCGCGGCGTCGAATTCCTCGTCCGCCACGCATTGCCAGATCAGGCCCCACTCCTCGGCCTGCTTGGCGCTGAGCTTGTCGCCCAGCATGGCCAGGCCCATGGCGCGGGCGCGGCCCACCAGGCGCGGCAGCACGAAGGTGCCGCCGGTGTCGGGGATCAGCCCAAGTCGGCAGAACGACTGGATGAACGTGGCCGAAGCCTTGGCGATGACGATGTCGCCGGCAAACGCCAGATTGGCGCCCGCGCCGGCGGCCACGCCGTTCACGCCCACCACGACCGGCATGGGCAAGGCGTTCACGCGGCGCACCAGCGGCCCGTAGAACTTGTCGACGGTCTCGCCCAGGTCGGGCGGCGTGCCGTCGGCGGCGGGCTTGCGCTCGCTCAGGTCCTGGCCAGCGCAGAAGCCGCGGCCGGCGCCGGTCAGCAGCAGCACGCGCGCGCCTTCGTTTTCCACTCGCGTCAACGCGTCGGCCACTTCGCCGTGCATGTTGGCCGTGAAGCTGTTCAGCTTGTCGGGACGGTTCAGCGTCAGGCGCGCGATGCCGCCGGACAGGTCGAATTGAATATCCTGGTAGCTCATGTCAGCCGCCCCGTTCAGACATGACGGCGGGTTTGCACCACGCGGAAGCGGTTGGACACGAAGGCCGAGTCGGACAGCGCGGCGTTGGCGGCCGGGTTGGCGCCGGTGCCGTGGAAGTCGCTGAAGGCGGCCGTCTGGTTGACGAACACGCCGCCCGTCAGGTTCAGCGACAGCGACACGCCCGAGACTTCGGCGGCGTCCTGCACCTGGTCCGCGACGGCGTCGCTGGTGGTGTAGGCGGACAGCGACAACGCGCCATGCTTGATCACGCTGTCGCGCGCCAGCTGGATGCTGTGGGTGGTGGAATCCGTGGCGACCACGAAGGCGATCGGACCGAACCATTCCTGGCTGATGGCGGCGTTGCCTGCTTCCGTGCGCAGCAGCAGCGGCGTGCGGACACGGGCGTTCTCGAATTGCGGGTGCGTCAGCGCCTTGCTGTCGGCCACCACCGGCAGGCCCAGCGCGCGGGCCTTTTCGATGCGCTCGACGATGCCTTGGTTCTGGATCGCGCCAGTCAGTTCGACGGCCTTGGCCGCATCGGCGCCGACCTTCTCGACCGCGGCGCCCAGGGCGGCGGCGACTTCATCGAAGCTGACGCGACCTTCCGGCGTCTGGATGCCGTCGCGCGGCACATAGATGTTCTGCGGCGCGGTGCACATCTGGCCCGAGTACAGGGCCAGCGAGAACGCCAGGTTGCGGGCCACGCCCTTCAGGTCGTCGGTGGAATCGATGATGACCTGGTTGACGCCGGCCTTCTCGGTGTAGACCAGCGCCTGGCGGGCGTTGTTCTCCAGCCAGTCACCGTTGGCGGTGCTGCCGGTGAAGTCGACGATCTTGACGGCCGGGTCCAGCGCCAGCTTCTGCGCGGTGTCGTCGCCCGCGGCGTGCGCGGCCAGCAGCACCACGTCCGGGTCGAAGCCCGCTTCCTGCAGCACTTCGCGCGCCACCTTCACGGTGATGGCCAGGGGCAGGATGGCGCCGGGGTGCGGCTTGACGATGACGGTGTTGCCGGTGGCCAGGCTGGCGAACAGGCCGGGATAGCCGTTCCAGGTCGGGAAGGTGGAGCAGCCGATCACCAGCGCGACGCCGCGCGGCACCACGGTGAACTGCTTTTCCATGCGGATCGGGTCATTCTTGCCCTGCGGCTTTTCCCAGACGGCCACGCCGGGGATGCGCGACATTTCCTGCCAGGCGTAGGTCACGGCTTCAAAGCCGCGGTCCTGCGCGTGCGGGCCGCCGGCCTGGAAGGCCATCATGAAGCCCTGGCCAGTGGTGTGCTGGACCGCGTAGGCGATCTCGAAGCTGCGCTTGTTCAGGCGGGCCAGGATTTCCAGCGACACGCCCACCCAGGCGCGCGGGCCGGCGCGGCGCCAGTCTTCCAGCGCGCGCTTGGAAGCGGCGATCAGCTTGTCGGCGGGGACGCGCGGATAGGTGATGCCCAGGTCGAAGCCAAAGGGCGACTGCTCGCCGCCCACGGTGCCGTCGGCGTCATGCAGGTTCAGCGGGAAAGGCTTGCCTTGCAGCGCTTCAAAGGCAGCGCGGCCCTCGTCGTTGGCGGTCTCGCCATAGTTGCGCGGGCTGGGCGACTCGGCAAACGGGCTCCAGTAGCCGCGCAGGGAGGCGGCGGCCATGGCTTGTTCCAGCAGGGGCTGGTGGCGTTCGAAGAATTGTTGGGACACTGCGTCTCTCCAAATGGATATGGTTTTATCTGCCTGGCGCGGGCCGGGTCAGGTTTCCTGGTCGAAGTCGATGACCAGGCGGTCGCTGACGGGGAAGCTCTGGCAGCTCAGGATGAAACCGCGCGCCACTTCGTAGTCTTCCAGGGCGAAGTTGGCATCCATGTCCACCTCGCCTTCGATGACCTTGCAGCGGCAGGTGGAGCACACTCCGCCCTTGCACGAATACGGCAGTTCTATCCCTTGCGCCAGCGCCGAATCCAGCACGCTGTCTTTATTCTTTTCAATCACGAACATGCGGCTGTGGCCGTCCTGCACCACGGTCACCTCGCACTGGCCCTTGCCGGGCGCCTGGCGGGCGTCCTGGCCGGTGCGCAATGCGCGCGGCCCCTTGGGCGCGCCGAACAGTTCGAACTTGATGTTCGACTTCGGAATGCCACGGGCCTGCAGCCGCTCGACCACGCTTTCGGTCATGGTCTGCGGACCACAGACAAAAGCGTAATCGATATCCTCGGGACTCATCCAGGCCGCCATCAGCTGGTCGACCTTGTCGCCGTCCAGGCGGCCGTTGAAGAGTTCGATGTCCTGGGTCTCGCGGCTCATGATGTAGACCAGCGAGAAGCGCTCCATGTAGAGGTTCTTCAGATCTTCGATCTCTTCGCGGAACAGCACGGCCGACGAGGCGCGGTTGCCGAAGAACAGCGTGAACTTGCTATTGGGCTCGGTCGACAGCGCAGTCTTGACCAGCGAGAACACCGGCGTGATGCCGCTGCCTACGGCAAACGCCACATAGTGGCGCTTGTTTTCGGGCGAAAAATCGACGGTGAAGTTGCCGGCCGGCGCCATGACTTCCAGGGTCTGGCCGGGTTGCAGCTCATGGTTGGCCCAGCTGGAAAAAACACCCTCGTCCACCTTCTTGATGGCCACACGCAGCAGCTTGTCGTGAGGCGCGGAACAGATGGAATAAGAGCGGCGCTGTTCCTGGCCGTTCAGCTCGGTGCGCAGCGTCAGGTACTGGCCCGGCAGGAAGGCGAACTCTTGCGCCAGCGTTTCGGGCAGATCGAAGGTCACGACCACGGCGTCGCGCGTGTTGCGCGCCACCGAAGCCACCGTCAAGGAATGGAATTGGTTCTGGCTCATTGCGAAACCGCTCTCAGTGAGTCTTGAAATAATCGAAGGGCTCGCGGCAAGACACGCAGCGATACAGCGCCTTGCACGACGTGGACCCGAAGTTGCTGACCAGGCGCGTGTCTTTCGAGCCGCAGCGCGGGCAGGCGATGGCGGGGCCGGCCGCGCGCCGGCTGATGCCCGAGATGTCGACGGCGCGTTCGGCGGGCGCGGCGATGCCGTAGCCCTTGAGCGCCTCGCGTCCCTTTTCGCTCATCCAGTCGGTGGTCCAGGCCGGCGCCAGACGGGTCTCGACGCGGACCTCGGCGATGCCGTGGCGGGCCAGCGTCTGCTGGATGTCCTGGGTGATCTCGCGCATGGCCGGACAACCAGAGTACGTGGGCGTGATGACCACGACACAGGCCTCGCCGTCCCAGGACACGTCCCGCACCACGCCCAGGTCCACCACGGACAGCACGGGGATCTCCGGATCGGGGACCTCCTGCAGCCAGGCGTAGACCTGGTCGGCGGATACAGGCGCCAGCGCGTTCACCAGGTGGCTCCGGGATAGGCGCGGGGGAGGAACTGCATTTCGGCGAGCACGTAGCCCAGTTCCTCGGTGTGCTTGCCCTGGCGGCCGCCGCGGTACGCCAGATGGTTGGCGGCGGACTCGTCGGGCACGGTCAGGGTGGCCTCTTCCAGCACTTCGCGCACGTGGGCCAGCCAGGGTTGGCGCAAGGCCGACAGCTCACAGCCGATGCCGCGGGCGGCGACGTCCTGGTCGATGGCATCGTCGGCGAACAGCTCGCCGGTGAAGCGCCAGGCATCGTCGATGGCCGCCTGCATCTTGGCGTGGCTTTCCGCCGTGCCGTCGCCCAGGCGCACCACCATGTCCGAGGAACGGCGCACGTGATACGTCACTTCCTTGATCGCCTTGGCCGCGATGGCGGCGACGCGCTCATCGCCCGACTGTTCCAGGCGCTGCAGCAGGAAGTAGTGCCAGACGTCGAACAGGAATTGGCGCGCCATGGTGTCGGCGTAGTTGCCGTTGGGGCGTTCCGCCAGCAGCACGTTGTGGAACTGGTGGGCGTCGCGCAGGTAGGCCAACGCGTCTTCGTCGCGGCCGGCGCCTTCGACCTCGCCCGCCAGCGTCAGCCACATGCGGGCCTGGCCCAGCAGGTCGAGCGCGGTGTTGGTCAGCGCTAGGTCTTCTTCCAGGATGGGGCCGTGGCCGGTCCAGGCGCCCAGCCGCTGCGACAGGATGAGCGAGGAATCGCCCAGGCGCAGCAGGTATTCAAACAGAGTCTTGTCCATGTCTCCCCCGCCGTCTTACATGTGCTTGATTTCTTCGGGCATCGGGAAGAACGTGGGATGCCGATAAACCTTGCTGTTGGCCGGTTCGAACAGCGGATCCTTATCGCCCGGGCTGCTGGCCGAGATATCAGAGGCGCGCACCACCCAGATGCTCAGGCCCTCGTTGCGGCGGGTGTAGACGTCGCGGGCGTGATTGATCGCCATTTCGGCGTCGGATGCGTGCAGGCTGCCGACGTGCTTGTGCGCCAGGCCGTGCTGGCTGCGGATGAACACTTCCCACAAAGGCCAGTCTTTGCTCATGATGGATATCCTCGAATGCCGGGCGCGCGCGGCGCGCTCCGGTTTGCAATATTGGTGAAGAAAAGTGGAGCCCGCTCGCGGGCTCAAGCTGCCTTGCGCTCGGCCTGTTTGTCGGCGTAGGCGACCAGCGCGTCGCGCACCCAGGCGCCGTCCTCGTGCGCCTTGACGCGCGCGGCCAGGCGTTCGCGGTTGCAGGGGCCGTTGCCCTTGAGCACCGCGTAGAACTCGGACCAATCGATCTCGCCGAAGTCGTAGTGGCCGCGTTCGGCGTTCCACTTGAGTTCGGGATCCGGCACCGTCAGGCCCAGGTATTCGGCCTGCGGCACGGTCTGGTCCACCATCTTCTGGCGCAGTTCGTCGTTGGAGAAGAGCTTGATCTTCCAGGCCATGGACTGGGCGCTGTTGGGCGAATCGGCATCCGAGGGACCGAACATCATCAGCGCCGGCCACCACCAGCGGTTCAGCGAGTCCTGCACCATGGCCTTCTGCTCGGGCGTGCCGTGCAGACACATCTGCATCAGCAGGTCGTAGCCCTGGCGCTGGTGGAAGGACTCTTCCTTACAGACGCGCACCATCGCCCGCGCATAGGGGCCGTAGGAACAGCGGCACAGGGGGATCTGGTTGATGATGGCAGAGCCGTCGACCAGCCAACCGATCATGCCGATGTCGGCCCAGCTGAGCGTGGGGTAATTGAAGATGCTGGAGTACTTGGCGCGGCCGGCGTGCAGATCGTCGATCAGGTCATCGCGCGACACGCCCAGGGTTTCGGCGGCGCTGTACAGGTAGAGGCCATGGCCGGCTTCGTCCTGGACCTTGGCCAGCAGGATGGCCTTGCGCTTGAGCGAAGGCGCGCGGCTGATCCAGTTGCCTTCGGGCAGCATGCCCACGATTTCGGAGTGCGCGTGCTGGGAAATCTGGCGCACCAGCGTCTTGCGGTAGGCCTCCGGCATCCAGTCCTTGGCCTCGATGCGGACGCCGTCGTCGATCCGGCGCTGGAACGTCTGTTCCCGGCCTTCGAGCTGGTCCGCGGTCTTGACCTGCTTGACGCCGGTTTCGACGAGTTGAGCGTACATGTTTGTCTCCTTGAAGACGGTTTGCGAAAACGCAAAGCAAACGTTCCGCAGTGCCGTCATGTCATAGGAGGATTATTTAATACAAAAAATTCATTGTCAAACTCAAATCTGTATCACATTGGATTTATGTATCATATTGCGGATCCCGATATCGGCCGCCCGCGGCCCCTTCTAATGGCAAACCCTCAGTCGCCCCTGGACCGCTTTCTTTCACGCCTGATCAAGAACGATCCGCCGCGCGCGAAGTCGCTTTGCGTCAGCCTGCTGGGTGATGCATTGGCCCCGCACGGCGGCGCCATCTGGCTGGGCGACCTGATCGAGCTGCTGGCGCCGCTGGGCATCAATGAACGGCTGCTGCGCACCAGCGTCTTCCGACTGGTGGCGCAGAACTGGCTGCAATCCGAGCGCCACGGGCGGCGCAGCCTCTACTTGATTTCCGAGCAGGGCTTGCGCCATACGGCGCACGCGTCGCAGCGCATCTATGTGGGGCCGCCCCAGGAATGGAACGGGGAATGGACGCTGGTCGCCCTGCCGCGCACCGGCAACGGGCTGGCCGAGCGCGCGGAATTGCGCCGGGAACTGGTCTGGGAAGGGTTCGGCATGATCGCGCCGGGGCTGTTCGCCCATCCGCACACGGAAGCGAGCGCCGCGCACGACATCCTGGAAAAGCTGGGCATCCCGGACCGGGCGCTGGTGCTGTCGGCCCGCGACCTGGCCGGCGCCGGCGGTCTGCCGATAGCCAGCCTGGCCTCGCAATGCTGGAACCTGGACGAACTGGCCGAGCAGTACCGCCAGTTCGCCAAGAATTTCGGCCCGCTGGAAAAGCTGCTGGAGACCCCGCCCGCGCCCGCCGAAGCGTTCATCGTGCGGGTCATGCTTCTGCACAGCTGGCGCCGCATCGTCCTGCACGACCCGCAACTGCCCGGCCCCATGCTGCCCGAGGACTGGCCCGGCCATGCCGCCCGCGAGATCTGCGGACGCATCTACTGGCAGGTGTTCGACGCGTCGGAAGCGCACCTGGACGCGCTGGCCGGCCGCGACAACGAGCGTTACGCGCCGCTGTCGGAGGATATCGCCGCGCGCTTCGGCGGCAAGCCCGCCTGAGACCAGCCCCAGGGCTCAGGCCGCCGGGGCGATGGCCACGCCCAGCGTATCCACCTCTGACACGCCGCAGGCGTCGCGCCCCGGTCCCGGGCCTTCCAGCCCCCGCGCCCGGCCGATGAAAGACAGGGTCCAACGCGCCTGGATCGGCCGCCCCAGCGCTGCGCCCGTGTCCGCGTCGATGCCGCTGGGTACGTCCAGCGCCAGCACCGGCACGTTCCAGGCGTTGACCCTGTCCACCAGCGCCTGCCAGTCCGCGCCCAGCGGACGATTCAAGCCGATGCCGAACAGGCCGTCGATGACCAGCTCCGGCACGAAATCCGGTTTCAGCTCGGACCAGGTTGCGCCGCCCGCTGCCAGCCAGCCGGCATGGGCGCGGGCGGCATCGGCGGGCAGGTTCTGCGGCCCCGAGGGCAACAGCACCCGCACATCGTGTCCCATCGCGCGCAGGCCGGTTGCGGCTTCCAGCGCGTCGCCGCCATTGTTGCCCGGGCCCGCCAGCGCCAGCACCACCGCCCCTGGCCGGATCCGCGCCGCGACGTAACGGGCGGCGGCCGCCCCCGCCAGCGGCATCAGCCGCCTGCCCGCGGCCAGGGCCTGGCGTTCGGCGGCGCGGATCCGGGCTACGGCATAAGAAGATGGCATAGATTTCATGCGCGAAATTCACGCATTGCGTGAAAATTTACCCTCAAATAGATAAAGAATGCGCCACAGGCACGGCAAATACCCGGGATTTGCGCTTCCCGCCAGCTGGCACGCATCTTGCGTTGTAGTCATGACCGGTACAAGCGAGACCGGACGACTCAACTGAAGAGACTACACCCATGCGTTCCATGAGCATCATCTGCCCGAATGGGCACTTAGGATTCGCCCCCTTGCGCACCGAGAGCTTCCAGCTCGGCGTGGCCGCCGGGCCGGACTGCATCGCCGCCGATTCGGGCAGTGACGACGTGGGTCCCGTGCCGCTGGGCTCCGATACCTCCACCAGCCCGCAGGCCTGGCAGCGCCACGATCTGGAGCAAATGCTGCTGGCGGCGCGCAAGCTGGGCGTGCCCATGGTCATCGGATCGGCGGGCGATACCGGCTCCAACAGCCGCGTCGACCTGTACGTGCGCCTGATCAAGGAAATTGCCGCGGAACATAAGCTGGCGCCGTTCAAGATCGGCTATTTCTATTCGGAAGTCGACAAGGAACGCGTGCGCCGCGCCCTGCGCGACGGCCAGCAGGTGGCGGGTCTGGACGGCTACGCCGACCTGACCGAGGCCGAACTCGACGCCAGCGACCGCATCGTGGCGGTGGCCGGCGTGCACCCCTACATCAAGCTGCTCGAAGCCGGCGCGGACGTGGTCATCGGCGGGCGCAGCTCGGACGCCGCCGTGTTCGCCGCCCCCGCCCTGCATCAGGGCTACGACGCCGACCGCGCCTATTACCTGGGCAAGGTGCTGGAATGCGCCTCCTTCTGCGCCGAACCCTATGGCGGCAAGGAAACCGTAATGGGCGAGATCTCGGCGGAGGACGTGCGCGTCACCGCCATGCACCCCGACCAGCGCTGCACCATCGCCTCGGTCGCGGGCCACGCGATGTACGAGCGCTCCAATCCCTATGAAGAATTTTTCGCAGGCGGCCGGCTGGACATGGCCGAATGCCGCTACGAGCAGCTCAGCGAAAAAACCACCCGCATCACGGGCTCGCGCTTCGAGCCCGCCGCCCAGGTGCGCGTGAAGCTGGAAGGTTCGGGCAAGGTCGGCGAGCGCTACATGGGACTCTGCGGCATCCGCGACCCCTACACCATCGCCAACGTCGACCGCGTCATCGCCTGGGCGCGCGACAAGGTGCGCGAGCGCTTCGGCGACTCGGGCTACGAGCTGCATTACAAGGTCTACGGCCGCGACGGCGTCATGGGCGACCTGGAACCGCTGCGCGACCAGCCCGGCCATGAGCTCTGCGTCATGGTCCAGGGCGTGGCCCCGACCGCCGAAATGGCCGAGGAACTGACGCTCACGGGCTTGCGCCAGATGTTCTACGCCCGCCTGCCCGACGTGAAGGGTACGGCCGGCTCCGTGTCCTTCCCGTTGGACGAGGTGGTGCGCACCAGCGCCGCCTACCGCTGGACCCTGAACCACACCTTGCCGGTGGCCGATGCCGGTGAACTCTTCCCGATCCACCTCACCGAGGCTGGCGCCTGAGCCGGCAAGATCATGAGCACCCAGAAACTCAGCAACCTGGCCAAGACCATCCGCAGCAAGAACGCGGGCGTGAACAAGATCACTTTCGACATCATCTTCCGCGAGCCCGCGACCTACGAGGCGGTCAAGCGCTCCGGCGCGCTGACGCGCGCCAGCATGGCGGCTCTCTACCGCATCGACGACAGCCGCATCTCGGACTTCGTGCATTACGATCCCGGCCTGGCCATCAAGTTCACGATCTACCGGCTGGCTCCCAGCGGCTCCGCGGGCGACGGCGACATCTTCGGCGCGCAGCAGTACGCGCCGCTGCTGGACGTCGCAGTCCCCATGCCGGACTGAACGCCGCGGGCGCCGCATCCGGCGCCCGCTCCAACCCTCGCTCTCCCTGAGAATCGATCATGAAAGCGCTCATGCAAACAACGTTGTTCCTGGCCGCGTCCCTGCTGGCCGGCGCGGCAGCAGCCCAGACGGAAGTGCCCAAGCAGGTCAAGATCGTGGTGCCGTTCACCGCCGGCGCCAGCAATGACGCGATCGCCCGCGCGATCGCGCCGCAGCTCGCGGCCCGCCTGGGCAACACGGTCATCGTGGAAAACCGCGGCGGCGCGGCCGGCGCGATCGGCTCCGAGTACGTGGCCCGTTCGGCCAAGGACGGCTCGGTGCTGCTCTTGACCTCGTCGACCTTCCTGACCACCGCCGCCACCCAGCCGCACCTGCCCTATGATCCGCTGAAGCAGTTCGCGCCGGTCGCGATGATAGGACAGGGTCCGCTGGTCATCGCCGCCTCGGCGCAGACGCCCTACACCTCGTTGAAGCAGCTGCTGGAAGCGGCTCGCGGCAAGCCAGGCGCCCTGAACTACGGCAGCGCCGGCGTCGGCTCGCTGGCGCATCTGGCCACGGTCATGCTGGACGACGCCGCCGGCACGGATATGACCCACGTGCCCTACAAGGGCGCGGCCAACGCCGCCTCCGACCTGGCGGGCGGCCTGATCCACGTCATGCTGTCCAACTACAGCACGCTGGCCCCCGTGGTGCAGGGCAAGAAGGTCAAGCTGCTGGCCACCACGGCGCAGGCGCCCTCCCCGGCCTTCCCCGATCTGCCGCCGGCCGCCCAGGCCTTGCCGGGATATTCGGTGCAGATCTGGGTGGGCGTGTTCGCGCCGGCAGGCACGCCGCAGCCCTATATCGACAAGCTCAACGCCGCGCTCGTCGAGATCTCGGCCTCGCCGGAAATGAAGGCATTGCTCGATCTGGACGGCACCGTGCCTACCCGTATGGACAGCGCCGAGTTCGGCACGCGCGTGCGCGAGGAGCTTGCGATGTGGCAGGGCATCGCGCGCAAGCACAACATCAGCGCGGAATAGGCTTCAGCCGTCCAGCCCCAGCTTGAGCATCTGGTGGCGCAGGGCGTGCCGCGTGAGTCCCAGGGACTCGGCGGCGCGCCCCAGGTTGCCGTCCTGAGCCTGCAGGGCCGAGCGGATCAGGCCACGCTGGAACTGCGCGGATTGTTCGGCATAGCTGCCTGCTGCGGCAGGCGAGGCCGCGGACGCGGGCTTGGCCGCTTCGCGCAGGATGCGCTGCGGCAGATGCCGCGCCAGCACCGTGTCGCCGTCCTCCAGGATGCAGATCCGCTCCAGCAGATTGCTCAGTTCGCGCACATTGCCCGGCCAGGCATAGGCCTGGAAAATGCGCCGCACCTCGGGATCGATGACGCTGAAGCGGCTGCCGTGGGTGGCGTTGTAGCGCTCCAGGAAGCGCTGCGCCAGCACGATGACGTCGTCGCCCCGCTCGCGCAGCGGCGGCAGGTTGATCGACACCACCTGCAGGCGGTAATACAGGTCGTCGCGAAAGCGGCCGGCCTGCACTTCCCCCAGCAGGATCTTGTTGGTGGCGGCGATGAAGCGGGCGTCGACCGAAACTTCCTGGACTGAACCGATGCGCCGGAAGCGCCGGCTGTCCAGCAAGGTCAGGATCTTGGCCTGCATGACCGGATCCAGCTCGCGGATCTCATCCAGGAATACGCTGCCGCCGTTGGCGGCTTCCAGCAGGCCGGTCTTGCGCGCCACCGCCCCCGTGAACGCGCCGCGCTCGTGGCCGAACAGTTCGGATTCGAGCAGATTGCCGGGAATGGCGGCGCAGTTGATCTCGGTATAGCCCTTGGCCGCGCGCGCCGACTGCGCATGCAGGTTGCGGGCGACCAACCCCTTGCCGGTGCCGGTCTCGCCGTAGATGAGAACGATGCTGGCCTTGCTGCGCGCGACCCGGCCGACCAGATCGCGCAGGGCCGCCATCGACGGGTGATCGCCGATGAGCGGCTCGCAGGCGGACACGGCGGCAGGCATGGGCGCGTACCGCTTACACCTTCAGGAAGTGTTCGCGGTAGTACTTGAGCTCGTCGATCGATTCGTAGATGTCGGCCAGCGCTTCGTGGCGGCTCTTCTTCTCGAAGCCCTTGTACACGGCCGGCGCCCAGCGGCGCGCCAGTTCCTTCAGCGTGCTCACGTCCAGGTTGCGGTAGTGGAAGAACTGCTCCAGGCGCGGCATGTAAGCAAACATGAAGCGGCGGTCCTGGCTGATGGTATTGCCGCAAAGCGGCGACTTGCCCGCCGGCACGTGCTGCGCCAGAAACGCCAACAGCGTATCCTCGGCCTCGGCCTCGGAAATCGTGGAGGCCTTGACCTTGTCGATCAGGCCGCTCTTGCCGTGGGTGGACTTGTTCCAGCTGTCCATGGCGTCGAGCAGGCTGTCGGCCTGATGCACCACCAGCACGGGGCCTTCGGCCACGACCGTCAGGTCGGGTTCCGTCACCACGACGGCCACTTCGATGATGCGTTCTTTCTCGGGATCCAGGCCGGTCATTTCCATGTCCAGCCAGACCAGGCGGTTTTCATTCACAGCCATATAATTTGCCTATAAGGAATACCCCCACGCGGCACCTTCGGCATGCTGCCCCCAATGGGACGCTTCCTGCCTTAGGACCGCCTGGCGGTAAAAACACGCGATTTTCGCACATACCTATTTGAGCAAGCCGCATCGCCCATGTTCACACTGCTGTTCGTTGCCTTCCTGCTGACCGATATTGCCGTGCGCCTGTGGCTGGCCAGCCGCCAGATCCGCCACGTCGCGCGCAACCGCGACCAGGTGCCGTCCGAATTTTCTCACCGCATCGGGCTGGCCAGCCACCAGCGCGCGGCGGACTACACGGTGGCGCGGGTCAAGCTGGGCATGCTGGAACGCACCTATGACGCCATTCTGCTGGTGGTCTTGACCCTGATGGGCGGGCTGCAGTTCATCGACCTGATGGTGGCCCAGCTTACCAGCAACGACTTCCTGCGGCAGATGCTGCTGCTGGTGGTGGTGGCGCTGCTGTTGGGCGTGTTGGGCCTGCCCTTCACGCTGTGGCGGCAGTTCAAGCTGGAGGCGCGCTTCGGCTTCAACCGCATGACGCCCGGCCTGTTCGCCGCCGATGCCTTCAAGGGCCTGCTGGTGGCGGCGGTCCTGGGCCTGCCGCTGGCGGCCGCCGTGCTCTGGCTGATGGGCAGCGCGGGCGCCTACTGGTGGGTCTGGGCCTGGGCGCTGTGGACGGCGTTCAACCTGGCGCTGCTGATCGTCTACCCGATGTTCATCGCCCCGCTCTTCAATAAGTTCACGCCGCTGTCCGACCCGGAGCTGGCCGGACGCATCCAGCGCCTGGCGCAGCGCTGCGGCTTTGCGCTCAACGGGCTCTTCGTCATGGACGGCTCGCGCCGCTCCGCCCACGGCAATGCCTATTTCACCGGCTTCGGCCGCTCGCGCCGCATCGTGTTCTTCGACACTCTGCTGGCGCGCCTGAACGGCGACGAGATCGAAGCCGTGCTGGCGCATGAGCTGGGCCATTTCGCCAAGCGCCACATCGTCAAGCGCATCGTCTTCAGCTTCGCCGCCGCGCTGGCATTCTTCGCCATCCTGGGCTGGATCTCGCAGCAGCCCTGGTTCTACGTGGGGCTGGGCGTCATGCCGCAGCTGGGCGGACGCAACGACGCCATGGCGCTGCTGCTGTTCTTCCTGGTCATCCCCGTCTTCACTTTCATGCTTACGCCCGTGGCCAGCTGGTACTCGCGCCGCGACGAGTTCGAAGCGGACCGCTATGCGGCCGAACAGAGCTCGCCGGAACGCCTGGTATCCGCGCTGGTCAAACTCTACGACGACAACGCCGCCACCTTGACTCCCGACCCCGTGCACTCCGCCTTCTACGACAGCCATCCGCCCGCCGCCGTGCGCATCCGCCACCTGACGGCGGCCGCTGCATGAGCGCGCCGGCAGCCGGACCCAACGAAGGCCGCATCATCGCCGCCCACGGGCGTCACTACACCGTGGAGCTGGCCGACGGCACGCTGCGCAAGTGCTTCCCCCGCGGCAAGAAGGCCGGCGCCGCCGTCGGCGACCGCGTGCGCATCACCCCCCAGGGCAAGGACGAAGGCGCCATCGACGCCATCCTGCCGCGGCGCAATCTGCTGTACCGCTCGGACGAAATGCGTTCCAAGCAGTTCGCGTCCAACGTCGACCAACTGCTGATCGTGGTCGCCGTGCAGCCCACGTTTTCGGACGATCTGACCGGGCGCGCCCTGGCCGGCGCCTGGAGCGCGGACATCGCGCCCATCATCATCCTGAACAAGACCGACCTGGCGGACGAACTGCCGGCGGCGCGCGCACGGCTGGCGCCGATCGCGGCGCTGGGCGTGGACGTGATCGAACTCAGCGCGCGGGAACCCGAGAAGGTGCACACCCTGCTTGCGCCGCGCCTGGCGGGGCACACCAGCCTGCTGCTGGGCCAGAGCGGCATGGGCAAGTCCACCCTGCTCAATGCCCTGGTACCAGACGCCGCCGCCCCGACCCGCGAACACTCCACCGCGCTGGACATGGGCAAGCACACCACCACCAGCACGCGGCTCTACCATCTGCCCGCACCCGGCGGCGACCTGATCGACTCGCCGGGCTTCCAGGCCTTCGGCTTGCAGCACCTGAGCCGCGAAGACATCATCCGCGGCTTCCCGGAGTTCACTACCCCCATCGAACAGTGCCGCTTCTACAACTGCACCCATAGACAGGAGCCTGGCTGCGGCGTGGTCGCGGCCCTGCAGGCCGGCGCGATCGATCCGGCCCGCTACGCCTTGTACCAGCGCATTCTGGAAGAGAACCTGGCGGGGCAGCAGCGCTACTAGGCGCACTGTTCCGCAAAAGCGTGCGACGCGGGGCCCGGTCCTGGCTGCGGTCCCGCAATGAATACGGCCCCTGAACGGGGCCGTATTCATTGCGGCGAAACGCGCCAGGCAGGATCAGCGCGGCGTGAAGCCATGGCGCAGCAAGTGATAGAGGTTGCGCAGCATGCCGGCGGTCGCGCCCCAGATGAAATACTTGCCGTAGGGCATGCCGTAATACTGGCGCACCCGGCCGTCATCCAGGCGGGCTTCGTACAGCCGATGATTGGCGGGGTCCATCAGGAACGACAGCGGCACCTCGAACACTTCCGCCACCTCGAACGCGTCCGGCGCCAGGTCAAAGCCCGGGCGCACCAGCGACACCACCGGGATGATGGAAAAACCCGTAGCCGTCAGGTACGGCGGCATGCTGCCCAGCACTTCCACGTGATTGCCTGGCAGCCCGGTCTCTTCTTGCGCTTCGCGCAAGGCAGCGGCCTCCGGCGTGGAGTCGCTGGTTTCGATGCGCCCGCCCGGAAAGCTGATCTGGCCCGCATGGTCGTGCAGGTGGGCAGCGCGCTGCGTCAACATGATGTGCACGCCGTTGTCGCGCGTCACCAGCGGAATCAGCACCGCCGCCGGCACCGGCACGCCTTCGCGGCCGGGATAGCGCAGGTCGGTGTCGCGCGAAAGCTCCAGCGTCCAGGTGGACGGCTGGCTGAGCGTGCCCCGCAGCGAATCCGGGGTCAGCAAACGGCTGGGCACGGCCGGCAGGGACTCGTTGGCCACCACCCAGGGTTGCGTCGCCGGGTCGAAGCCGGGACGCGCCAGCGGCCGCCGGGGCCGCGGGGAAGACGAGGAATCAGACATACGGCTCAGCAAAAAGAAAAAGGCACCCTCGCAGGTGCCTTTTTAACCCGGAAACCCGTGCCGAACGAAAACGCTGGATGGCGTGAGCGTCCGACACTGGTAGGGCCGTGTGCCGATAAGCGATCAAGCCGCCGGGGCTTGCTTGCTGACCAGCTTTTCCTTGATACGCGCCGACTTGCCCGAGCGGTTGCGCAGGTAGTACAGCTTGGCGCGGCGCACGTCGCCGCGGCGCTTGACTTCGATGCCGGCGATTTGCGGCGAGTACAGCTGGAACGTACGTTCCACGGCTTCACCCGACGAAATCTTGCGCACGGTGAACGCGGAGTTCAGGCCGCGGTTGCGCTTGGCGATCACGACGCCTTCGAAAGCCTGCACGCGCTTGCGGGTGCCTTCAACGACGTTCACGCTCACGATGACGGTGTCACCAGGAGCAAATTCAGGCTTGGCTTGACCGCCGGTCAGACGGGCAATTTCTTCCTGTTCCAGGATAGCGATGAGGTTCATGAGAACTCCTAGATCATCATGTCTTTGCGGACTAAGACTTTTGCCGTTCGGTGTTGTTCACGCGATTTTTGCAAGACTGCGCTATGCGCGCAGCCCGCATCCGTCGCGTGTTGCACGGCTAGCTGGCGGTGAGGCCAGCCCCCGTTGCATGTGCCGCAAGCAGAGGATGAGATTTGGCAAACCAATGATTCTACACCAAAAATCGCTCAGAGCATCAGGTAACATGGCCCCAGTTCTCGCGGTTTGGAGTACCCTTCCGTCTTCTGTAACAAACACGTCATCTGGCGCTGTTCCTTCATGTCGTACTCATCCCTGATATTGGTCGTCCTGGCGGCAATGGCCCACGCCACGTGGAATCTGCTCGCCAAGCGCGCGGCCATGGTGGGAGCGCCCTTCGTCTTTGCCTATGGGCTGTGCGCCTCGGTGCTGTATGCGCCTTGGGTCATCTGGGTGCTGGCGCACGACGGCATGACCTGGACCTGGCCCGTGGTCGCCGCCATCCTGACCTCCAGCCTGTTGCATCTGGGCTACAGCCTGTGCCTGCAACGGGGCTATCAGGTGGCCGATCTGTCGGTGGTCTACCCCATTGCGCGTGGCACGGGCCCGTTGCTGTCCACCACCGGCGCCTTTCTGCTGCTGGGCGAACCCGCCACCAGCACCGGCATCATCGGCATGCTCTGCGTGGTGGCCGGCGTGCTGCTGATCGCGACCCAGGGCCGGCTGGCCATCTTCAAGCAGGCGCAGGCATGGATAGGTGTGCGCTGGGGCGTGGTGATCGGCCTGTTCATCGCCGCCTATACCGTCGTCGACGCCTATGGCGTGAAGGTGCTGCTGATCAGCCCGGTGCTGTTCGACTGGTTCACCTGTGTAACCCGCACAGCCATGATGACCCCCCACATGCTGCGCCGCCGCCCCCAGGCCTGGGAGGCCATGCGCGGGCACTGGCATCTGGCGCTGGCGGTGGGCCTGTTGTCGCCGCTGGGCTATATCCTGGTGCTGTACGCCTTGCGCAACGGCGCGCCGCTAAGCCTGGTGGCCCCTGCCCGGGAAATGTCCATGATGCTGGGTACCCTGGCCGGCATGTTCCTGCTGCGGGAAAAGGTCGGAATCGGCCGTCTCGCAGGCTGCCTTTCCATCCTGGCGGGCGTCATTCTGCTGGGCTCGAGCTGACGGGCATTCGACCGGCCGGTTCGCGTTCGCGAACGGTCTCTTGGCCAACGCTCCGTTGGCATATTGCGCGCGCCGGTTTCCGCCGCGCCTGCCGCCGTTCAGAAGCCGGCGGCGGCGCCCAGCCACATCAGGCCGGGGATGATCGCGCCCCAGGCCAATACCATCATCACGTCGATCACCATGGCCTTCATGGTCACCTGAGCCGTCACGGGTTCCACCGTGGCATTGCCCAGGCTGCGCTCGCGTGCGGCTGGCGCCGCAGTCGCCGAGACACCGACGGGGGCCGCCGGTGCGGCAGGCGCGGGCATCGGCAGCGGTGCAGCAACGGCTTGGCCGGTCAGCGCGCCGGCTTCGGCGGGCGCCGGGGGGAATGGCCAACGCGCCGGCCCGGAACCGGGCCGCGAGCGACGGCGCGGCTCGACGTCGGCCGCAGGCACGTTCCAGGGCATTGCCATGCCAGCCACCCTGGCGCACCAGGCGCGGGCGCGGTGCGAGCTGCGGCGCAGCGGGTTCAGGGTGACGACGAGGTCGTCCGACAAGACGGAAATATCAGCGGTGTTCATGGGAACTCCTAGCAAAGACGGTTCAGCGCCAGGGCATAGCCCCCCGGCAGGCATGCGCGGCGGCAGCCGGCGGTCAATCGAACAATGACAACTGGCCTGCGGCCATGGCTTGCAACTGGCGCGCTACGCGCCCGTGCGCGCCGCCGGCTGCGGGCGATACGGCAGGAAAAGGGACCCCTGAAGACGCTTGCGCGCCAACCGGGGATAGGAAATCGGCAACCTTCGACGCAGGCGCGGCGGGAGGCAGGAAACGGTCGCAATCCAGCGCCAGGCGGTGGCGGTTCAAGCCCAGCTTGCGCGTGGCCAGGCTGAAGCGCTGGCGCAACAGATCGGCCCAGACGCCGGTTCCGCGCATGCGCGACCCGAAATTGGGATCGTTGCGGCGGCCGTTGCGCAGGTCTTCGATGCGATGCAGCACGCGCTGAGCGCGGTCGGGGAAATGGGCGTTGAGCCAGTCCTCGAACAGGGTCTTGACCTCCCAGGGCAGGCGCAGCACGGTGTAGCTGGCGTAATGCGCCCCGGCCGCCCTGGACTCCTGGAGGATGTGTTCCATGGACTCGTCGTTGATGAACGGAATGATGGGAGCCACCAGCACGCCCACCGGCACGCCGGCATCGGTCAGGCTGCGCACGGCTTCCAGGCGGCGCCACGGGGCGGCGGCACGCGGCTCCAGCGTGCGGGCCATGCCGGCATCCAGCGTGGTGATGCTCATGTACACCACCACCAGCTTTTGCTCGGCCAGCGCGGCCAGCAGGTCCAGGTCGCGGGCGACCAGCGCGTTCTTGGTGACGATGGTCAGCGGATGACGGGTTTCCAGCATCAGTTCCAGGAGGCCGCGGGTCAGGCGCCATTCGCGTTCGATGGGCTGGTAGGCGTCCGTGGCGGAACCGATGTTGATGGGAGACGGCTTGTAGCCGGGCCGGGCAAGCTCGGCGCGCAGGGCCTGGACCGCATTGGCCTTGGCCACCAGCCGGGTTTCAAAATCCAGCCCGGGAGACAGCCCCAGATAGGAATGGGTGGGCCGGGCATAGCAATAGACGCAGCCATGCTCGCAGCCCCGGTAGGGATTGACCGCCACGTCGAAGGGGATGTCGGGCGAATCGTTGCGCGACAGCATCTTGCGCGCTTCTTCGGCGGTGACCGTGGTTTTGGGGGCGGCGGGCGCGATACGCGCGTCCGGCAGGATGGGAATGACGCGGGCCGCTTGCTTGCCAGCGGCCACTTCGGGAAAATTATCGGGGACGGATTCTACGAAGTCGGCCGGCAGACCAGAGGAAGCCCAGCCGTCGTCGACCTGCACACGGTCATCGCGCTGAAAGCGATGCCGAACATTAGTAACCGCACCCCGACCGCGCAAGGCGGCGGGGGCGGCAGCCGGGGACCCAGAACCGGCGGGAAAAGAATGATCGGTGCGTGCCATGAAAACTACTGTACAAAAACACAGTGGTTTTGACAAGCACCAAAAGCCTTTTCGTAAGACAGCCCCACTTTACCGCAAGACGCCGACGCCGTCCGGACAAATCGATTTCACCAGGCGAGATCGCGCTGAAAGCCGCACCAGCATTGGATCTAGCAAAAAAACAACAGGCTCAGGACGGCCGGAAATCCGTTGTTTTCCGGCCTCTTGCCGTTTATCGCAACATGCCCGCCGCCGCGGTCTGATGCGTGGCCTCATCGATCAGGATGAAGGCGCCCGTCGCAGGCACATCGGCGTACCGGTCGACCGCCAGCGATTCGCGCGTGGTGAGCGTCACGCGTCCGATGTCGTTCATGCGCAGCGTGCCTTCGGTGTTCTCCACTTCCTGCAGTTCGTGGATGTCGCGATGCGACAGCACCGCGCGTATCTTCGCCGAGGTCAGACGCGTGCCCGCCTTCAGCAGATACTTGCGCGCCGGATTCAAGGCCTGCGCATCGAGCCAGCACAACTCCGCTTCGAATTCTCGCGCGACCTGCGCCGGCGCCGACGCATGCACGATCACGTCGCCGCGCGACACGTCCACGTCGCGGTCCAGCACCAGCGTGATCGAGTCGCCCGCCACCGCTTCATCCAGCGCGCGGTCGAAGGCACGCACCTCGCGCACGACCGCGGTCACGCCCGAAGGCTGCACCGCGATTTCATCGCCCGGACGCAGCACGCCGCCGGCGACGCGGCCGGCATAGCCGCGGAAGTCGTCCTTGCGGTTGCCGTCATGGCGCGCCACCCACTGCACCGGAAAGCGCAGCGGCAAAGCGCGGCCGTCGCTCGCCAGGTCCAGCGATTCCAGCAAGGCCAGCAAGGGCTGCCCGTCATACCACGGCGTCCGCGGCGACAAAGTGACGACGTTATCGCCGTTCAGCGCCGACAGCGGCAACGCATCGAAGTGCTCGATGCCCAGCTTGCCCGCCAAGTCGGCATAGGCATCGCGGATGCGCTCGAACACGGCGCGGTCCCAGTCAACCAGGTCCATCTTGTTGACCGCCACCACGATGTGGCGGATGCCCAAGAGGCGCGCGATGGTGCTATGCCGCTTGGTCTGCGGCAACAGCACGCCGTCGGCCGCGCGGGTGGCGTCGATCAGGATGACGGCCACGTCCGCGGTCGACGCACCCGTCACCATGTTGCGGGTGTACTGCTCGTGCCCCGGAGCGTCGGCGACGATGAACTTGCGCGCCGGCGTCGAGAAGTAGCGGTAGGCCACGTCGATGGTGATGCCCTGCTCGCGCTCGGCCTCCAGGCCGTCGGTCAGCAATGAGAAGTCGATGCCGTCACCCGCCACGCGCTTGTGCTTGGCGCGCGAGATCGCGTCCAACTGGTCCGCGAACACGCCCTTGCTGTCATACAGCAGGCGGCCGATCAGCGTGGACTTGCCATCGTCCACCGAACCCGCGGTGATCAGGCGCAACACGCCCGTGTCGGCGCCGGAAAGAAAAGAATCGTTTAGTGCGTTCATGTGCGTCCCTGGTCGCCGGCGCATGCCGGCGTGTCATGCGATCAGAAATAGCCTTCCTTCTTGCGGCGCTCCATCGAGGCCTCGGAAGTCTGGTCGTCCATGCGCGTGGCGCCGCGCTCGGTAATGTCGGTCACCGCGGTCTCGGCGATGATGGCCATGGTGTCGGTGGCGTCGGACGCCACCGGGCAGGTGCAGGAGATGTCGCCCACCGTGCGGAAGCGCACCTGCAGGCGTTCGACCTGTTCGCTCTCCTGCGGCGGCGTCAGCCGCGTGACCGGCACCAGCAGGCCCTTGCGGCGCACGACCTCGCGCTCATGGCTGTAGTAGATCGACGGCAGCGCCAGCTGCTCGCGCTGGATGTACTGCCAGACGTCCAGCTCGGTCCAGTTCGAGATCGGGAAGACGCGCATGTTCTCGCCGCGATGCACGCGGGTGTTGAACAGGTTCCAGAGTTCCGGGCGCTGGGCCTTCGGATCCCACTTGCCGAATTCGTCGCGGAACGAAAAGATGCGTTCCTTGGCGCGGGCCTTTTCCTCGTCGCGGCGCGCGCCGCCGATGCAGGCATCAAAGCCGAACTCCTCGATCGCCTCGAGCAACGTGACCGCCTGGGCGGCATTGCGCGAATCGGTCTCGCGGCGCAGCACCACGCTGCCACGCGCGATCGAATCCTCGACGCTGCGCACGATCAGGGTCTCGCCCAGTTCAGAAGCGCGCGCATCGCGGAAAGCGATCACTTCGTCGAAATTGTGGCCGGTATCGATATGCATCAGCGGGAACGGAAAGCGTCCCGGCCGGAAGGCCTTCTCGGCCAGGCGCAGCAGCACCACGGAATCCTTGCCGCCCGAGAACAGCAGGACGGGTTTCTCGCTTTCGGCGGCCACCTCGCGCAGGATGAAGATGGCTTCCGATTCCAGCCAATCCAGGTGGCTGCGTTGGATCACAACAGACATATGCACTTCCCCTAAAACAGATTTCGAATTCGTGGGCCGCATCAATCGGCGCGCGCCGCGATGCTGATGACCCGGTTGCCCGCATGCAGGCCGCATTCCTTGGAGTCCGACGACTCCCACCACCAGCGCCCGGCCCTGAGATCCTCGCCCGGGCGGATGGCACGCGTACAGGGTTCGCAGCCTATGGATGGGTAGCCCTGATCGTGCAGCGGGTTGTAGGGAATGCCCAGGGCGCGGATGGCGGACCAGACCTCGTCCTCGCTCCATTCCGCCAGCGGGTTGAATTTGTAGAGGCCGAACGTGCCGTCGCCCTCTTCCAGCGGCAGTTCGCCGCGGGTGGTGGATTGCGCCCGCCGCTGCCCGGTGATCCAGGCGCCGCGCCCCGCGAGCGCGCGCTTGAGCGGCTCAACCTTGCGGATCTGGCAACAGGCCTTGCGCAGTTCCACGCTTTCGTAGAAGGCGTAGGCGCCGTGCTCGGCGACGTGCTGCTCGACCGCGGCGGCCACCGGCCGGTACACGGTGACCTCGCGGCCGTAGCGTTCGCGCACGGCGTCCAGCACGCCTAGCGTTTCGGCATGCAGCCGGCCCGTGTCCAGCGTAAAGACTTCCAGGCCCAGGCCCGCGCTGTAGATGGCGTGCGTCAGCAGCATGTCCTCGGCCGCCAGCGAGGACGCCAGCGCGGCGTCCGGGTGGCGCCGCTGCACGTCGGCCAGTCGCGCGCCCAGGTCGCGCCAGCGCGCCGCGAGGCCCGCCTCGAGTTCAAGGGAGAGATCGGTAGCGCTCATGATTGCGTCGCGAAAATGCGCGCCCGCCGCGGACGCGCCAACAGGATTTCGCCATCGCGCAGGCCCAGTTCCCGGTACAGGGACTCGGGCACTTCGGCTTCGATGATGGCGTCGGAATCCTCGCTGGCCAGCTCCAGGTAGGCGCTCGGACCGGCGAGGAAGGCGTGCGCCAGGCGCACCGGAATGCCGTCCGCGCCGGCGCGATAGCGCTCGACGTCGAACTCGTGCGGCCGCACGTAGGCGGTGGCGCGCTGGGCTTCGGCCTGGGCCAGCTCCGGCGCGGGCAAGGACAGGCCGGCGCCGTTCCAGACGCCGCGCGTGGCAAAGCCCTGCAATTGGTTCACGTCGCCCAGAAAGCCGTACACGAACGGCGTGGCAGGTTCTTCCCAGACCTCGCGCGGCGTGCCGACCTGCTCGACGCGGCCCGAATTCATCAGCACCACGCGGTCCGACACTTCCAGCGCTTCTTCCTGGTCATGGGTGACGAACACGCTGGCCACGTGCAGCTCGTCGTGCAGACGGCGCAGCCAGCGCCGCAATTCCTTGCGCACCTTGGCGTCCAGCGCGCCGAAGGGCTCGTCCAGCAGCAGCACCCGCGGCTCCACGGCCAGCGCGCGCGCCAGCGCGATACGCTGGCGCTGGCCGCCGGAGAGCTGTGCGGGATAGCGGTCTGCCAGCCAGTCCAGCTGCACCAGCCCCAGCAAGTCATGCACCTTGCGCTGGATCACGTCTTCGGAGGGGCGCTGCGAACGGTGCTTGACGCGCAGGCCGAAGGCCACGTTCTCGAACACCGTCATGTGCTTGAACAGCGCATAGTGCTGGAACACGAAACCGACCTGGCGCTGGCGCACGTCCACGGCGGTGGCGTCTTCGCCGGCGAACAGCACGCTGCCGGAATCGGCCGATTCCAGCCCCGCGATGATGCGCAGCAGCGTCGTCTTGCCACAGCCCGATGGGCCCAGCAGGGCGACCAGCTCGCCCGTTTCAATATGCAGCGAAACGTCGTTCAGCGCGCGGAACTGGCCGAAGCGCTTGGATAGATTGCGGACTTCGATACTCATGCTTGGTCTCCTTGCAGGCCGCCGCGTCAAGCCAGGGCCGGCTTGATGGCGGCCGGCTGGCCGGGATACTCGACCGGCAGGTCGGCGGCTTGCTGTAAGCGCGCGTTGCGCCACTCGACGACGTTCTTGGCCACCAGCGTCACCAGCGCCAGCAGGGCCAGCAACGACGCCACGGCGAACGCCGCGGAATACTGGTATTCGTTGTAGAGAATCTCGACGTGCAAAGTCATGGTGTTCGTCAGGCCGCGAATCTGCCCGGACACCACCGACACCGCGCCGAATTCGCCCATGGCCCGCGCGTTGCACAGAATGGCGCCGTACAAGAGGCCCCACTTGATGTTGGGCAGCGTCACGCGCCAGAAGATCTGCCAGCCGCTCGCGCCCAGGGTCAGCGCGGCCTGCTCTTCCTCGCTGCCCTGCGCCTGCATCAGCGGGATAAGTTCGCGCGCCACGAAAGGAAAGGTGACGAAGAGCGAGGCCAGCACGATGCCCGGCACGGCATAGACGATCTTGATGTCGTGCTCCTGCAACCAGCCGCCGAACCAGCCCTGGGTGCCGAACAGCAGCACGAAGACCAGCCCGGCCACCACCGGCGACACTGAGAACGGCAAGTCGATCAAGGTGATCAAGAACTGCTTGCCGCGAAACTGGAACTTGGTGATTGCCCAGGCTGCTGCCACGCCGAACACCAGGTTCAGCGGCAGCGCGATAGCCGCGACCAGCAGCGTCAGGCGGATGGCGGCCAGCGCGTCGGGTTCGACAATGGCGTCCAGGTACAGCTGCCAGCCCTTCTTGAAGGCCTCGACGAATACCGCCGCCAGCGGCACCAGCAAGAACAGCGCCAGGAATCCCAACGCGATGAAGAGCAGCACGCCGCGCACCCAGCGCGGCTCGGTCAGATGGGCGGGACGGTCCGCGGCGCTCATGCGAGCCTCCCGAGGTTGCGGCGGGCCTGCCAGCCCTGCAGCAGATTGATGACGAGCAACAGCGCGAAGGACAGCACCAACATCACCGTGGCGATGGCAGCGGCGCCCGCGTAGTCGAACTCCTCGAGCTTGGCGATGATCAAGAGCGGCGTGATCTCGGACACCATGGGCATATTGCCCGCGATGAACACCACCGAACCGTACTCGCCCACCGCGCGCGCGAAAGCCAGCGCGAAGCCGGTCATCAGGGCCGGCATGATGATGGGCAGCAATACCCGGCGTATGGTCTGCCAGCGGTTGGCGCCCAGGCTGGCCGCGGCTTCCTCGATCTCGCGCTCTACGTCTTCCAGCACCGGCTGCACCGTGCGCACCACGAACGGCACGCCGATGAAGATCAACGCAATGACGATGCCCAGCGGCGTGAACGCCACCTTCCAGCCGAACCAGTCGGCCAGCGGCCCGCCCAACCAGCCCTTCTGCGAATACAGCGAGGTCAGGGCGATCCCGGCCACCGCCGTCGGCAGCGCGAACGGCAGGTCCACCAGCGCGTCCAGGATCTTCTTGCCCGGGAAACGGTAGCGCACCAGCACCCAGGCCACCACCGTGCCGAACACCAGGTTCACCAGCGCCGCGATCAGCGACGCGCCGAAGGTCAACTGGTACGACGCCACGACGCGCGGCGCGGTCACGGTGTCCCAGAAGCCCTGCCAGCCCAATCCCGCGCTCTTGATCGGCAAGGCCGCCAGCGGGATGAGCACGAGAATGCTGAGGTACAGCACCGCGTAACCCATCGAGATGCCGAATCCGGGCAGCACGCCCGGGCTGTTGCGCCGAAAGGCAAAAGGCGCTTGCGCGCCGCTTGCCGCCGGGTTCGAGGCTGTAGTCATGGCCATCGTCCGATCGTGATGTGCTTATTTCTTTTGCGGCAGATAGATCTGGTCGAAGGTGCCGCCGTCGCTGAAGTGATCCTTCTGCGCCTTGCGCCAGCCGCCGAAGATCTGGTCGTCGATGGTCACGAGCTTGACCTTGGGGAACTTGCTTTCGTACTTGGCGGCCACGGTCTTGTCGATGGGCCGGTAGTAGTTCCTGGCGATGATTTCCTGCGCGGCGGGCGTGTAGAGGAATTCCAGGTAGGCCTGCGCCGCGGCGCGGGTGCCCTTCTTGTCCACGACCTTGTCGACCACGGCCACCGGCGGTTCGGCCAGGATGGACAGCGACGGCACCACGATGTCGAACTTGTCCGGACCCAGCTCTTCCAGCGCCAGGAAGGCTTCGTTCTCCCAGGCCAGCAGCACGTCGCCCACGCCGCGCTCCACGAAGGTGGTGGTGGCGCCGCGCGCGCCGGTATCCAGCACCGGCACGTGCTTGAGCAGGTCGCCCACGAAGGCGCGGGCCTTATCCTCGCTGCCGCCGTTCTTTTCCAGCGCGTAGGCCCAGGCGGCCAGGTAGTTCCAGCGCGCCCCGCCCGAGGTCTTGGGATTGGGCGTGATGACCTGCACGCCGTCCTTGACCAGGTCGTCCCAGTCCTTGATCTGCTTGGGGTTGCCCTTGCGCACCAGGAACACGATGGTGGAGGTATAGGGCGAGCTGTTCTGCGGCAGGCGGGCCTGCCAATCGGCAGGTAGCAGCCCGCGGTCGGCGACGGCGTCGATGTCGTAGGCCAGCGCCAGGGTCACCACGTCGGCTTCCAGGCCGTCGATCACGGAGCGCGCCTGGCGGCCGGAACCGCCGTGCGATTGGCGGATGGTCAGGTCGACGTTGGCCTTTTCCTTGTATTGCTTGATGAACGCGTCGTCGATCGCGCGATACAGCTCGCGGGTCGGATCATACGAGACGTTCAGGAGCGTCTGCTTCTGCTGCGCCTGCGCCGGCGCCATCGCGGCGAACGACATCGTCACTGCGGCCAAGGCGGCCAACCAACCGGCTTTCCTGAAAGACATCCCTTGCTCCCTGTGTTCGGCAATGTGGGAGCAAGTGTGCTGGTTGGGCGTTCTGAACGGAACGAATCATTATTTGGTTGCTCATCGCTCGCAGGCATATAGGACCGCCGTCCCAGCAATGGGAATCTGCCCTGCCCCCACGCGCGGGCCAATGAAAAACCGCCGCCTCCCCAAAGGGCAGGCGGCGGTTTTGAACGGGGACCAGCCCCTTCGGTTTCCGAATTTACTTATTCGGCTGCGGCGTGATGCGCAGATACGGGCGCACAGCCTTGTAGCCCTTGGGGAATTTCTGCTTGATCACGGCCTCGTCCTGCAGCGACGGAACGATGATCACGTCGTCGCCGTCTTCCCAGTTCACCGGCGTGGCCACGCTATGGCTGTCGGTCAGTTGCAGGGAGTCGATGACTCGCAGGATTTCGTTGAAGTTGCGGCCGGTGCTGGCCGGATACGTGATGGTCAGGCGTACCTTCTTGTTGGGGTCGATGATGAACACCGAGCGCACCGTCAGCGTGGCGTTGGCGTTCGGATGGATCATGTCGTAGAGCTCGGACACCTTGCGGTCCTTGTCGGCCAGGATCGGGAAGTTGACCTTGGTGGACTGCGTGTCGTTGATGTCCTCGATCCACTTGGTATGCGAATCAGTGCCGTCCACCGACAGCGCCAGCACCTTCACGTTGCGCTTGGCGAACTCGTCGGCCAGCTTGGCGGTGTAGCCCAGTTCGGTGGTGCAGACGGGCGTGAAATCGGCCGGGTGCGAGAAAAGCACACCCCAGCTGTTACCCAGATACTCATGGAAGCGGATCGGTCCAGCCGAGGATTCCTGTTCGAAATCAGGGGCGGTGTCGCCCAGGCGTAGATGACTCATGGTGTCTCCTGTGTGCGGATGCAGGTGAGGGGCTGGCCGCCCGTCGCGGCAGGCGGCGCAGAACAGCGTTTCTTGGCGCAAGGTAGCGCCTGTGAAACGATTCTTCCATCAAACCTGTAGCCGGGGAAATACGCAAGTCATATAACCTTATGCAATATTCAAGCTGGCGCCGCAGGCGTCCGCCACCACCCCCGCACGCACCGCGGCCGACAGGGTCAGCGCGCGCGGCAGGATGTGGGCACCGTAGAACAATCCAGTCGCCAGCTTGGCTGTGTGGAACGGATCCGTGGACCCGGCCGCCAGGTGGCGCCGGCAGGCCAGCACGGCCCGCGCCATCTGCCAGCCGCCGTGCACCACCCCGGCCAGCATCAGATAGGGCACGCTGCTGGAATAGACCGCCCTGATATTGGTCGGCGATTGTTCCAGGATGAAGGCCACGCCGGCCTCGTAGGCCTGGATGGCGCTGTCCAGGTTGTCGCGCAGCAGGCGCAGCCCCTCCTGCTCGCCCGCGGACGCGCGCTTCGCCTCGGTCTCCACGGCGCGCAGCGTCTCCCGCATCGCCGCGATCGCGGCATGGGCGGTGGCGCCGCCGTCGCGTTGCGTCTTGCGGCTGACCAGGTCGTTGGCCTGGATCGCGGTGGTGCCTTCGTAGATGGGCAGGATGCGCGCGTCGCGGTAATACTGCGCCGCGCCGGTTTCCTCGATGTAGCCCATGCCGCCATGCACTTGCAGGCCCAGGGACGCGACCTCGACCGCCGTTTCGGTCGAGAAACCCTTGACGATGGGCACCATGTACTCGTAGAAGGCCCGGTTGCGTGAGCGCTGCTCCGGATCCGGATGATGCGTGCCCTTGTCATGCGCGGCCGCGGTCACGTAGGACACGGCGCGCGCCGCCTCGGTCAGCGCCTTCATGGTCATCAGCATGCGTTGCACGTCCGGATGATGCACGATGGCCACGGCGGCGGCCGAGCCTTCGATCGCCCGCCCCTGCACGCGCTCGCGCGCATAGGCCAGCGCGTGCTGGCAGGCCCGCTCCGACACGCCTATGCCCTGCTGCCCGACCGAATAGCGGGCGGCATTCATCATGATGAACATGTACTCCAGGCCGCGGTTCTGCTCGCCGACCAGATAGCCGATGGCGCCCTCGCCCACTTCGCCCTTGCCCGTGCCGTACAGCAGCACGGCGGTGGGACTGCCGTGGATGCCCAGCTTGTGCTCCAGCGACGCGCACCAGACGTCGTTGCGTTTGCCCAGTCTGCCATCGGCCTGCACCAGGAACTTGGGCACGATGAACAGCGAAATGCCCTTCACCCCGGCTGGCGCGTCCGGGGTGCGCGCCAGCACCAGATGGATGATGTTCTCGGCCAGGTCGTGGTCGCCATAGGTGATGAAGATTTTCTGGCCGCTCAGCCGGTAGCTGCCGTCAGCCTGCTTCACCGCGCGGGTCGCGACCTGGGCCAGGTCCGAACCGGCCTGCGGCTCGGTCAGGTTCATCGTGCCGGTCCATTTGCCGCCGATCAGTTGCGGCACGTATTGCTTGCGCTGCGCTTCGGATCCGACAGTGAGCAGGGCTTCGATCACCCCGTCCGTCAGCATGGGACACAAGGAAAACGCCAGGCTGGCCGCCTGGATGTTCTCGCCCGGCGCCGCCGCGACCAGCTTGGGCAGCCCCTGCCCGCCCCAGGCCACGGGATGCTGCAAGCCCTGCCAGCCGCCCGCCGCGTAGTCCTTGAAACCCTGCGCATAACCCGGCGTGGTGGTGACCTGGCCGTCTTTCCAGACCGGCGGCTGCGTGTCGCCCGGCACGTTCAGCGGCGCCACGGCCTGTTCCACGAAACGCCCGTTCTCTTCCAGGATGGCGTCCACCAGATCCGGCGTGACCTCTTCGAAGCCGGGGAGCTTCAGGACTTCCTCGAGGCCGGCCAGCTCGTTCAAGGCAAAGCGGAAGTCCTGCAGCGGGGTTACGTAGGGCATGGGGTCTCCATCAATTGGCAGTCTCTAGGCTTTCTTTGGCCAATCTTAAACCCTTGCTTCCTTCCTTGCGGGCATAGTCCCCGAACGCGGCCAGGGACGCGGACGGTGTCACTTCTTCATAGCCGGCGGCCATGCCCTGCTGCACGTCGGGCAAAGCCAGCACCTCATTGCTGGCCTTGAACAGCGTCTCCAGCACTTCCACCGGCGTGCCCTTGGGAGCGAAGATGCCCCACCAGTTGGAGAGGTCATAGCCGGGCACGGTCTGCGAAATGGGAGGATAGGGCAACAGCCGGGAAGGCTGGCCGGACGTGACCGCCAGCGCCACTACCTTGCCGGTGTCGATCACCGACTTGGCCGACGGCGCCGTGGCGAACGAGACGTCGGTGTCGCCCGCTGCCACGGATTGCGCCGCTGCGGCCCCTCCCTTGAAGGGAATATGCATCAGCTTCACCCCGGAGAGCGTCATGAACTCGACCGCCGCCAGGTGCGTGATGACGCCATTGCCGGACGACGCGACGTTGATGGACCCCGGCTTGCTCTTGGCGCGGTCGATCAGGTCCTGCACGTCTTTGAGCCCCAGCTTGGCGTTCGCGATCAGCACCATGGGACCGGTGGTGAGCTGCGCCACGGGCACGAAACTGTCCGGCGTGTAATCCACTTTGTACAGCGCGCTGTCGCTGCCCATGACGCTGGAATTGCCCAGGTACAGCGTGTAGCCGTCGGCGGCGGCGCGCGCGGCGAGGCTGGCGCCGATGGTCGATCCTGCGCCAGGACGGTTTTCAATGACGACCGGCTGCTTCAACTGCCTGGCAAGTGCGTTCGCATAGACGCGGCCCACCTGATCCGCCCCGCCGCCAGGCGGAAATCCGATCACCAGCGTCAAGGGCTTGGAGGGGTAAGGAGCTGCCGCGTGCGCCCCTCCGGGCATCGCGGACAAAGTGGCAACAGCGGCAAGTACGGCGCCGCAGGCGGCGATAGCGGGTTTCATCGGTGTCTCCTTTGGTGGAATCGGAGCCGCTTGTGCTGCGGCTCTCTGCTCATGCGCCGGCTGCGTCAGCAGCCGGTGAAATGCGGCGCGCGCTTCTCCTTCCAGGCCGCCGCGCCTTCAGCCAGGTCATGCGACCGCTCGGAACGCAATACCGCCTGTTCGATTCCGGCCAGATCGAGTTCGCCCCGCGCGATGCGGTTCAGATGCGCCTTGACGCCGAACAGCGGGATCGGCGCCATCGCTGCTATCTGCGCGCTCAAGGCGTCCAGCCGCGCCGCCAGCGTCTCCTCGGGCACCAGTTCGGTCAGGAATCCGATGCGCAGCATTTCGTCGGCCTGGAGCTTTTCCGCGGTCAGGAACAGCCGCTTGGCCTGATCCAGGCCAAGCCGCGCCACATAGCGCGACATGCCGCCAGCGTAGAAATGCAGGCCCAGCCGCGTGGCCGGCATGAACATATCCGCCTGCGGCGTGCCGATGCGGAAATCGCAGGCCAGGCACAGGTCGGTGCCGCCGCCATAGGCCCCGCCCTGGACCGCCGCTATCGTCACTGGCCGCGCCGCCTCGATCAGGTCCATGGTCTGGCCGAAGTAGAGAGAGCTGGGGGCCTGGTCCGATGCCAGGGACGAAATGTCATAGCCGCTGCAGAAATACTTGCCCTCGGACTGGAAGCGCAGCACCCTGACCGCGTCGTCCGCATTGACCCGCTCCAGTTGCTCCCTGAGGACAGCCAGGTCCTGGGGACCGAGACGGTTGGCATGGCCAGGCCTGCGCAGGCGGACGGTGGCAACGTGTCCGTCAATGGACAAGCTGGGCGTATCGGAAGGCGCCGTCATGCGTGGACCTCCGCCTGATGCGCCACCCCATCCGCCAACAGGCGATCGATCTCGGCATCTGCCATCCCGTAGCGCGCGAACACTTCACGCGTGTGCTGGCCGAAGACAGGCGGGGCGCGGCGGCTTGCCGTGCCCGCAGCGCTCAGGCCCAGGGGCAGGTCCACCTGCCGCAGTTCGCCCAGCAGCGGGTGGTCCAGGGAGCGCACCAGTCCGCAGGCCTGCACCTGCGCATCGGCGAACACGTCTTCCAGGGTATTAATGGGCCCGGCGGGAATGCCGCCTTCGATCATCAGCGCAGTCCACTCCATGCGCGTCTTGCGCTGGAGGCCGGCCTCCAGCTCCTGCTTCAACGCATAGCGGTGCTGCATGCGCTCCGCGTTCGTGAGGAAGCGCTCGTCGGACACCAGATGGGAGAGCCCGAGTATGCTGCAGAGCTTGACCCACATCGCCTGGGTCGCCGGCGCCAGATTGAGCGGACCGTCCGCGGTCTCGAAAGTACCGTAGGGCGCGATGACCGGATGCACGTTGCCGCAGGGTTCGGGGATTTCCCCCTTGCTGAGGTAGCGCTGGCCCTGGACGCTGAGCAGCGCCATGAGTCCAGCCAGCAGCGACGTTTCCACGTGCTGCCCGCGTCCGGTCGACGAACGCTGCGCGACGGCCGACAGGATCCCTATCGCCAGCCACATGCCTGCGGTCAGGTCGCCGACAGCCACGCCCACTCGCATCGGCCCCGACTCCGGCGAGCCCGTCAGGCTCATGAAGCCGGAGTAGCCTTGCGCGACCTGGTCAAAGCCGGCCCAGTCCCGCGCCGGCCCCTTGCTGCCGAAACCGGAGATCGACGCCATGATCAGCCCCGGCTGTTCTTGCGCCAGCGCCTCGTAACCCAGGCCCATCGCATCCATGGTTCCGACCTTGAAGTTCTCGACCACGATGTCGGATGCCAGGGCCATTCTGCGCAGCAGCGCCAACCCCTCCGGCTTGCGGAAGTCCACGCCTATACCTTGCTTGCTACGATTGGCACTAAGATAATAAACACTTATATCTTCTTCGAAGGGGCCCCATTGCCGCGCCATTTCGCCCGCCGGCATGGGCTCCACCTTGACGACTTCAGCGCCCAGGTCTCCAAGAATCATTGTGCAGAACGGTCCGGAGAGCGCTCGGGTCAGATCCAGCACTTTCAACCCTGCCAACGGCAGACTCATTTTCGTTCTCCCTTGATGCGAGGCCCATTCTAGGCAGCACCTCGAGAGCGCCGAAAATACTATTTTCCGATCTATTCATAAGATTCTCTTATTCAATGAATCTGCGCCAACTCAAGTACTTCGTCCGTGTCGTTGAAATGCGCAACATGACCCGCGCAGCGGCAAGCCTGCACGTCGCGCAGCCGGCGCTGAGCCAACAGATGGCGCTGCTGGAGGAAAGCCTGGGCGTCTCGTTGCTGGTGCGCGGCGTCAAGGGCGCGCAGCCCACCGCCGAAGGCCTGCTGCTGTACCGGCATGCGCAAACCATTCTGCGTCAGGTCGACAGCACCCGCAGCCTGCTCTCCAAGACCACGGATCAGGTCACCGGCACGGTATCGATCGGGCTGGCCTCCAGCACCGCCCGCATGCTGGCCTTGCCGCTGATGCGCCGCGCCAAGGCGGAACTGCCCTCGGTGGTGCTGGAAATCGTCGACGTGCCCAGCGCGGACCTGACCAAGCTGGTTCTGCAGGGGCGCATTGATTTTTCCCTATCGCCGGACCAGCAGCCCATCCAGGGCCTGCTGCGCACGCCGCTGCTGCGGGAAAACCTGTTCTTGCTGGCCCACGCCAGCGTGACGCTGCCGCGCCGCACCCTGGCCATTGCGGACTTCGCCGCCTTGCCGCTAGTCCTGCCCAGCCTGCCCAATACCCTGCGCGCGCGCCTCGACCATGCCTTCCTGACGGCAGGCCTGACCTGCAATCTGTTCGCCGAAGCGAGCACGTCGGCGATCCTTGTTCCGGCGGTGCGCAGCGGAATGGCGGCCACGATACTGCCGTCCTCGGCAGCCCAACCTGAAATCGCGGACGGATCGATCGTGGCGCACGCGCTGGACGAAGCCCTGTCGCGTGAACTGGTGCTCTGCGCCAGCGAGAGCCTGCCTCCCACGCCGGCGGTAAGCCGGGTCATCGATCTGTGCAAGGACGAAATAGAGCGCCTGATCGACGATCAGACCTGGCAGGGATGCGCACTGCTACAACAAGGCTCGCGCTAGGCCAGATGATGCGCCAACGACACAATGATCGGCCCCAGCACCGGCAACAGCACATTGGCGATGGCGTAGGTCACCGTGTAGCCCAGCAGCGGCACGGAACTGCCGCTGGACGTCAGGATGGCGCTGATGGCCGGGGTGCTGACATGCTGGCCCGCGATGGCGCCGACCAGCAGGGGGCCCTCGATCTTCAGGATCTTGTGGCCCAGCCAGAGCGACAGGCAGGCCGGCCCCAGCGAAACCAGCAAGCCGATGAGCGGCAGCACCGCGCCATGCTCGCGGATCAAGGCCATGGCCTCGGGTCCCGCCGACAGCCCGACGCAAGCCACGAATACCGCCAGCCCCAGGTCCTTCAACAACTGCACGGCATGGTCCGGCATATGCCCTATCGCCGGCCGCTTGGCGTTGATCCAGCCGCAGACCAGGCCGCTGACCAGCGCCCCGCCGCCGCTGCCCAGCGACACGGGAATGCCCCAGAGCCGCGCGCTCAGGCTGCCGATCATCAGGCCCGCGAGAATACCGAAAGCCAGGAACACCAGATCGGTCACGCCGCTGCGCCGCAGTTCGTTGCCCAGGGCCGCGCCGGCTTCCGACAGCTCAGGCTCGGCGCCGACCAGCGTGACCAGGTCGCCATACTGCACCACCGTGGATAGCGTGATCGGCAAGGAGTGGCCCGAGCGCACAATGGATTGCAGGAAAACGCCGCGCGCGCGCCGGGCGTTCGGCCGCTTCGCCAGTTCCCCGACGGTATGGCCGTTGACCGTCTTCTTGTTGACGATGACGGCCAACTCGCTCAGTTGCAGATCGTCGGCATGCGCCTCCGGCAACTGGATTTCGGGTCCGATGACGGAACCCGCGCGCAGCGCGAAGCGCCGCAAGCCCAGCACCACCACGATGTCGCCGGTGGCTAGCAGGTCGTCCGGCGTGGCGTCCACCGCCTCGCCATTGCGCAGGATGCGGCTGATGACCGTGCGCCCGCCCAGCGCGGACTCCACTTCGGCCACGCTTTTGCCATCGGCGTCCTTGACCACGTGCGAGCGTCCCACCAACCGCGGCAGCGTGGACAGGGTCGCTTCCTCGCCCTCGCCTGCAGCCACGCCCAGCTTTTCCTCGAGCGCCTTGGAAGCCTCGCGCAGATTTATGCGCAGCAGCGCCGGCGCGATCTGGCTGGTGAAAAACACGATGCTGATAAGTCCGACCAGGTAGGTCAGCGTGTAGGCCGTGGCGATGTTGGCTTCCATGCGCTGGACCTCGGCATCCGCCAACCCCAGGTGCTTGAGCGCCTCGGCGGCGGTGCCGACCACGGCCGACTCGGTGGCCGCGCCGGCAGCCAGGCCAGCCGCCGTGCCTGCATCCAGGCCGAACAGCGGCACCGCGATCAGCACGATCGTCAGCACCAGCAAGGCTTCGACGAGGGGTAGCGCCATGTACCGCAAGCTGGAGCGGTTCAGGTTGGCAAAGAACTGCGGCCCGCCCGAATACCCCATTGCAAAGATGAACAGGGCGAACGCGACTTCCTTCAGGTCGCCGCGCATCTGGCAACCCGTCTGGCCGATCAGCAGGGCGACGATGAGTGTTCCGCACACGCCGCCCAGCTGGATCGGCCCGACTTTGAGCTTGCCTATCAGGTATCCCAAGCCCACCGTCACGAACAGCACTGCGATGGGAACGCTATTGAAAAACCCGACGGTGCAAGTCATGTCGTCATGTCGCCCTGGAGGTTGCTACCTGGCCTGCCTACTTGCGCGCGGCCGCCTTCTTGACGGACTTCACCGCCACGTCAGACTTCTTCACCGCTTTCTTGACGGCTTTCTTCGCAACCGCGGTCTTGCCCGCCTTGCGCTTGGCTGCGGGCGCCTTCGTGGTCTGGCCCTTGCCGGCCGTCGGGCCCGAACGCACCAGCTCGCCGGCCTTCCACGCCTCGACGTACTCGGTCGCGGCTTCGACCATGTGCTTGCCGATCTTGGCGTAGTCGCCGTCGTCCAGATTCGCCAGCGACACACGGATCGACCAAGGCGGGCCGCCGAAGCCGCCGCCGTCCATCAGCACCACGCCGGATTTCTCGGCCAGGCGGAACAGGAAGTCGACCGGTTCGTAGTTGGACATCATGTACTTGCAGAACGCCTCGCCATACGTGATCTTGGCCCAGACCATGAAATCCAGCTCGACGTAGTACCAGGCGCGCATCGGATCCTCGGGCGGCATGGGAATGCCCAGGCCGCGCCACAGCGCATCGCGGCGCGCGCGCACGATCTTCATCGTCAGGTGCTTGTAGGAGTCCTTCAGGTCCATCAGATGCGACAGCGCGAAAAAGCCCATCTGCACCTGCTGCGGCAGCGACAGGCCTGCAGTGTGGTTCAGCGCGACATTGCGGCTGTCGGCCACCAGCCGGTCGATGAACTTGAGCTTTTCGGGCTCCATCGTCATGGCGCCGTAGCGCTTGTTCAGGCGCTGTTTCCAGGACGCCGGCAGTTCGGCGATACGGCGGTCCATGGTGTTCTTTTCATGGGTCGCGATCACGCCCAGGCGCCATCCCGTGCAGCCGAAGTTCTTGGAGAACGAATACACGCAGATCGTGTTGTGCGGCACCTCGGCCATCAGCGAGCGGAAGTTCGGCACGAAGGTGCCGTACACGTCGTCCGTCACCAGCACCAGGTCCGGGTTCTTGCGGATCAGGCGCACGATCTGCTTCATCTCGACCGGGCTGAACGCCACCGACGGCGGGTTGCTGGGATTGACCGTGACCGCCAGCTTGATCTTGGGATTTTCCAGCTTGGCGATTTCGGACGCCGGATAGTGCCAATCGTGGGTGCCGTCGGCCCGCAGGCTGCTGGCGTTGATCGGCACGATCTTGAACTGGAAGCGCTCCAGATGCGAGATTTCGATATAGGGAGTGAAGGTCGGCAGGAACAGCGCGATGGTGTCGCCCTGCTTCAGCAAGCCGTTCTGCATCAGCGAATCGAAGATGTAGCACATGGCAGCCGTACCGCCTTCGACCGGGAACAGATCGAACTTGCCCTTGGGCGGACGGCCGTCGCACATTTCCTTGATCAGGTAATCGTGCACGATCTGTTCAAGATGGACCAGCGCGCGCGGCGGCACGGGATAGTTGTCGCCGATGATGCTGTCGGTCAATTCATGGACCCATGCGTCGGGGTCGAAGCCCTTGACCTTGACGCCGTATTCCAGCACGCCGACCAGGAAATCGTAGCCGTCCATACCCTTGTGCTTGGACAGGAATTTGCGCATCCGATCGGCGCAGCCCTTCCTGGCCGGCATGCCCGCCAGAATGGACTCGTCGCGCACGCGGCGGGCTTCCTTCATCGCGAACTGGCCCATCAGGAAGAAAGCGTCGCGCGGTTCGGTGGCGATCCAGTTCGGGTTGCCGCGGCCGGCGTTCAACATGGTGATGGCGGCGGTGTGCTGGTTGTCCTTGGCCAGCGTGATCAGATAGTCCTTCAGTTCAAACGGAGAAAGCTGTTCGAGGTCGCGTTGGCGCGAACGGGTTGTTTTCAAGGCCGAAGCCAGGCTGACGGTGAGAGGCGCGGTGGAAGCCATTGTTCAGTACTCCTGGTTTGCATGGTGACAGGCGCTGAGCGTCGCCGGCCGGGCCGGCGCGCTTGCAAAACGCCCCACAAGCACGGGGCTTGCGGGGCGTTCTGCTAGGACATGAGCATGACGATGACAATCCCCCAGATGATGAGCAGGGTATTGCCGATGGCGTAGGGCACCGTGTAGCCCAGGGCGGGCACCTGGCTCTTCGCCGTTTCGGTGATCTGGCCTATGGCCGCGGTGGTGGTCCGGGCTCCGGCGCAGACTCCCAGCGCAATGGCGGGATGGAACTTGAATACGTACCGCGCAATGTACACGCCCACGATCATCGGCACGCTGGTGGCGATGATGCCCGCGATGAAGAGCTTGGCGCCCAATTGCTGGAAGCCCAGCACGAATCCCGGCCCGGACGATATGCCCACGACTGCGACGAAGGTTGTAAGGCCCACGGATGTCAGGAACCAGTGCACCGGTTCCGGCACCCGACCGAAGGTCGGATGCACCGAGCGCAGATAGCCGAAGATCAGGCCGGAAATCAGCGCGCCGCCGGAGGTCGACAAGGTGACGGGAACGCCGCCCACGGTCATCACCAGAGAGCCGAACAGGCCGCCCAGCAGGATGCCGAAGCCGACGAAGACCATATCGGTCTGGCTGGTGGCGCGATCCACATAGCCCAGCCTGCCAACCACGCGCTCAACGTCGCGCTTGGCGCCCAGCACGAACAGGCGGTCGCCGCGGTCGAGCTTCAGGCCCCAGTTGATCGGCATGTCGTGGCCGCCGCGCA
This sequence comes from Achromobacter sp. SD115, assembly GCF_017355315.1. Lineage (NCBI taxonomy): Bacteria > Pseudomonadati > Pseudomonadota > Betaproteobacteria > Burkholderiales > Alcaligenaceae > Achromobacter > Achromobacter sp. SD115. The sequence continues at coordinate 1,478 of NZ_JADIJM010000004.1, read as the reverse complement.
CGACCTTGCGCAGAAACACGCCGCGTCCCAGCTCGCGGCCCGCTTCGCTGTCCGCGATTTCCTTGATGGTCTTGCCGGCAATGTTCTTGTTGGTCAGGACGACTTCGACGACCTCGGCGGGCATGTTGATCAGGTCGCGGTCCTCGACTTCGGTGCCGATGATGCCGGCGGCCTGCGTAACCAACGCATCATGCCTGCCGGTCACGCCCAGCACGTCGCCTTGCTGCAGCACGGTCTTGGCATCGCTGTCGATGATCTGGTCGCCGCGACGGATACGCTCCACGAATACTCGGGCCTCGACAAAGCGAGACTCCAGCTCTCCCACCGTCTTGCCGGCGAATTCCGGACGGTCCAGCTTGTAGGCGCGCGCGATGAACTTGCGGTAGCCCGACAATTCCATCGAATCGGCGCCGCCGGACATCTTGGCCTCGTATTCCTGGCACTCCTTGACGATATCCACGCGCATGAGCTTCGGGCCCAAGGAAGCCAGTATCCAGGCGCTTCCGACCGTGCCGAAGATGTAGCAGACCGCATAGGCGACCGGAATGCTGTCGATCCATTTCTTCTTGGTGGCTGCGTCTATGCCCAAGCCGTTGATGGTGTCCGTTGCCACGCCCATGACCGCAGAAATGGTCTGAGCCCCGGACAGCAGGCCTGCGCCGGTGCCGGCGTCGAAGCCGAAGCCCACGGCTGTCGCCCATGTCACCAACAAGCAGATCACGCATATAAGGACGGCGAAGATGACCTGGGGAAGGCCATCGCTTTTCATGCCTCGGAAGAACTGCGGTCCGACGCCGTAACCCAGACCGAAGAGGAAGAGCAGGAAGAAGACCTGCTTGAGGATGGGAGCGATCGTGATATTGAGCTGTCCCACCAGCACGCCCACCAACAGCGTGCCGGTCACGGCTCCCAGATTGAATCCGAAAATCTTCTTGGCGCCTATCCAATACCCAACACCCAGGGTAAGGAAGATCGCAAGTTCCGGATATTTTCGCAGAGTGTCAAAGAACCATTCCATCCCGAATCTCCTTCGTTCTGTACAGGTCGAGCACTTGCGCGAATCTAGCTGCGCGCGGAACACATTATCAGAATCTTTCGAGAAATCAAAAGATTTGGGATATTGAAATCAAAGGATATGTGGTCCTGGCGTCAAAAATAAAAAAGCCCGCCAGCGCGAAGCTGGCGGGCCTTCAATACTGCAGCGCGATAAGACTTACAGCGCGCCGGTCAGTTCAGGCACGACCTGGAACAGATCACCCACCAGGCCATAATCGGCCACGCCGAAGATCGGCGCTTCCGGATCCTTGTTGATGGCGACGATGACCTTCGAGTCCTTCATCCCGGCCAAGTGCTGGATGGCACCCGAGATACCAACCGCCACATACAGCTGCGGCGCGACGATCTTGCCGGTCTGACCGACTTGCCAGTCGTTGGGCGCATAGCCCGCGTCAACCGCGGCGCGCGAGGCGCCGAGTGCG
>NZ_JADIJM010000039.1:0-38879 GCF_017355315.1 Achromobacter sp. SD115 | reverse complement strand
TCCTGCCAGCCGCCGTCCATGCCGCCAGTGCGCTCGCTGGAATAATCACGCGCCTGGCGCTGGCCGTTCAGGTAGTTGCTGCCGGACTGCGCGCTGGGCTGCACCGGTTGCCAGCCCGAGCTGGTGTGCTGTTGCCAGCCATTGTCGTTGTGCTCGTAGACATTGCCGTTGTGGTCCGCATATACGTTGCCGTTGTTCCACGCCATGCCGCTGTCCGTGTTGCGGTCGTAGGTGGCGCCGCGCCGGTCCATGCTGCTGACGCCGTCACCGGCCGTGCCGGTGGCCGTGGCGGACGATATGGTGCTGCGGCCGGTGTTGGTGTTGGTGCGCACATCCTGGCGGCCGGCAGCCCATTGGCCGTCATCGTTGGCGACCACGCCCGCACGCCCCGCGCCCGATGCGCCCGTCGCGGGGTTGGTGTAGGCGTCGCGCCGCCCGGCGGCCGCATTGCCGGTGTACTCGTTGTAGGCCGCGCCGCGCGAGCCTTCGAAGGCCGCGCCGGTCTGCGGGTTATAGCCTTCGGCGTGCGTGCCTTGCCATTCGGTGCCGGTCCAGCCGTTCCATCCGGCCGCATGCGTGACCACGCCGGAACCGCCCCAGGCGCCGTAGACGTCCACCTGATTGACGTTGACGCCGCCCCAATGGGGCGCGCCCCAATAAGGGCCCCAATAGGGCGCGGCGCCGCCCCAGGTCTCTCCGGCGACGAAGCCGAAAGCGAAGCCGGTCGCGGTAGCGAAAGCCGCGTCGTAGCCGTAGCTAGGCGGATAGCCGACCCAGGTGTCCTGCACGATGACCGGCGGATAGGCGTAGCCCGTGCCGTACACCACGGTGCCGTCCGGACTGGCCACCACGCCCATGTAACCCGGCGTGTAGCCGAACACCACAGTCTGCGCGGTGGAGCCGTACACCTGCACGTAGGTGACATAGTGCAGCGGCGAGCTGACGGGTATGCCGTAGATGGCGGCCGGCACATGGTCGGCCACGCGCCACGGCCCTCGGGCCGAGTCCGATACGAACCACACGGCGCGCGACAAGGCGTAGTAGCGGCCCTCGGCCTGGATCACCGGCACCTGCGAATTGGCGGCGTAGTACAGCGCCGTACCCTGGATGGGCCGCAGCGCAGGCTCGCCGCCGGCATACTCGACCTGCAGCTTCGCCGCGTTGCGCGACACCGTGGCGGTCTGCGGGATGGTCGAGGCGATCAGCGCCTCCTTGGCCTGCGGCGTGCCAGGCACCGAAGCCAGCACGCCCGATTGCGGATCGTGCGCCGGAATCCGCGCGAAATCGCGCGGCAATTGCTTGCCCGGCACGAAGGACCAGGGACCGTCCAGGCTGGCGCCGCGGAACCAGCGGCCGGACACCAGCAGGTAGTAGCGGTTGTCGCCGGGATTCATGAACAGGGCATGATCGGCGTTGGCCACCGACAGCAGCGAGGTCCCCGGCACGGGCCGCATTTCCGGCTGGCCGACAGTCACCAACAACTCAGCCGGCGTGGTGGACGCCGCGATTGCAGGGGCCCGGTGCGGCGGCTTGCCGCCATGCGGCATCAAGGGGTCGGGCTCGGACTTGCGCCGCGCCGCGTCGGCGGCGGCCAGCAATGCGGAGGACGGCTGCGGGTGGTCCGTCCACGGCCCGGCGGCGCCGCGCGCTTCGTACCAATGGCCGGCGGCCTGCAGAAAGTAACGGTCCGCGCCATCGGCCAGTATCAGCGCGCGCGTATTGACCACCCGGCGCCAGCCCGCCGCGTCGGGCACCTCGGCCAGGACGGGCTCACCGTCTATCAGCACTAGCACGGTAGGCACCGTGCGGTAGATGATGCGCGGCGGCGCATTGTCCACCGGGACGGTCTTGGTGGCCGGATTGTTCTGGGACAGCGTGTAGCTGAGTTGCAGCGCATCAAGCTGCGTAACCACGCCCTTGGCGGGCAGGCGCGCTTCGAGCTGCTTGCGCAGCCTGTCGGCCTCCTGGGGCGCGGTGGGCACCTGCACGCGCTCGATCCGGAAGTCCGACAGATGCACCAGGCCGGCCGGCTTGTTGACCTCGGCCCGGGCGGAGAAGTCGGCCACGCCGTAGGTCGGATTGCCTTTGGCCGCGCCGACCGCCACCGCCATGCGGCCCGAAATACGATCGGCTTTCCAGCTATCGATCTGCGGTTGATAGAGTTCCACCCGCGAGCCGTCGGCGGCCTCGAAGCTGCGCGGCCACTGCAGCGAACGCGCGGCCTCAGCCTGGGCATCGGATTGTGGCGGCACCGCCTGGGCCGGGGTCTGTCCCTGCGCCTGCGCCGCGGCGGTCGGCGCGAGGCTGGCACCACAGGCCATGCCCGCCACGGCGAAAGCGAGCGCCAGACGTGAAAGACGCCCAGGCGGGCCTGCAATCGCTGACGACGTTGTCGGGAAATCACGCACGCGCCACAGTCGGGTCAGGCTATGCATATCGCGCTCCTCGTTGAGGGCCACGGCCGCCAGTCGGGCCCAGGCCACTCGGATTTCCCGCAGCGCCGTCGCCACGGGCCATGCGTCTGCCGGCCCCCCAATCATGCGTCCTGGCCGGGCCGGCTTTTGAATAAGCAACAGAACGTTAACACCGCTGAAAAGCTATTGCCCGCTTTTCTCAGACCTTCTATAAAACATCTCATCAGGGCTGCTGCTTTTGCCCGATTGCCTTTCCGCTGCAATCCAACTAGAAGCGCGGCGCAACGCCCGCCCCACGCCGGCACTCCCGCGCGTCGCGCCCAGGCCCGGACCTCTGTCCGCGGCATCCCGGCCGTTCCTCGAAGACTTTCCTGCTGCAAGCACACGCCGTCAAGTAGCCGTGGAAAGGAGCAGTTCATGGCCCCAGCCCTGAATCATCCCGGGGTGTATATCCAGGAAATGCCCGCGGGCGTACCCAGTATTGCTGGCGCGCCGACCTCGGTTGCCGCGTTCCTGGGCACGGCCGTGCGCGGACCGCTCAACCAGCCGGTCCGGATCCTGGGCTTTGCCGACTACGAACGCGAGTTCGGCGGCTTGGTCGAGGACTGCGAACTCGGCTATGCGGTGCTTCAATTCTTCCTTAACGGCGGCGCCGAAGCCTGGGTCGTGCGCGTGGAACTGCCCACGCACAACGGACCGCAGGATCTGCACGCCGCCTTAATCGGCCAGCCCGCGCAACGCCTGGGGCTCTATGCGCTGGACCAGGCCCATCCGTTCAATCTGCTATGCCTGCCCGGGGTCACGGACGGCGGCGTGCTTGCCGCTGCCGCGACCTACTGCAAGGAGCGGCGCGCCTTCATGATCGTCGATGCTCCGCCGGAGGCAGCCGATGCGGCCTCCATGGCGGCGGCGGTCATGGGCACGGCGCTGCCCAAGTCCGACCAGAGCGCGGTGTACTTCCCCTGGACCCGGACGGCAGATCCGCTGAAAATCGGCCAGCCCCGCCTGACGCCGCCCTGCGGCACCATCGCCGGCCTGTATGCCCGCACCGACGGCAACCGCGGCGTCTGGAAAGCGCCTGCCGGCATCGATGCCAGCCTCACCGGCGTCCTGTCCCTGGCCGCCACGGTCAGCGATGACGAGAGCCGGAACCTGAATGCGCTGGGCGTCAATTGCCTGCGCACCTTCCCCGGGCGCGGCGCGGTCTGCTGGGGCGCGCGCACCCTGCAGGGCACCGACCACTTCGCCTCGGAATACAAGTACGTCCCGGTGCGGCGGCTGGCGCTGCATCTGGAGCAATCGCTGCGCCGCGGCACGCAGTGGGCCACGTTCGAACCCAACGACGAACCACTCTGGGCGCAGATCAGGCTGAACGTCGGCGCCTTCATGAACGCGCTGTTCCGCCAGGGCGCCTTCCAGGGCAGCACGCCGCGCGACGCCTATCTGGTCAAGTGCGATGGGGAAACCACCACGCAGCACGACATCGATGAGGGCGTGGTCAACATCCTGGTGGGATTCGCGCCGCTCAGGCCGGCCGAGTTCGTGGTCATCCGCGTCCGACAACGCGCGGGCCGGACAGAAGGACAGCAGCCATGAACGCGCCAGCCGAATCGCGCATCCTCGCGCTGTGGGACACGGGCAGCCAGAGCCGCCCGCGCGCGCTGGCGCAGGCCGCCGAAGCGGCCGAGGCCCTGGCGCGGGAAACGGGACTGGAGCTGCGTCGCATCGACTTGTCAAAGATCGTCAGCAAGTACATCGCCGAGACCGAAAAGAATCTGAACCGCCTGTTCGAATCGGTGGAGCAACGCGGCGCCGTTCTGTTCTTTGACGAAGCCGACGCGCTTTTCGGCAAGCGCGCCGACATCAAGGATAGCCATGACCGCTACGCCAATATCGAGGTCAACTATCTGCTGCAACCCATGGAGTCATACCGCGGCCTGACGCTACGGGCCGCGGGTTTGAAGTCCAACCTGGACAGCGCATTCCTGAGGCGGTTGCGCCTCGTGGTCCAGTTTCCGGCCGCTGCGGCGGATCAGCGCGCGCGCCTTTGGAGCCGCGCTTTTCCGGTTGCGGACACCAGTACCGAAATCACCATGGCGCGCCTGCTACAAGCCGTCCGCGCCGAACCAAGCCAACATGCCCGGCCCTTGCCTGGCGCCAAGACGAGAGGATATCCATGAAACCCGTCATCAACGAGTATGTCCGCGAACTCAGCCACCCCGGCTACGACGCGGCCCGACGCAATGCCTTCGTCGCCGCCATGGTGAGCAAGCGGCTGATGCGGCGCACGACGGACCAGCGCGAGGCGGGCTCGGCCGACGCCGCGCGGACGAACGCTCTGGCCGACAGCGCCGCCAGCGCTGACGCGCGCGCCGGCAACGCCGAGACCTGAGTTTCGCGCGACCGCAGGATGGCGCTGCGTCCGCCATGGACGCAGCGCGCGCAGGCTTGCCGGCCTGGCTGGCACGGTATCATCAGGCCTGATGCGTAGCATGCAGCCGCAAGCATGCCACGCGTATCCCGCCCACATCCTGCATGACGCGATGAATCCCTTTATTTCGATCGGCATTCTGCTTCTAGGCGTTTTCGCCGCCATCGCTTACCGCTGGCAGCGGCAGCGCACGGCGGACGCTACAGGCCGGCGCCTCGGCAGCGATCTGCTCGCTGGCGGCGCGCTCTATGCCGTGGCCGCTCCCGCTATCGGCGGCGCTGGCGTCATCCTGGGCTTGACCGCAGCCACCCGGGATCCGGAGACCTTGCTCATGCTGCTCTATGGGCTGCCCTGGTTCTACCTCTTCGGTTTCGTGCCCGCCTTGCTGTGCGGCGTGGTGGCTGGGGCGCTGCGGCCGGCGCGTTCGTCGTGGCTCGCCTGCGTCGGGATGGCAGCCGTGGGCGCACTCTTTGGATTTGTCTTCCTGCTGGGCTTTGGCACCCACGAAAGGCCGTGGCAGGAACTCCTCGGCTTTCCCTTGACCGTGGGCGCCCTGCCCGGCGCCGTGAGCGCCTTCGTGTGCGCGCGCATCTTCTATGGCAAATCGCGCAGCAACAGCGCACCGGGCGGCGATGCGCCGCAAACGGCCTGAAGCCACGTAAGCACTTGCCCCATGGCGCGCATGCGCTGATATCATGGCCAGGCGCCGCGGCACCGCTGCCGCACCCACGGGAGGCAAGTATGTTCAAAAAGCTGCTGGCATTGATGTTGGGCATGGCATTGATGGGCACGGCAGGCGCCGCGCTGGCTGCGGACAAGGTCGTTTATCACGTCAACGACTCCGCCTCGCAGGCGCTTTCCGCGCTGCGCAACATGCGCAATCAGCTGGACACCGCGCCTGACACCTCCATCAAACTGGTGGCCCATGCCGACGGCGTCGACTTCCTGATGACGGATTACAAGGACGCGGCCCAGGTCGGTCCGCTGATCTCTGCTCTGGCCGCGCGCGGCGTGGCCTTCGAGGTGTGCGAGATCACCCTCAAAAACCGTAAGCTGGCCAAGGACGCATTCGTGATGGAAGCGGACTTCACGCCCTCAGGCGTGGTCCGCATCACCCGGCTGCAACACGAAGGCTATTCCTATATCAAGCCCTGATTGCCGGCGGCGCCCTTGACCTGGGGCTGGTTGGGACTTACCTGCGATATCGTCTTGCGGTCGCGCAGGTAGGCCGCCACCACATCCCATACGGGCTCGCCGGCAGCTCCTTCCGCCACGGGCGCCCACCCTGCCACCTTGTACTGCTTGTCGGCCTGGACAGGCGAGCCGCCCAGGCGCATGTCGCTGATGCGCGCCCCCGCCGCGCCCGCCGGATCGATCGCGTACTGCAGACCTCCCACGCGCACCATGTCGCCGCCCTGCTGGTAATAGGGATCTGGATTGAAAAGATTGTCGGCCACGTCTTCCAGGATGGTCTTCAGGGTGGCGCCGCTCATCTGCGTCACGGTGGTATGGGGATAAGTGATGGCGGTCTGGTCCAGCACGTTTTCCATGGTGATGGGCTGGCCTGGCAGCAGGCTGGTGCCCCAGCGGAATCCAGGCGAAAAGGCAATCTCCGCGCCCTTGACCTGCATCAGCGCATCCAGGATCACCTGATCGAAGGTGCCGTTGAAATTGCCGCGCCGGTACAGGGTTTCCTCGGTGGTGGCCAAGGGCTGCGACAGCTTCTGCGCATAGGGCGCGCGGATGCGCTCGACCAGCTCCGTCATGGCGGGGTCCGCCGGCAGGTACTGGGCGAACACCGGCATCAGCGTGTAGCGGAAGTCGGCCACCTTGCCGTCCTTTACGTCGAAATCCAGCACGCCGAGGAATTTGCCGTTGCTACCGGCGTTGGTGACCAACGTCTTGCCGCTGGCGTTCTGCACCGCCACCGGGGCGGGTACGCCGTCATGCGTGTGGCCGCCCAGGATCGCGTCCAGGCCGCGCACGCGGGATGCCAGTTTCAGGTCCACGTCCATGCCATTGTGCGACAGCAGCACCACGGCCTGCGCGCCCTTGCCGCGCACCTCGTCTATGGTTTCCTGCAGCCGCTGTTCCTGGATGCCGAAGGTCCAGTCCGGCACCATGTAGCGCGGGTTGGCGATGGGCGTGTAGGGAAACGCCTGGCCGATCACGGCCAGCTGCACGCCGTTCATTTCTCGCATGGAATAAGGCGCGAACACCGCGTCGCCGAAGTCGCTGGTCTCGACGTTCTGCGCCAGGAATTCGACCTTGTCCTTCAGGTCCTTCTCCAGCACTTCCTGCACGCGGTCGGCGCCCAGCGTGAACTCCCAATGCGCCGTCATCATGTCCACGCCCAGCAGCAGGCAGGCGTCCACCATGTCCTGTCCGCGGGTCCAGAGCGCGGTGCCCGAGCCCTGCCAGGTGTCGCCGCCGTCCAGCAGCAGCGCGCCCGGCCGCGTGGCCTTCAGACGCTTGATCAAGGTGGCCAGGTGGGCAAAGCCGCCGACCTTCCCGTACTGTCCCGCAGCCTGGGCGAAGTCCAGACAGGTAAAGGCGTAGGCCTGCGCCGAACCCGGCGCGATGCCATAGGCCTTAAGCAAATGCTCGCCCACCAGATGCGGCGCGCGGCCCGCGGCCTGCCCGAAGCCCAGGTTGACGCTGGGCTCGCGAAAGTAGATCGGCATGAGCTGAGCATGGCAATCGGTGAAATGCAGGAAGTGCACGTTGCCGAAGGCAGGCGCGTCGTAGAACGCCTGCGCGGCCTGCGCCGCCGCTCGCGGATGGTGCGACAGGCCCATGCCGCCCGCCGAGGCGACCGCCAGCATCTGAAGAAACTCGCGTCGATTGATCATCGGTCCAACCGTGTAAGAGGAAGGGAAGCGCTCAGGAGCGCGGCGTGGCGTGGCGCAGCAGTTCGAGCACGTCCTCCTCGAACATTTCGCCGGGTATGGCCTCAAGCAGCTTACCGTTCGCGTCCAGCACGAAGATTTCGGGAATGACGCGACGCTTGCCGAACACTGCGCGCAGGGCCTCGCTGTCCATGGCTACGCCGAAGGTGTAGCCATGTTTGGCGATGTAGTCGCGCGCGGCCTGCTCATCCTTGTCAATGCTGACCGTCAGGATGCGCAGGCCCTTGCCGCTGGCCGCGTCGGTGAGCTTCTGCAGATGCGGGTTCTGCCGCGCGCAGTAGGGACACCAGGAGGCCCAGTACTCCACCACCAGCGGCTTGCCCGCAAGATCGGCGGCGGACAGCCGGGTGCCGTCCAGCAGCTGCACGTCCGGCATCACGAGCTTGTCCCCGACCTTCGGCGGCGCCTGGGCATGGGCCGCCGCGGCGGCCAGCATGCCCGCGGCCAGCAGCAAGCGGCCGTATCTGGAAACAGCGTTCATGCGTCCTCCGCGTGCGGCAGCGTTCAAGGCTTGGCCTGGTCGTCATTGACGGCGGATTGCGGATCCAGCAGCAGCGCCATCACGTCCTTGAGTTGCTGTTCCGTCAGGATGCCGGCCGCGCCGAAGCGCGGCATGTTGGAACAGGGCATGGTGGCATGCGAGTCGTAGATCTTGTTCCAGGTGTAGGCGACCATTTCCTTGCTATTGCCGCGCAGCTTGCCGTACTGGTAGAGCGACGGGCCGATGTTGCCAAACGAAATCTCGGCCTTGGTCATCTGATGGCACGCATAGCAGTTGCCGCCGTTGATGGTCTTGGCCGTATCCGAGAATTGCAGGCCGCGGCCGTTCTGCGCCACTTTCTCGCCCTGCCGCCAATCGCCGATGTAGTTGCCGTCGGCGGGCGGCTTGACGTTGGCGGCGGCTTCCTGCGTGATCTTCAGGGCGGTGTCCGCCGGCATCTCGCCGCCTGCTTCGGCGATCGAACAGGCCCGCTGCATCGGCGACTGGTCAATCCGGTCCAACTTGGCGAGGCCGCGTTCGACGAATGAATCCTTCAGCTCCGCGACCAGCGCCTGGTGATCGACAGCCGCTTTCGGCGCCGGCTGCTGCGCTGCGGCGTTCGCCGCCAGAAGCAGGCCCAAGGCCGCCAGGCCGGGCCAGGTCGTGCGTATCTTGCGCATGATTCCCCCTTTACCGCTTGATGGCCGGGGCCATCATCTGGCCGCCGTTGGCGTTGACACCCAGGAACACGGTCAGGTCCACCGACGCGTCCGAACCGTACTTCAGCAAGGGCATGCGCTGCTGGCGGAAGCAGTCCTGCAGGCGCCATTGCATCGACCGCAATGCGCCTTGCGACACGCGATAGGCCGGCCAGCTGGCAAAGGCCGCGCGCGCGGGCTCCTGTTTGGTCAGGTTGGGCAGGTCCTGCAGACGGATGCGCTTGTTGTCGCCGGTATGGCAGGACGCACAGGAGAAATCGTACGGACCGCCGCGGTAGTAGAAGATGTCGCGGCCGCGCGCGTAGGCCGCCTGCTCCTTGGGATGACTCTGGGGCACGGCGATCTTCATGCCGCGCGACAGGCCTGCCACATACGCCACCAGCGCCTCGATATCGGTGGAGTACTGCCCGTCGCCCGAGAAGGGCTTCTTGGTGACCTCGGCGGCCTCCAGGCCTTGCAGCTGCACCATGCAATAGACCAGACGGCTCTCCAGGTCCATGACGCGGCCGGCATCCTCGAAGTAGCGAGGCAGCTGCGCATACGCGCCCTTGACCACGCCGGCGCCCTGGCCCAGGTCGCACTTTTCCAACGAGGCCTTCTTCGGCCCGCGGCTTTCCTTCCACAGATCCTCGCCCGCCATCTCGATCAGCTCGGCCGGATTGCCGTCGGCCAGCATTTCGCGGTACTGCGCGATGCCTTGCGCCGTGTCCTGTTCGGTCGCGGCCCCGGCGAACCTCGCCCCAGTCAGCGCGAAACCGGCCAGCGCACAGGCGGCGGCCATGCGTTTCCTATCCATGTATGTCTCCTCACGCGGTTGCCCTGCCGGCCTTGCGCGCCGGCGGGCGCTTATTGTTTGTCCGCCTTCCTTCACACATCCGAAACGCTAGGTCACCGTGGTGGTGTCCGTGCGGGTCGCGCCTTCGCTGTCTTTCCACGTGACGCTGACCTTGTCGCCCTTGGCGCCGCCCTTGAACTTGAACGACAGGAACGGGTCGCGCGAAACGGCCGGGCCCCATTGCGCCGCGAGCACCACCTTGTCGCCGTTCTTCACCACCACATCCTGGATGAAATGCGCCGGCACCACTTTGCCTTCGGCGTCCTTGCGCTGCCCGGTTTCCATGATGTGGCTCATCAGGACCTTCACCTCGATCACGCCGTCTTTTTCCGCGGCGCGGATCCGCATCGGCCTTGCTTCCATGTGCTGTCTCCTTGATTGCTCGTAGCCGCTGCGCGGATCAACCGCCGCAGCCGCCCAGGGTCACCTTGATTTCCTTGTGCGCGGTGTAGTACTTGCCGTCGGCCTTGACCAGGGCATACACGTCCGAGGTCTGGCCCATCTTCACGCGCGTCGCCACCTCGGGCTCGGTGCCCGCGGGCAGCGTGAAACTGGCAGCCAGGGCATTCGGGTTCTTGGTGACCAGGATGGAGATCTGCTCGGTGTTGGGCAGCTTGCTGACCGCCCCCACCGGCACCACCGCGCCGTTCTCGGCGATATCGGGAGCCACCAGCGTGATCTGGTCGCTGGCGACGGCGTCGCCCCCGCCCAGGGCCTTGATCACGTCCTGCATGCTCTTGGCATCGAAGGCCTGCTTGTTCCAGTCGGCCTGCACCGCCCAGGCCTGGCTGGGCCGCAGCAGGCCCGCCGCAACGGCCAGGCTGAGCACCGTGCCCAGGCCGACCACCTTGCGTCGTTGCCGATCGATGTGTTGTTGCGTCATAGCCGTCTCCTCTCTCCCTAAGGTTTCAACCCGGCGCGGGTGCGCCGGCCAGAATCCAGTCCACGATGCGTTTCAGGTCGTCGTCGCTGACGCCCGGATTCGGCGGCATCGGCATGGCGCCCCAGACGCCGCCGCCGCCCTTGCGGATTTTCTGGGTCAGCAGCGCATGCGCGTCGGCGTTGCCGCTGTACTTGGCCGCCACGTCGCGGTAGCTGGGTCCGATCATCTTGCGATCGGCGGCATGGCAGGCCACGCAAGTGCCTGATGTGGCCATGCGCGCGCCCGCCAGGTCGGTCGCACCCGCCGCCTTGCCCGGAGCGGCGGCAGACGAGGCGGCGGGACCGGCCGCGAGCGCCGGCTTGGCCGCGTCCGCCACCGCGAGAGTCTGGCTGGCATGCAGGCGCACGGCGTCGGCATTGCTGCCCGCGGCCCCGCTCAAGGGAGGCGCCAGCGTGTTGGCGCCACGCACGGGTCCGATCAGCCGGTTCTGCGCCGCAATGTCGCCATGGGCGTTGCGCGCGTAATCCGGCAGTTCGGACGAGACCTTGACGGCCTCGACGCAATTGCTCATGCAGGCCGTGTTCTGCGTGTCGGGCTTGTCCCCAGGCAGCCACATGCCATGCTCGCGCGTCATGCCGTTGCGGTTGGGCATGCGCGCCTGCACGTCGGCGATGTTCTTGTCGGAGAGCTCGAAATCCTCGGGCACGATTTCGCCGAGGTTCAGCAGGTAGGCCGTGACGGCGTAGACCTCGTCGGGCGACAGGGTCTTGGGATTGTCCCAGGGCATGGCGCGGTGGATGTAGTCCCACAGCGTGGAGACGGTGCTGACCTTCATCAGCGTGGTGCGCTGCGGCTGGGAGTTGCCGGCCAGGGCCGCGACGCGGCCGCTGCGGATGTCGTCGGCGGTGGTGCCGCCGACTATCGGCGTGAAGACCTCATTGCTTTCACCGAAGCTGCCGTGGCAGGAAGCGCACTTGCCCTCCCAGATATCGCCGCCGCGCAGCACCGTGCCGCTGCCAGGCGGCAGGCCCTTGAAATCCGGCCGCACATCGATGTCCCACGCCGCCACCTCGGCTGGCGTGGCGTCCCGCCCCACGCCGGGGAACTTCTCCGCTGCGTCTGCGCCCGGGGCCAGCATGGCCAGCCCCAGGCCCGTACAGGCCAATGCGGCGCGCAGGCTATTCAATGTGGACATTGCTCACCTCTCCGCTCTCGGCCACCCGCCACGATTGAATGCCGTTGTTGTGATAGATGGAGCGCGTGCCACGCACCTCGCGCAATTGGCCCGAACGCGGCTGGACGTAGCCGGTCTCGTCCTGGGCGCGGCTTTGCAGGATGACGGGCGAACCGTCCCAGACCCAGTCGATGTTGAAGCGCGTCAGGCATTTGGTCAGCACCGGCCCTTCCAGCCGCGCCGTGCGCCAGTTGCGCCCGCCGTCCACCGACACATCGACCTGCTTGATCTTGCCGCGGCCGGACCAGGCCAGGCCGGAGATGTTGCAGAAGCCCTTGTCCAGCAGCACCTGCCCACCCGAGGGCGTGGTGATGACGGACTTGCATTCCTGGATCGAGGTGTACTGGCGATGCAGCCCCCCAGGCATCAGGTCGACGTAGTGGATGGTCTCGTCCTTGGCGTTCCAGGGCTGGTCGCCGACTTCGATGCGGCGCAGCCATTTGACCCACGACACGCCCTGCACGCCCGGCACCACCAGACGTAACGGATAGCCATTCTCGGGCCGCAGCATTTCACCGTTCATGCCCCAGGCCACGATGGCGTCGTCCAGCGCCGCTTCCATCGAGATGGTACGCGTCATGCTGGAACCGTCGGCGCCCTCGGCCAGCACGAACTTGCCGCGCTTGAGGTCGGCGCCGCAGTCTTCCAGCAGCACCGAAAGCGGCACGCCGGTGAACTCGCAACAGGACAGCATGCCGTGGGTGTACTGCACCGTTGGAACCGCCGCATTGCCCCATTCCGGGCCGCTGTTGGCGCCGCATTCGATGAAATGGATGCGCGACACGGACGGCAGGCGCATCAGGTCGTCCATGGTGTAGACCTTGGGCTGCGCCACCAGGCCATTGATCATGAAGCGGTGCTGCGCCGGGTCGATATCCACCCAGCCTTGATGATGGCGTTCGAAATGCAGCCCGCTCGGCGTAATGATGCCGAACAGGCCTTGCAAGGGCGCAAAGGCGACCGAGGAGGCAGGCACCCGGGTCAGGCCCGGCGACTGGCGCCGCTGCAGGTTGGCTTCGTACTTCGACGGCACGCCGTAGGGCCGCGCGGCGACCGGCTGCCCCAGGGAGGTCGTCCAGGGCCGCGGCGTCAGGATCATCTCGTCGCCGCCCGCCTTCTGCGCCAGCGCATTGCCGCCCAAGCCGGCGGCCAGCGCGGCGCCCGCCGTCTGGAAGCTGCGCAGCAAAAAACCTCGCCGGGTGTCGTCCAGGCCATTGCGGGCAATGTCCTGCGCCAGATCGGCGGACACGAAATTCTCGGGCGCCTTGCGCAGGCGTCCCACTTTTGCCTCTCGATCCACCTTCCTCCTCCGTGGGTGTTACCCAGCTTCTTTATTTTCTGTAGTTATATGCAAATTATCTTTGCACATAAAGAAGCGGATTGGCACGCTGCGCCGCAACACCTGGCGGCGGCTGCACGGTCAAACAGAGGGATCAGCCCAGCATGTCGCCCCAGATTGCCTGGGCCCAGGCCTGGGCATCAGGAGTTTCCCTAGCGTTGGGTGCGGCCGACAATCCGCCGGCTCCGGCCACCGGCAGCATGGTCTTCGCCGCCGCGTCGTAGCGATGCACGCTGGCCACGTGCATGACCTCGCGGTCGGAGGTGTAGCTGTAGCAGGTGTTGGCATACAGCGGCAGCGGATTGACGCCCCCGCCGCCAAGCAAGGCCAGCACGGCCGCGGCGCAGGTCTTGCCGTGCTGGTTGGCCATGTGGCCGGACTTGGGCATCGCCGGCGCGACCTGGATCGCATCGCCCAGCACATGGATGCCGGGCACGGCCAACGATTCGAAGGTCAGGAAGTCCACCTCGCACCAGGCGTCATTGGCCGTGGCCAGGCCGGCGTCCACGGCGATAGCCGCGGCGCGCATGGGCGGCACCACGTTCAGCACGTCGGCCCGTATGGTCTCGCCCAGTTCAAACTGCACGCTCAGGCCGGCGGCATCCACCGCGACCGCCTCGAACTGCGGGGTGTATTCGATGTAGTCCGCGTAGGAATCGGCCCAGGCGCGGCGAAACAGCGCGGCCTTGGACGTGATGTCGGCGTTGGCGTCGAACACCAGCACCTTGGAGCGCGGCTTATGCTGCTTGAAATACCACGCCACTTGGCAGGCCCGCTCGTACGGAGCGGGCGGGCAGCGGTAAGGCGCCAGCGGGATGGTCAGCACATAGTTGCCCCCATCCGGCATCGCCTCCAGCTGGCGTCGCAGAGCCGCGGTCTGCGCGCCCGCCTTCCAGGCATGCAGGACTCGTTCCCGCGCGCCCGGCGCGTCCATGCCGTCGACGCGCTGCCACTGCATGTCCACGCCGGGCGAGAGAATCAGACGGTCATACGACAAGCGCTCGCCACTGGTCAGCCGGACCTGCCGGGCCGCCGCATCAATGGCCAGCGCGCGGTCGCGCAGCAGGCGCACGCCGTGGCGCGACAGGCCGTCCCGGGCGACGGTGATGTCGGCCATGGACTTGCTGCCTCCCAGCACCAGATTCGACAGCGGACAGGAGACGAACACCGGGTTCTCATCGACCAGCGTGACATCGACCGCGCCCGCGCCCAGCAGCCGCAAATAGCGTGCGGCGGTGGCGCCGCCATAGCCTCCGCCCACCACCACCACGTGCGGCTTGGCGGCCCGCGCGATGGGTGCAGCAGCCAGGGCGGCGCCAGCCGCCGCGGCCAGCAGGATGCTGCGCCGCTTCATGGAGCCGCCGCTGCGGGCTGCGCGGCAAACCAGCCGGCGATACGGACGATCTCGGCATCGCTATAGCCCCGCGCGATCTGGCCCATGACGCTGCCCTCGGACGCCGCTTGCGCGAGCCTGCGCATGCGCGCGGCGATCCAGTCGGCGGGGCGTCCTTCCAGCGGCGCAATGGCCGCTGCCGGCCGCGCCGCGGGCGCATGACAGGTGACGCAGGCAGCTGCCCAGGCCTGCGCCTGCGGGTCATTTCCTGCGCCGATGGACGGACTGCTCCAAGCAGCGGGCAATAGCGCGCAAACCAGCGCCGCGCTTGCGGAAGGAC
The DNA here is from genome assembly GCF_017355315.1 of Achromobacter sp. SD115. Taxonomy (NCBI): domain Bacteria; kingdom Pseudomonadati; phylum Pseudomonadota; class Betaproteobacteria; order Burkholderiales; family Alcaligenaceae; genus Achromobacter; species Achromobacter sp. SD115. The sequence goes on along the minus strand of NZ_JADIJM010000039.1, from coordinate 23,961 downwards.
GTAAGGGCAGGCCGGGCATGATGGGTGACCGCTCCCGAGGATGTCCGCATGTAGCGGATCGGAATGGCGGCGGGCAAGGCCAAGCTGTCCCGCCGGGGAGGCCAAGTATGTCCTTGACTGCGCCTGGCGTGCAAGCGCACGCCGCATACGGAGGTCCATGCGATAACGCTTGGAACCCTCAGTATTCTTCCTTCACTGCCGCAGCGCCGCCGCCAACCCCCGCACCTCGTCCAGCGCGCCCGCCACGCCTTGCTCCGCCAGCACCTGGGCAAGCCGTGAACCGACGACGACCAGATCGGCATGCCGGGCCACGAGCCGGGCCTCGTCCGGCGACCTCACCCCAAAGCCCGCGGCCACCGGCAGCCGCGTATGCGAACGCAAGCGGTCCAGATCCTGGGCGATGCGGCGCTCGTCGGGCAGGTCCGCGCCCGTCGTGCCGGCCAGCATGATGTGATAGACGAAGCCGCTGGCGTCGCGCAGCAGCCCCGCCAACCGCGCGTCCTCAGACGTCGGCGCGGACATGCGGATCAGGTGCAGGCCATGTGTGCGCGCCTCCCTCCCGATGTCGTCCGCATGTTCGACCGGCAGGTCGATGATGATCAGGCCGTCCACGCCCGCGGCGGCCGCGTCCTGGATGAATATCTCAACGCCATGACGCAGGATGGGATTCAGATAGCCCATCAGCACCACAGGCGTTTGCGCGTCGGTATCGCGGAACTCGCGCACCAGAGCCAGCGTGCGCTTCAAGGTCTGGCCGCCGGCCAGCGCGCGGACGTTCGCCTGCTGCAGCACGGGGCCGTCCGCGACCGGATCGCTGAACGGCATGCCGAGTTCGATCACGTCCGCGCCCGCCGCGCGCAAGCCGCGCAGCAGTTCCAGACACGCGGCGAGATCGGGGTCGCCCGCTGCGAAGTAGGTAACCAGGCCGCTGCGTCCGGATTGGCGCAGCGCGGAAAGGGTTTGATCCAGCCGTGTCATGCCGCCACCTCGCCAAATTGCGTCACCGTGTCCATGTCCTTGTCGCCGCGCCCGCTCAAACACACGACCAGGATCTCGTTGCGCACCATCCGCGGCGCCAGCTTGCGCACATAGGCCAGCGCATGCGCGCTTTCCAGCGCGGGCAGGATGCCTTCCTTGCGCGTCAGCCAATGAAAGGCAGACACCGCCTCGGCGTCCGTGACGGACACGTAGTCCACGCGCTTGCGGTCATGCAGCAAGGCGTGTTCGGGACCCACGCCCGGATAGTCGAGCCCGGCCGATATCGAATGCGCACTGACGATCTGGCCGTCGTCGTCCTGCAGGTAATAACTGCGGCAGCCGTGCAGCACGCCTTCGTGGCCGGCGCTGATGCTGGCCGCATGCGCGCCGCTAGCCAGGCCCAGCCCGCCTGCTTCGACGCCGTACAGGCGCACGTCCGCCAGCTCCAGGAAGGGATAGAAGAAGCCCATCGCGTTGGAGCCTCCCCCCACGCAAGCCACCATGGCGTCGGGCATGCGCCCGGTCTTGGCCGCGATCTGCTGACGCGTCTCTTCCCCGATCACTTTCTGGAACTCGCGCACCAGCCAGGGGTAAGGATGCGGGCCGGCGCCTGTGCCCAGCAGGTAGTACGTGTCGGCGGGATGCGCGATCCAATCGCGCAAGGCCTCGTTCATCGCATCCTTCAGCGTGGCGGTGCCGGCATGCACGGCGCGCACCTCGGCGCCCAGCATGTGCATGCGGCGCACGTTGACGGATTGGCGCGCCATGTCCTCGGCGCCCATGTAGACCACGCAATCCAGGCCGAACAAGGCGCAGACCGTGGCAGTGGCCACGCCGTGCTGCCCCGCGCCGGTCTCGGCGATGATGCGGCGCTTGCCCATGCGGCGCGCCAGCAGGATCTGCCCCAGGCAGTTGTTGATCTTGTGCGCGCCGGTGTGGTTGAGGTCTTCGCGCTTGAGGTACACCTGCGCGCCGCCCAGTTCCTCGGAAACACCACGGGCCAGGAACAGCGGGCTCGGCCGGCCAACATAATCGGCCAGCATGCCGCGATAGGTCTGCCAGAAGTCCTCGTCCGACAGCGCCGCCTTGAACTGGCGTTCAAGCTCGTCCAGGGAGGGAACCAGCGTTTCGGGCATGTAGCGGCCGCCGTAGGGGCCGAATTGGCCGCGATTATCGGGAGCGGCCGGATGGATGGCGGATGGCATAAGGAAGAATCCCTTGGCAAGATGATGAGGATTTTTCCTTATGCTATCTTCATAAAAAACTTATTTGAATCAATGATTTGTTTACGATGCACGTAAGCTGAACTAACAAACTGACCATGAGACGGCTGCCCTCCCTCAATGCCCTGCGCTTCTTCGACAGCGCGGCCCGCCAGGCCAGTTTCACGCTGGCTGCCAAGGAACTCTGCGTGACCCACAGCGCGGTCAGCCAGCAGATCCGGCAGTTGGAAGAATGGCTGGGCTGCGCCTTGTTCGAGCGTCGCGCCGGGCGCGTCCACCTGACTGCCGCGGGCCTGGACCTGCAACGCGCCGCCCATGACGCCTTCGACCAGCTGGAACGCCGCTGCGATGAACTCAAGCGCCGCACTCAGCCGGCCGAGCTGGCGCTAGGCGCGCCTGCCAGTTTTCTGTCCAACTGGCTGATCCCGCGGCTTGAGCTTTTCGAAGCCCAGCATCCGGACATCCGCGTACGGCTGCAGACCGCCGCCGACGCGGCTTTGCTGAACACGCAGCGCGTGGACGCGCTGATCCTGGCCGGACGCGCCTGGCCGCAAGAATGGGACGTCACGCCGCTCTTCGCCGAAACCACAGGGCCGGTCTGCACCCCGGCCCAGGCCGCGCGTATCCGCAACGCGGCCGATGTGCTGGAGGCGCCGCTGCTGCACACCTCCTCGCGGCCCGACGCCTGGAAGGATTGGGCGGCGCGCCAGGGCATCGCGCTTGCGCCACGGCAGCCGGGGCGCGAATTCGACCACCTGGGCCACATGCTGGAAGCCGCCGCCGCCGGCCTGGGCGTGGCCATCGCCCCCGCGGTGCTGGTGGAGTCCGACCTGCATCGGGGCCGGCTCGCCGCCCCGCTGGGTTTCGTTGAAAGCGGCGCGGCCTTCAGCCTGTGTTTGCGCAAGGATGCGGTGCGCGCCGATGCCGCGCACGAACGCTTGCGCGACTGGCTGCTGGCCAGCGCCGGCGCGGACTGATCCCGCCCGTAAGGCACACGCTTACGAGTTACCCTTGCGCGTCACGCCTCCCGTCCGGAACCTACCCATGAAGAAAATCTGCGCGCTGCTGGGCCTGCTGCTCCCCGCGCTGGCCAGCGCCGCCTACAGTCTTTCCGCCACCGAGGCGGCGGTACTGGACGCGGTGTTACGCGACGAACTCAACACTTACACGCAAGGCGGCAACAGCCTCATCGGCGCACGACTCGGCCTGCCCGCCGCGACCGCCGAGACCGTGTCCCGAGCCTATGCCAACGGGCCGACTGCGCGCTTTCCCGCCTCGCTGGACTTGACCATGCTGATCGCCGGCCCGGTCGCCGCCGGAGCCTCGGACGGACAGATCGTGTCGTTCGCTACCTCCGGCTCGCCGACGGTCCGGGCGCACTTGCCTGCGGGCCTCGCGCCGGCCGGACATCTGGCCCTGGCATGCAGCCGCATGGAATGGGCGGACGGCTCTCCCACCTTCATGGACTGCCGCGACGGAACCCTCGCCGGCAAAGAAGAGACCGACCGGCTGAAGGCCGATCTGGACAATTTCTACCAGGGCAAGCCGACTACCGTCCAAGTGTCCCAGCTTGCCGTCAACATATCGGTGTACGCCAGCCTGCTGACGCCCGGCCACGGCTGCCCGAAGAACATCGACACATGCCGCCAGGCCATCCAGGCCGTCGACGGCGCGGCCCAGAGCAAGCAACTGCCCATGGTCGTGCAGCGTTTCCAGCAGGCCGGGCTGGACCTCAGCCCGTACCAGCGCGATAAGGCCGCAGCCAAGCCGGGCCGCTAGCGCGGCGGGCCGGTCGCGCCGCGCCAAAACGGGGCCACAGCGCGGCCTGTACCGCCCCCCCATTTATCGTAATCGCGCGCCGCTATACTGGTCCCACCTCAATACCCCTTACGCGCCGCGCCTTTTCTGCTGCGCCCCGTTATGCACGTCTTGTTGGCCATGCTGCGCCCCCTTGGCCGGGCGCTACTCTGTACCGTCGCCACCCTGCTTTCCGCCCACGCGTTCGCCGCCCCGCCGACGCTGGCGCAATGCCACGGCATCAAGGACATGGCGTTCGTCGCCCACCTGGACGACGACCTGTTGTTCATGAACCCCGACATCGTCTCCAACATCCAGGCAGGCGGCTGTGTGCGGCTGGTCTACCTGACCGCCAGCGATGCCGGTGAAGGCGAGAGCTACATGCTGGGCCGCGAACGCGGCGTGCGCTCCGCCTACGCCTACATGGCTCATCAGCCGGACGAATGGAAGGAAGACACCGGCGCCGCCGGCGGACACCGCATCGCGCGCTTTACTCTCAAGGGCAATCCGCGCGTGCAACTGTGGCACATGCGCCTGAAGGACCCTTGGTTGGGCAAGGGCTGGGGCAGCCTGACGCCGCTGAGCCGCACCGAATCCGAACCCGGACAGAACGTCGACACACTGGGTCCCTACGCCGCATCCTATACGCGCGAACAACTGATCGACACCCTGGCCGATCTGATCCGCCAGTACGCCCCGACCACGGTGCGCCACCTCGACGACACCATCACCGTGCCGTACACGCAGCTGTGCTGGCGCTGCGCCGGCCACGGGCATCCCGACCATATCGCCAGCGCGCGGCTGGCGCGCGAGGCCATGCTGCGCGCGCCCGGCAACTACGCCGAAATGGGCTATGTCGATTACCCCAGCCAGGAGCGCGCCACCAACCTCACCCAGGCAGAGATCGCCAGCAAGTCGCTGATCTTCCAGCACTACGCCTGGAACGACTACCACTATTGCGCCGGCCCCACCGGCTGCAAGGAACCCGCCGGCCCCGCCGCCGCATGGGTGCAGCGGGCCTATTACGTGTCGCGCCAGGACATCGCGCCGCAGCTCTACCCGGACGGGCGCGGCGGCCTGGTGGTGTACGCCGCCGGCGAAACCAATGGCGCCGTCAATCGCTGGGACGCGGGCCAGCGCCGCTGGCAAAGCCTGGGCGGCCGCACCAGCGGCCCGCTGGTCTCGTTCACCCATGCCGACGGCACCGCCGGCCTGATGGCCCGCGACCCGCTGGGCGGCGTATGGGCGAACAAGCAGCGCCACGATGGCACCTGGCAAGGCTGGCAGGCCCTGGGCGGCCTGCGCGTGACCCAGATTCCGGCGGTGGCGCCGCGCGGCGAAGCCGCCGCCGTGGCGCTGGGCTACGACGGCCTGCTGCACTGGATCACGCCGTCCGGCGTGGACGGCAGCTGGAGCACCTGGCAGGACCTGCCGTCGCTGGAAGGCGTGACCGGCGCGCCCGCCGCGGCGCTGGGCGGCGATGGACGCTACGTCATCTTCGCCATCACCTCTGCAGGCGAGCTCTACTACACCCGCCAACTGCCGGCCGCCAAGGGCCAACTCCCAGACTGGCAGGATTGGCGTCGCGTGCCCGCGCCGCAGGCAGCCGGCGGACTGGCTGCGATCCGCAATCACCAGAGCCGCGTCGAACTCTATTTCCGCCAGCGCGGCAGCAACCATCTGACGCGGCTGATGGAGACGGGCGACACCACCGATCTCGACATGGACTGGGGCTCCCCCACCGACATAGGCGTGCCCTACATCGGCCGCCCGGCCATCAGCGCCGACGCCAGCGGCAACGTCATGGTCGCGCTGCTGGAACGTGCGGGCGGCCAGCTCTGGCTGGTGGAGCACGGACGGCCGGCCAAGCTGGACGCCGCAGCGGCCTCGCCGCCCGCGATCAACCTGGTCAACGGCACGCTATACATCGTCGCCCGCGCCACCGGCGGCCCGCAGCGCTACGAGGTGCTGTCGCGCCACGATGGCAACTGGACCCACGGCTTGACGCTGGATGGCGTGCCATCCGCTGGCGGCGGCCCCTTCGAAACCGTGGCCGCACGCCCCATCGACCTGCCCAAGCTCGGCGCCAACGACGCCAATAAGGCGGCGGTAGTGCGGCCGTCCGTCGAAGATCCAGGCTCGCTCAGTGTGGGCCGCATGCCGACGCAGGCGTCGCAGGCGGCTACGCCCACCCAGCTGCGGTAGGCGGCGCGAACGCGCGACGTGTTCCTGGCGCCGGTCACTGGCGAACCTCGCCGGCTCGCGAGCCGGCGGGCGGACTATCCGCCGCCCCTCTCAAGAAATCTCTCAACGAAAGAGACCGTGGCAGCCGGCGCCTCGACATGCGGATAGTGCCCCGCGCCTTGAACGACCTCTATGACAGTCTCCGCATAAATGGCCGATATCTTTTCCCGGGCGACCTGCTCACCGCAAGCAGGATCGAATTGCCCGACCAGCGCCAACATGGGCAAGGCCAGAATCCTGGCATCGTCACTGACATCGGTATGGCTGACATCCTTGGCATAGGACGCGAATGCGTCCGGAGCTATCTGGTCGAAAGTCGCCGCGACCAGCTCGCGCGCGAAGCCCTCCGTGTATCGATCTGCCGTTCCCGCAACGACAAGCAGCTCCCGGCTTTTGGGGTCGCGCGCCGCATCCTTCAACAGTGCCGCCCGCTCCGCATCGGGCTTCGTTCCCTTCGCGCTCACACCCGCAATGGAGAGGATGGAAGCGACCCGTCGAGGCATGGCGATCGCCACCATCTGCGCGGTCAACGCGCCCATCGAATGCCCTCCGACCGAGAACTTCTGCCAACCAAGGAATTCCACCAATTTGCAAGCGTCGATGACAGCTTCGCGCAATGTGAACAGGCCCGCCAGGTTCTTCGATGCGCCGTACCCCCGGTAGTCGACCACTGCATACTGGTAGCGTTCAACATCGGCGTACTGGAGGGCCTCGTCGAACGCATTCTGCGTTCCGAGCAAGCCGGGAAACAGCAGCACCTTCTGCAAGCCGTTCCCGATCAATTTGTAGGATTTCATTGTTGAGTCTCGGTTGCCATGGCCACGCCGGCCGGCATCAAATGTGAATCGGATCGTCCCGCTGCATCAGCGCCAGGACTTCGTCGCGCGAATATCTTGCCGCCAACTCCGGCGCTATCATCAACTCGCTGCCCAGGCTGTCCTCGTCTTCGTCCATCTTGAAGCCCAGCGACTTGGTGGCCTCGAACATCACGCCGCCGGGCGTGCGCACATAAATGGATTCGAAATAACCTCGGTTCTTCCTGTCGGAAAAGTCGGTGTATCCCATGCCTTCGATATCGAACTTGACGCTGGCTTGAGCGTCATAGTCCGCGACGTCGAAGGCGCCGTGATGCACGATCCCCTGCCCCAGGGTCCAGGTTCCCTGGCGCATGTCGGGCTCATGCGCGATGTCGATCCGTTTGCCGGGCCCGCCGTCTACCGCCTCGTAACGCTTGAACTTTCCGTCCGACCGGGTCAGGCGGAATTTCCACGCCACCTTGAGGAAGTCCTCCATGTCCTCCAGTTCCCGGACCGCGGCCATCCAGTTGTGGAAGCCGCGCACGGCATACTGCTGCGGCACATACTCCGACTTCCATGCCGGACGCAGATCCGTGGGATCCTCGACGAGTTCGAAATCGATGCCGGCGTGGACGAAACGGATGTACTTCTCTCCGAACCGCTCGGACTCTCCCGCGACTTGAACCTTGCTCCGCGCCAGGTGCTCACGCCAGAAATCCAATGACCCCGCGGGAATGGAATAGGCGATCGCCGTGAACTGGCCCGATCCCTTTCTGCCGAGCAGGCCGGTGCGCAGCATCGGAAATGTCGTCATCACCGTGCCGGGCGTTCCCGCCTCGTCGGAAAAATACAGGTGATAGATCGGAATCCGTCCGTCGAAAAAAAACGTTCGCTTGATGAAGCGCTGCCCCAAAACCTTGACGAAAAAATCCACGTCTTCCTGCGCGCTTCTCGTGCACAGCGTGATGTGGTGCAGGCCAAGAATCTGCTCGTCTCTCATGTAGCCTCCTTGATGGAATCGTTCGTTCCGCTTGTCTCCTGGGCGTCCTCTTTGATAAGGTTTGCCATCGGTGATCAGCCGAAATCAAGTGTCGATGCGGTGATTCCAGTATGAGGATGGGTCCGGGCGCGCAGCAATGCCGCTACGCGAATCGCTACGGATCGGATATCGAATGAGGCACAGCCAGGAGACTTCATGCGCCTTCCCGACCTGGACTTGCGGCTGCTGCACGCCTTCCTGGTTCTCTACGAACAGAAGAACCTGCGCAAAGCGTCCGAGGAACTGGGAATTTCCCAGGCAGCCATGAGCCGAGGGTTGGCCAAGATGCGCCGCGCGTTTGATGACCCGCTGTTCGTTTCAACGGCAAGAGGCGTGGAACCGACACCCCGGGCGCATGCTTGCGTCGCGCCCATCTCGCAGATCGTCGAGCTGGCCACAGAACGCCTCTTGCCGACGGTTCCGTTCGATCCGGCGACAAGCGACCGGCAGTTTTCCATCGCCGCGTCCGACGTAGGGGAATTGGTGCTGATTCCGGAACTCATGAGAATCTGTGCCGAGTGGCCCGGCCTGCGCTTCAACGCTCAGCGCCTGTCCATCAAATCGTTGCCGGAAGAACTGAAATCCGGCGCGGTCGACGTAGCCGTCGGCGCGTTTCCCGCCCTGGAAAGCGCCATCCACTGCCGTCGGCTTTACACCGAGCAGTATGTGTGCCTGGTTCGCGCGGAAAACCCGCTCCTGTCGGCGCCACTGACTCTGACTCACTTCCTCGACGCCTCGCACATCGTGGTTTCAGCCACCGTCCTCGGGCATATTCACAGCCGCGTCGAACGGACATTGATCGATATGCTGCCGCCCAGCGCCGTGAAACTCACTTCGCCGAGCTTTCTGCTAGGCGCCATGATCGCCAGCGAAACCGACTGCGTACTGGTCGCGCCCACGGCGCTGGCCCGATTCGTGACAGGCCGGTGCGGGCTGGAAGTGCTGCCCTGCCCGCTCGATATCGAACCCTTCGATGTCGTGATGTATTGGCATGACCGCGTGCATCACGATCCAGCCCACCGCTGGCTGCGCACCTTGATCGCCGAGAGTTTCGGCGCGGACAAAGGCGCTTGACGGCGGGTTCCGTCGGGGAACCAGGTCAGATACATGGAACACATACGTAGCGTCTCCCGCGTCCTGCAGCTGCTGCGGGCCCTGAACGAAACGCCCGAAGCCTCGCTGCAAACCCTGCACGCGACCACCGGCCTGCCCAAGGCGACCCTGCACAGGATGCTGGAAACGCTGCGCCAGGAAGGTTACGTACGCGGAACCGGCGTGTCGGGCATCTACTGCCTGACAGCCAAGGTGATGGAGCTGAGCGCCGGCTGCGGCGACCGGCAGCGGGTAGTGGACATGGCCATGCCGATGCTGATCCGCGCCACCAAAGTCCTGAAATGGCCGCTGGCGATTTCGACGCTGGACGCGGACGCCATGGTCGTGCGCTTCAGCACCATGCCCTACAGCCCTCTCGCCTCCCAATCCAGCACCTACGGCCATCGCCTGCCGCTGGACAGGACGGCGGCGGGGCTGGCCTATCTGTCCTTCTGCTCCGAGGAAGAGCGGATCACCGCCCTGCAATTGCTGCGCAAAGGCCAGCACGACACCGAGCCGGAGCAGCTGCTGACCCAGCGCCTCGACCAGACGCGGCGGCAGGGATATGGACTGAGGCTGCCCGCCGCTCCCCGCGAGACCGCTACGCTGGCTGTGCCGCTGATAGTGGCCGCCGAACTGACGGCCTGCGTCTCACTGACCACTTTCGGCTCCATCATGACGCCCGCCTTCATCCAGGCCCAGCTGCCGCCACTCCAGGAAGTCTGCAACGACCTGGCGGAAGCCATCCGCCTGAGCTGACGCCTCCCGCTACAGCGTTCCGCCAGGCGGAAAGCGTCCACGGCGCGCTACGCCTGGCAGCCGCGCTTGTTTATCTTGAGACCTCATCACCTCAAGGAGCAACAGCATGAAGCTCGCCAGTTTTTTTGCGGCAGGGCGCGACCGGATCGGGTTCGAGGACAAGGACGGAAACGTGGTCGACATCGCCGCGGCAGCGGCCAGCCATGGCATGCCGCAATTGGCGGAAGTGCGCGGCGACCTGCTGCCGCTGCTGGAAACCGAACATGCTTCCTGGTGGCCGGCTTTGCGCGAACTGCACGGGCTGTACGGCTCTGGACAGAGCCCCAGCCTGCGGTTCTCGCCCGGCGACGTCCTCTGGCATCCGCCCGTGCGCCGGCCCTCCAAACTCTGCTGCCTGGCCTTGAACAACAGCGCGAATAGCGAACGCATCCTGTCCGGCCCGAAGCATCCGGCCGTGTTTGTGAAGCCCTGGACCTCGATGACGGGCCACCGCGGCGCGCTGGAGATTCGGCCCACCCACGGACGCGTCCACCCCGAACCGGAACTCGTCGCGGTTATCGGCAGCCGGGCCAAGAACGTGGCCGCGTCGGACGCCATGGCCCATGTCTTCGGCTACACGATACACAACGACTTCACCTCGCCGACGATGCGCGCGGAAGACACCTTCCACTATCGCGCGATTCATCCCGCCGCCGGGGATCCCGAGCAGGTCGAGTACGTCGACACGCACGTCAGCTACCCCGGCCGCTACAAATGCAGCGATACGTTCTCGGCGGTAGGGCCATGGCTGGTAAGCGCCGACGAGATCGCCGACCCTCACGCCCTGGACGTGGCTTGCAGCCACGACGGCCGGCTGATCACCCAGGACAACACGGCGAACCTCTTCTTCAAGCTGCCCGAGGTCATCGAATTCCTGTCCTCGTACATGACACTCATGCCCGGAGACATCATCTCGCTAGGCACCGCGCTGCGCCGCTCCGGCGGTGGCATGGCGGTGCAGAACGTCAACCTTGCTGCGCTGGGCGGCGAGGTGTCGGTCGCCATATCCGGCCTGGGCACGTTGAGCACTCGCGTGGCAAGGCTGCCTTAGGCATGGCCCCCGCCAACATCGCCATGCCGCCAGGGAGAAACCGCACATGACAAACAGCATGCTTGTATGCGTATCGCACTCGCCCATTATCATGATCCGCGCCATGGCGCCGCAGGAGGAGCCCGAGATCAACCGGCTCTACCAGCAGTGCATCGCCGAGATCGATCGCTATGATCCTGACGTGGTGGTGGTGTTCGGCTCCGACCATTACTCGGGCTTCCACCTGGACCTGATGCCTTCCTACTGCGTCGGACTGAAGGCCCGGGCGGAACACGACGTAGGCGGCTTCGGCGGAGACCTGGACGTGCCCGAGCAGGAAGCGTTGCGGCTGATCGAATCGCTCCAGCAGGCCGGTTTCGACCCGGCAACGTCGCGCCGCATGACGGTCGACCATGCGTTTTCGCAACCCATCCACCGCCTGCTCGGCGGCTTGGCCACGCGCCCGGTCATCCCGATTTTCCTGAACGCAATCGCGCCGCCCCTGCCCACATTCGCCAGGATCCGCGCGCTGGGAACGGCCATCGGCCAGGCGATGGCCCAACGCGGCCTCAAGACGCTTTATATCGGTTCGGGCGGTCTTTCCCACCATCCGACCCGCTATTACCCGTTGAGCGGCAGCGCCACCCCTGACGTGGCCGCGTGGCAAATGCACGCGGAACGCGGCGGCAGCATGACCCGGGACGAATGGTTTTCCCGTCTGCGCGACATGCATGAGGAGGGCGCCGCCATGCTGGTGGACGGCCGGCGCACCCGCGCGGACATCAAGCTGAATCCCGAATTCGACGATGCGTTTGTGCACATGGCCATGAATCTGGACTTCACCCGGACGCAATCCTGGGAGGCCAAGAAGGTGATAGAAACCGCGGGCATAGGCGCCATGGAACTGCTGGCCTGGGTCGCGGCCGGCGAAGCCTACAAGAGCGGCGACGCGCGTCTGCCTCACGCAAGCATCTACGCGCCCGCGCTGGAGTATGGCATTGGCTACGGCATGCTCTGCGCGGGCGGCGCCGGCCAATGACGCCCGCGCGCGGATAACGCCTGCCGGCAGCGCCGCGCGAGGCTCACGACAACGAGACTGGAGACAATCATGCTGCCTTCCCTATGCCGCCTGCTCGGCGGCGCGGCCCTGGTGACCGCCGCCGTGACCGCCGGCGCTCAACAGACGCCCGTCCGCTGGATCGTTCCCTATCCCGCTGGAGGCGGCACCGACACCATCGCCCGGATCATCGCGGACGAAATGCGCAACCAGCTTGGACAAACCATCATCGTGGAAAACAAGGCTGGCGCGGGCACCCTCATCGGCACGCAGGCGCTGCTCGCCCTGCCAGCCGATGGCCAGGCGGTGATGTCAGCCGACGGCGGCACGCTGGCCTACAACAGCAGCCTCTATCCCAAGCTTCCCTACGACCCCGAGCGCAGTTTCACCTACATAGGCGCCATGGTCAGCATGCCGATGATCCTGGTGGCAAGGTCGAAGCTGCCCTTCGACTCCTTCCAGGCGTTGCTGCAGGACGCGGTCCAGCATCCGGGCAAGTACACCTATGCCTCCGCGGGTACCGGCTCGCCCCAGCACTTGGCCATGGAAATGCTGCAACAGAAAACCGGCGCGCGGCTGACGCACGTGCCCTACCGGGGCGTGGCGCCTGCCATGCAGGATATCGTCGGCAACCAGGTGGACCTGCTGCTGATAGGCCTGCCCGGCGGGCTCGCCCAGATACAGGCCGGCAATGTCAAACCCCTGGGCGCGGCCACCGTCCAGCGCTTGCCTGAGCTGCCCGAGCTGCCTACGCTGCAGGAAGCCGGCGTGGCAGGCTACACGGCGGACTCCTGGCAAGGACTGGTCGCTCCGGCCGGCGTACCCGCCGAAGCGGCGCTGCGCCTGGAACAGGCTCTGGAACGCGCACTCGCGGTTCCCGCAGTGCGCGACAAACTCCGATCCATGGGCGCGATGCCCACGCCCATGACGGGAGCCGCATTCAAACGCCATGCAAACGAGCAGCGTGACCTGTGGACCCAGGTCATCAAGTCCGCCAGCATCCGCATGGAATAAACCACCAGCACACCACGGGAAGAGGGACATGAGGACGACAGGAATCGGAATCGCAGCCGCATTTGCGCTTGGAGTACTGGCAGCGACCGGAGCGGCGCGCGCCGCCGGCTATCCGGACAGGCCGATCAAGCTGATCGTGGGCTTCGCACCGGGCGGGGCGAGCGACACACTGGCGCGGCAGGTCGCGCAGCATGCCTCGGGAAAACTAGGACAACAGATCATCGTCGAGAATCAGGCGGGCGCCGGCGGGAGCCTGGCGGCCAGGACCTTGTCGCGAGCGGGCCCCGACGGCTACACCATCATGCTCGGCAGCCCCGGCAGCATGATCATCAACCCCATCCTGCAGCCCAACCTGGCCTATGACCCTGGCAAGTTCTCGCCCATCAGTCCACTGGCCCGCATCAGCTATGCGTTGATGGTGCGCGAAAACCTGGGAGCGGATTCCGTCGCCCGCCTGGTGGAGCTTTCGAAGTCCACGCCCCACGGCCTGACCGTCGGGTCCGCGGGCATAGGCTCCAACACGCATCTGGTGGCCATGTCCTTCGTGGTCGGCACCGGCGCGCAACTGCGCCACATTCCCTACAAGGGCACCGCGCCAGCCATGACCGACCTGTTGGCCGGCAATATCGACGTGCTGTTCGATTCGATACCAGTGGTGCTGCCCCAGATTCAAGGCGGGAAAATCAAGATATTGGCCGTCACCGGCACCGGCAGGGAAACGTCGTTCCCCGCGGTGCCCACGGTGGCGGAAAGCGGCTGGCCGGCGTTTTCCGCAAATAACTGGTTCGGCATCTTCGCCCCGCCGAATACGCCCGCCGCCATCGTGCAGACGCTGAACGCGGCATTCACCGCGACGCTCGAGGACAACAGCGTGCGTGAGCTGCTGGAGTCCTCCGGCAACCGCCCCACGCCCGGCACCCCCGAGGATCTCGCCAAGCTGGTGCAGACGGAAAAGCAAAGCTACGAAAAAATCATCAAGCAGGCCAACATCAGCCTGCAATAGGCAAAGCAGCGGCTCGGCGAAAGGAGACAAAATGAACAAGAGCAGACTTGCGTTCTGGACGACGGTTTTCTGGCCCCTGGCATTGTCCGCCAGCAACGCCCTGGCCGCCGGCCCCGTGGAATCTCAGACGCAAAACCACGCCATCAACATGCTGGCGTCCGGTGCATTTTCCGCGGTCAATGACCAGTTGGAGCCGTACTACCGGAAGGAGTTGGGGCTAGACATCACCGCCAGCTTCGGTTCCGCCTTGCGTACCGTACCCACTTCGGTGCCGCGCCGCCTGGAACGCGGAGAAGCGGCGGACGTGGTGCTGACGTCCAAGACCGCCTTGGAACAACTTGCCGCCCAAGGACTGGTCCTCCCGGACAGCCAGGTCGACATCATGAAATCCGCTCTCGGCCTTGCCGTGCGCAGCGGCAGTCCGATACCGGAGATCGGCACGCAGGCCCAGACCGCTGCGGCGCTATTGCAGGCCCGCTCGATTGCCTACTCTTCCAGCCTGAGCGGCACCTACTACGAAACCGAGATGCTCAAGAAAATGCAGATCGAGGATCAGGTGCTGCCCAAGAGCCGCAAGGTCACCGGCGAAAAAGTCGGAGCGGTCGTGGCGCGGGGAGAGGCCGAAATAGGCATGCAGCAGGTCAGCGAACTGCTGGCGGTGCCAGGCATAGTCTTTGTGGGCAAGCTGCCTGAATCGATTCAGCAGTACACGGTGTTTTCGGCGGGAATCTCAGCATCCGCAAGAAATCCGGAAGGCGCCCGCGCCTTGATCACCTTTCTTGCCCGTTCGCCCGAAGCGCATCAGGTGCTGTCCCGAAACGGCCTGGAACCGGCCAGATGAACGGGGCTGAGGCCCCGAAAGGTGTCGCGCGCGACCAACACCCCGTCGTCCCTTCTCAGTAAAAACCCTGAGCGCAATCCCTCTTCCCGGCAATGGCGCGGCAATGGACGGCTATCGCCTGCCACCGGCATGCCAGACTCATGTCGTCCCGTTCTTATAATCCCTGGTTACCGGAGGGAAAATTCCCGCTGGGCGCGCAGCGCAGCAGCGCGTAGGCGAAGCGCCATGAAGCCGTCGGGGGAATTGCACGTGAAGGATGCGGGTCAGTACCAAGCACACTCAGCCACCCTGCTTGAACCCAGTCCCTCATCGGACTGGCTCTACCACTGCGCGATGAGCCTGCTCAAGCTGCCAGCCGACGACGCGATCTCCGAGCAGCTGGCCTATATGGGCGAGACCTCCGACGTCGACCGCTCCTGGATGATCGAATACCGTCCCGACATGCTGCGCCTGCGCAACACCCACGAGTGGTGCCGGGGCCAGACCGAGCCCTTCGTCGCCGAACTCCAGGACGTGCCGACCACCCTGATCGCCTGGCTGCACAAGTTCATGGTGAAGGGCCAGGCGGTCGCCATCCATGACGTCAACGACCTGCCCCGCACCGCCCGCGCCATCCAGGTCGAGTTCCAGCGCCAGGGCAACAAGAGCGTGCTGAGCGTGCCGATATTCCACGACCAGAAGCTCTACGGCATCATCGGCTTCGACACTACGGTCCGGCACCGCACCTGGTCGGCCGACGAAGTCCGCGCCCTGTACCAGTGCGCCAACCTGATCGGACAAGCCAAGTACGGCAACGCCCGCGATCGCGGCCGCGCGGTCGGCTATGGCAACGTGACATCGGTGATCTATCTCAGCATGCGCGGCGTGGTGCGCGGCGTGCAGCCCGAAACCATCGTCGGCGTGCGCTCCGCCGGCAACTACAGCGAAATCTGGCTCGAGGATGGGTCGATGGTGCTGGACTCGCGCGCGCTCGGCGTATGGTCGACCCTGCTGCCGGAGCAGACTTTCTTCCGGGTGCATCGGACCGCCATTGCAAACGCGTTGCATGTCATGGACGTGGACCGCCGCAGCGTCGACAAGTGGCTGATCAGGATGCGGGCCGTCGACGAGACCTGGCCGGTGTCCCGCTCCTACCGCAAACCGCTGCGCGAACGCATGGGAATCTGAATCCGGCAACCCGGCGGCGACGGCCCGGCAATATGCAGTTCGTCATGCCGGCATGTTGTTTCGTCCTGGCGGAAGTGGCCGCGCAACGAGTTTTTGGGATCATCGCGCATGCGGAGGAACACCCGTTCCTCGAGTCATCCAGAGAGAACCGCATGCCGACGTTCCGCCCCCCTACGCGCCTCGCCATCCTTGCCCTGAGCGCCGTCTGCGCGCTGGGCGCAAGCCAGGCCCGCGCGGCCGACCTGGCCTTGCAGGACGCCGTCTCCATGGCCGGCATGCAGCTGTACCTGAACTCCGGCGCGCCCGGACTGATCATCGCGGCGGTGCGCGGCGATGAAGTCGTGATCCAGGGCTACGGCGAAACCGCGCCGGGCAGCGGCGTGGAGCCCGATGGCCGTTCCATATTCAGGATCGCTTCAGTATCCAAGGTGTTCGCCGGCGATGTGCTGGCGGCGCTGGCGGCCAAGAACAAGCTCCAGCTGACCGATCCCCTGGCGAAGTATGCGCCGGAGCATGCCAAGGTCGACGCCAACGGCCGTCCGCTGACGCTGCTGGACCTGGCCACCCATTCGGCGGGCCTGCCGCGCGAACTGCCCAACCCGGACGCCAAGCCCTCCGACAACCCTTTCGCCGCATTCGACCGCGCCTATTACTGGAAGTGGGTCGGCAGCCACAAGCCGGCCTATGTGCCAGGCACGACCACGCTGTATTCGAACCTGGGCTACGGCCTGCTGGGCGATGCATTGGCCAAGGCCGGCGGCGCGGACTACTCGACCGTGCTGGCCGACGAGGTCCTCAAGCCCGCCGGCATGACGGACACCACCAATGCGCTAAGCGATGCGCAGAAGAAACGCCTGATGACCGGCCTGGACCCCTTCGACAAACCAGACCCGAACGCCGTGGTGCCCGACGTGATGTACGCCAGCGCCGGCGTCTACTCCACCGCCGACGACATGGCGCGCTGGATGCGCTGGCATCTGGACAGCGCAAAACAGTCCAAGGAGGCCGCCTTGTTGGCCCACACAATGTGGCTGCCCTATGACGGGCTGAAATCCGTCGTGGGCACGGAAGTCACCGACGCCGACGGCATGGGGCTGGGCTGGGTGGTGACCCTGCCGCGCAACGGCGCGCCCTTGCTGTTGGGCAAGAGCGGCGGCCTGGGCGGCTTCATGTCCTACGCCGTCCTGTCGCCCAACCGCGGATTGGGCGTGTTCGTCGTCGCCAGCCGCGTGAACTTCGCCATGTTCAACAACATCCACTCTCAGGTGCGTGAACTGGCGGCCGAGTTGGCGCGGTGAGCGGTAGGCGTCCCACGTTGCGCCAGGCCGCGGCGGCAGCGCTGTTGGCCGTGGCCGCGCAAGGCGCGTGCGCGCAGGAAGCCCGGGACATCTTCAAGACGGAGATTTTCCTCACGCCCTACAGCGAGTTGGGAGAAGGCGGCGAGACCTATCCGCGGCTGAACGGCAGATTCTTGCTGATGACCGGCTACACCGGCTTCTTCGGCGTGCAGGACGACAACGGCCAGTTGCCGCGCTCGCACTGGAGCAGTGTGCAACCCACGGCGGAAGCCGCGTTGGTGTTGCAGTTGAACCGGCAGTTTTCGATCCGCGCCAAGGCGACGTTCAATTCGTCCACCAACGACACCAAGGACAACGCCTTTTCCGACCTGGGCGTGGACCTGGACAACCTGTTCGCCGCCTACACCGCGGACAACTACGCGCTGTATGGCGGCAAGATGGACCTGGGCTTTGGCGACGCCTGGCACGTGATCGACGGCTTGTACACAGGCTTCAACGAAAACTCGGAGTTCCGCGGGTCGATCGGGTTGGGCGGGCGCTACACCCTCGATACCACGGGCCAAGGCACGCATTCCGTGGCCGCCATCCTGTTCAAGCGCGACAACACCGCGATGAACCGCCGCTTCAGCCTGGACGGCGGTCTCATCGGACCGGATCAGCCGCCGCTGTTCAGCGACCAGTTGAAGTCCTTCATCCTCTCTTACGACTTCCGCGACCTGCCCGGGCTGGAAGGCTTATCGGGCGGTCTGGACGCGGGCCGGCTGCATCTGGATCCCGGACAAGGCAAAAGCGCCAACACGGTGTCGGCCCGCTTGCGCTACGACACGCCGCTGGCCAACTCATGGAACCTGAGCTGGTTCAACGAAGCCACTTATTCCAGCGCCTTTCGCGGCGCTCCCGTCTCCAATGGCAACGGCGTGACCTCAGTGTCGCTGTCGCGTGACCGCTGGCAACTGACCGCGACGGCCGCCGTGCGCAAGTTGTCCGGCAGCGGCCAGAAGCTGGCGCAGCATGGTTTGCTGGACGACACGGATTGGGGAATTTCAGGCGCGGTCACCTATGTCACTCCCCTGGGTTTCATCGTGCAGGCCGGGCTCACGCATCAGCGCGACCAGGCCCTGCGCATCAACCAGGGCGTTATTCGCATCGCTTACCAAGCAGGATTCTGAGGCCATCATGAACCGCAAACATACGCTTATCACCGCCGCAATCGTACTTGCGCTGGGCAGCGCCCCGGCCGCCTGGTCGCAACCCGTGCCCATCGCCAACGGGCCGACCCCGCCCGCCGACGCGGTGGCGATCCCGGCCGGCAGCAAGGAACGCGCAGTGCAGGACCTGCCGCGGATCATCGCGGACATCATGCAGCGCAGCCAGGTGCCGGGCATGGCGGTGGCGGTGGTCATCGACGGCAAGACCGTGCTGGCCCAAGGCTACGGCACGCGCGTAGCGGGCAAGCAGGCGCCGGTGGACGCGCAGACCGTGTTCCAGATCGCGTCCATCTCCAAGTCATTGTCGGCAACGGTGGCGGCCATCGAAATATCCAAGGGCAAGGCCGCCTGGGACGATCCGGTGTCGCGCTATCTGCCGGACTTCAGGCTGAGCAATGCCTATGTGTCCGAAAGCGCCACGATCGGCGACTTCTTCGCGCACCGCTCCGGCTTGCCTGGCACGGCGGGCGACGACCTCGAAGACCTGGGATTTTCCCGCCAGGACGTGATCGCCCGCCTGCGGCTGCTGCCGCTGGACGCGTTCCGCACGTCCTACCACTACGCCAACTTCAGCACCACCATAGGCGCGGAAGCGGTGGCCAAGGCCGCCGGACGCCCTTGGGAAGCGCTTGCCGATGAACAGCTGTTCAAGCCGCTGGGCATGAAGTCGACCAGCTACCGCTACGGCGACTTCGAGGCGCAGGCCAATCGCGCCGTGCTGCATGCGTTCCAGAACGGCAAGTTCGTGCCCTCGGGCCAGCGTGACGCGGACCAGCAGGCGCCCGCGGGCGGCGTGTCCTCCACGGTCGTCGATATGGCGGAATGGCTGAAGCTGCTGCTGGCTGACGGGCAGTACCAGGGCAAAGCCATGATCGCCCCGGGCGCGCTGCTGCCCGCATTGACGGCCCAGGCATTCAGCGCCCGCGCGCACGACCTGGATTCGCGTTCCGGCTTCTACGGCTACGGCTTCAACGTCAACACCGAACTGGGCGGGCGCCCCTCGATGGGGCATTCCGGCGCCTTCCTGATGGGGACCGGGACGACGTTCCGGATCGTGCCGTCCGCCGGCATCGGCATCGTGGTGCTGACCAATGGCGCGCCGGTGGGCGCGGCCGAATCCGTCGCGGCATCGTTCATCGACACGGCGCTGTACGGCAAGCCCACGCGCGACTGGTTCGCGGCCTACAACGGCGCCATGAAGGCCTTTTTCGAACCCCAGGCCGATCTGTCCGGACAGGCCGAACCCGCCAAACCCGCGGCGTCGAAAGCGCTGTCGCAATACACCGGCAGGTTCGACAACCCCTACTACGGCCCTGCCGAAATCCAGGAAGCCAATGGCGTCCTGACCCTGGTGCTGGGTCCCAAGGGCATGCGCTTCCCCCTGCGCCATTGGGACGGCGACACCTACGCCTTCTCGCCCGCGGGCGAAGCCGAACTGGTGGCATCGCTGGCGTCCATCGTCTTCAAGATGGACCAGGGGCGGGCCCAGGGCTTCGACATCAAGTTCTACGACGACAGCGGCCTGGGCCGCTGGACCAGCAAGTAGCCGCTTTGCGCGCCGCCAGCTCAAAAGCGGTAGGCGGCGCGCAAGGTCAGGGACTGGTCGCGGTATTCCCCGTTGCCGCGCAAAGCGTATTCCGTCTTCAGCTCCACGCCCTTGGGCGTAACGTATTCCAGGCCGGCCGACAGATTGCCATAGGTCCTGGGCATGCCGGACCGCAGCGTGAACGGCGCCGCGCCCGGCACATTCAGCTGCATGGTGCTGACCACGTCGCCGCCGCTCAGGAAGCTCATCCCGCCAGCCACGTATGAGCGCAAGGTCGAGCCGTTGGCCAGGTCCTTGCGTCCGCCCAGTTCCATCATGGGCGAGACCATGAACGAAGTCGTGTCGTTGCCGTGCACCTTCAGGTTGAAGGCGCCCGCGCCTTGTTCGTCGTAGCCGTCCTGCCGGATGTGGTTCACGTCCAGGTCCACGTACGGCCGCAAGTACCAGGACGGCTGGCTGAATTCGTAGGCGGTGCGCAGCCTGGCCGCCAGAAAGGACGATTCCGGCTTGCTCTTGGCCACGCCGTCCAGCGTGCCGCGCGACATCCTGCTCTTCTCCACGCCGCCGTGCACGGCAAGCGACACCTGCCACGGCGCGTTGTTGTACTTCAAGGCCAGGCCGCCCGCGTAAGTGTCGCTATTGCCCGAAAGATCCGAGGACGAGGTGGTCTTGCCATAGGCGTAGCTCAGCGAACCGCCCAGGAACCAGTTGGTGGCAATCTCGCGCTGCGCGCCCAGCGTGAGCGTGCTCTGGCGCACGCGGTAGCCTTCGTCGTCCGAGGTGGCCTTGCGCTGGGTCCAGTTCGTGTCCAGACGGGTCCAGACGCAATCGCCCTCGCGCAGAATGGTGCTTTCGCCGACGAAGGCCGGGCAGCTCATCATCCGGTTCATCGACGCGTAGGAGGCATGCATCTGGTTGGCGGCGCGGGCGAACTGGCCGTCATGGGCGATGCGGTTCAAGGCGTCGCGGTACTGGTCCGCGGTCTGGATCCCCGTGAGCTTGTCGAAGGTGGCGGCATCGCTCTGTTTCCCCTGGTCCCACAGCGCCTGCAGCGAGTTCGCGATCCTCGCGCGATCCGCGCTCAGCGGCAATGCCGACGGGGTGAAATTGGCGTCGACCGAAATGAGCGGATCGCGCAAGCCGCCGGCGCCGTTGTTCTTCAGCGCATAGTTGAACAAGGGGCTGTCGCTTGCGGTCGCGGGCATGCTGTTTTGCGCGGCATCGAAATGGCCTATCCCCAGCCACACGTTCTTCACGGGATTGCGCAGCACGGGTCGGACCGTTCCCGCGAAGGTCGATGCGCCCGATACCGAGAGGAAGTCGCTGTTGTGGCCACCAAAGTCCAGATCGGGCCGGTAGGTTCCCGTGTGGTTCAGTGCGCCCGTGATCCGGGTCGCGGCAAACACGCCCGGCCCGCCCGGATTGAGGACGCCGGCGCTGGCCAGATCGCCCTGGAAGCGGGCGCCGCTGTACAGGTTGGCGCCGGCGTTGTTATGGAAGAGGCTGCCGCTGCCCATCAGCACGTCGCCCGCCACGGTTCCGCTATTGTTGACGACAGTCTGGCCGGCCACGTCGATCGCCGTCTTCGCCTGGATGGTGCCGGCATTGGTGATGGTGGTGCTGGCCAACGGCGCAATGGCCAGGATGCCCGTGCCGGACTTGGCGTCGGCGCTTATCAAGGCATTCTGCTCCAGGCTGACCGAGACCGCCCGGCCGCCGCCATAGGCGCCATTGCTGATCGCGACCACGGCCGGTGAATTGGCCCCGGTGGCGACGACCTGCGCGGCATGGCCGATGGCCACGCTTACCGGCCCGCCGTATGCCGGGTAGTTGCCCGGCGTGCTGTATTGATAAAGCGTGCCGTCCTTGAACACGCCGCCCCCGCCCACGCTCATCGCCAGGATCGCGGGCGCGTTGGCGCCGGAAGTCTGGACAGTGCCGCCCGTGCCGATGGCCACGTTGATGCTGCCGCCATTGCCCTGGCCGCCGGTCAGTCCCGCGTTCTGTATCAGGCCCGTCGTGTATTGCGCGGACGACTGGTCGCCCGCCAGCCCGCCGCCCCCGCCCACGCTTTGCGCCAGGATGCCGGCGGCGCCTTTGCCCGAGGTCGCGACCGTACCCGAAATGGACAGATTGACGGCATTGCCGTCGCCGCCTGCCGCCGGGGATCCGACGGGTTTCAAGGTCACGAGGCCGGGCCGCGTCGCCAGGCCGGCAATGCCGCCACCTCCACCTATGCTTTGCGCGACGATGCCATGCGAATTCGTGCCGGCCGTGACGATGCTGCCGCCCACGTCCTGCGTCACGGTAACGCTTCCACCAGGACCGACCATCGGCGAGCTGGAGCCGAACGTGAGGTTCACCGCATTGGCGGCTGGCCCCGCGCCGTTATCCACCATGACCAGGCCGCCGCCGCCCCCTATGCTCTGCGCCAGCACGCCGAAGGACAGCGCGCCGTTGGTGACGATACTGCCGCCCGTGTTGGCGACGCTGACACTGCCTCCGCCGCCGGTGACGTTGCCCAGGAAGCCGCCTCCCCCAGCTTTCGCGGTGCTCCCCAGCTGAATATCGATGCCCGTGAGAGACGCGCTGGACGACACGGCCGCCATGCCGCCTCCGCCGCCCACGCTTTGCGCCAGGATCCCTGGAGAGAACCACCCTTGCGTGGTGACGCGGCCAACGTTGTTGGCCACGCTCACCGTGCCGCCGGACGCCTGGACCATGCCGAAGGTGTTGGTGATGGACGGGTATTCAGCGCCCAACGCGACCGCCAGCGAGGCCTCCTGCTGGATGGCGGCAAGGCTGGCATTGCGCAGGACCAGCGTGCTGACCCCGCCGCCGCCGCCCACGCTTTGCGCCATGATCCCGGCAGAGCCACCCGCCCCGGTCGCGAGCGTCCCGCCATGAACCACGCTGGCCGCGCCGCCCGTGCTGGTCGAGGAACCCTGCTTCGGGTCGCCCGCGGCGCCCAGCGTGATCGCCGCTGCGGTCTGGTTCCACAGGAACAGGGGCTGGTCGACCACCGAAATGCCGCCGCCCCCGCCCACGCTCTGCGCGAGTATGCCCGGCGCCTGGTAGCCCTGCGTGGAGATCTGGCTGGTCGCAGCGCTGGCGTCGACCATGACGGCGCCGCCCGCGCCGCTGGCCCCGTCTACCCCGCCGGCACGCACATTGACTAGGGAGCCCAGCAGTGACCCGCCTTTGGTGCCCAGGAGGCTGACGATGCGGGTGATCTTGTCGATGATCGCTGGAGCCTGGCTGCCCGCGCCGGCCGATACCACCGCCTGCAGATCCTGCCCGCTGGCTGTGCTTCTGCCGCCGCCACCGCCTATGCTCTGCGCGACGATGCCCGCCGAACCGCTGCCTTGCGTCGCAATGACCCCCGTGTTCGTCACGAGGGCCGGATCCGCAGCGCTGCCGCCGCCCGCGCCCGCCTCACCGCCGTTGCCGCCAGTCTGGTGGGCGATGCTGGTTTGCGGCAGCGCGACGGTGAACAGATCCTGCACGCCCGACGCGGCGGCCTTGATCAGCGCATCGATACTGGACAGCAGGCTGGACGCGCCCGCCGAATCTATCGTGCCCGCATTGCCTCCCCCGCCGCCGATGCTCTGCGCCAGGATGCCGGGCGCGTGGTCTCCCGCCGTCGAGATGGCGCCGTCATTGCGCACATTGAAGGCGCTGGCGCCGTTCCCCGCGCCGCCATTGCCGCCGGTCGTGACGCCGACCGACAGATTGACGGCCTTGCTGAACGCCAGTTGCGGCGTCTGCTCCAGCCAGCTCGCGGCCTTGTCCAGCAGGCCTGCCAGGCTGCCCGGCGAGCCCAGGATGT
>NZ_JADIJM010000038.1:0-42961 GCF_017355315.1 Achromobacter sp. SD115 | reverse complement strand
CAGGTTGATTTACACCAATCCGAACCAGGTCATACGTCGCTACTCAAAGGAAGTGAGGTATGTTCTTAAACTTGACGTCTAAGGTACTTCACTTCTAGTGAGCACTTGATTTCATTGTGCTTGTGACCGAAGTCACACTGCACTCGCATCAAGCGCCCACACTTATCGGTTGTTTAATTGTTAAAGAGCGGTACTGCCAAATTCTGTACTACTTACTGCCTGCTCGCTTCGCTACGCCGCTTTCGCTGGCGCCGCGTTGTTTGCAGCAGAGAAACGAGATTATGAAGAAGTTTTTATCGCTTGTCAAGTCAGCGTCACATCCATCGTTTCGCTTTCTTGCCTGCGACCTCTTCAGGTCCGCCTCTCTTTAGCAGCTATCGAAATATCAGGGTTAACCCTAATCCTTCGGCAACTGCCAAGCCCAAGACTATAACACGATTTTTGCAGATTGCGCAACCGGCTTTTGCCTAACTTGCACCCTATCTTGCAACCCCGCAACCAGACTTTCGCCTCAGTCGCGACCCCGGAACACAGGGATCGGTTACCGCCATTGAGTGGCTGAGATCAAAGGGTAAACCCTCAATTAACATCACCAGCCAAGCCCAAGACTATAGCACTATTTTTGCGAATTGTGCAACTGGCTTCTGCCTGATTTGCCGCAATCCCTGCAATAACCGCTGGGCTTCCATTGCTGATCGCCTGACGGCAGGTCAGGCTTGGTTGCCCATGCTGGCCTGTGTGCTTGCTTGGCTTCGCGTCTCAGAACTTCCCGAATCGCGAAGGAGCGAGACTATAGCACGGAATTTTTCCTAACCCGCGGAAGTGGCACCTTTTTTTCAAGAAGATGAATTTTTAGGGGACACACCGGAACATCCGCACCGGCCCATTTCAACGGCGCCTATATATATAGAGGGCGACAAAGCGCGGCAACTACAGCCTGAGCTCCGTGGTTTCCTTGATCTGTTGAAGCGCGAAGAATGAGCGCATGTCGACCACGGCGGGGTGACGCATCAACGTATCCATGGCGAACCGGGAGAAATGCGCCAGGTCGGCGACCTGTATGCGCAGCAGGTAGTCCATATCGCCAGACATGGCATAGCACTCGACCACCTCGGGCCAGAGTTGCACGTCGCGCGCGAAGTCGCTCATGGGTGCATGACTGGACCCGCTGTGCTTGTTCAGGCGGATATTCACGTAGGCGAGCAGGCCCAGACCTACCTTCCCCGCGTCGATCAACGCGACGTACTTCTTGATGAACCCCTTCTCCTCGAGCCGGCGAACCCGGCGCAGGCAGGGACTGGGAGAGAGCGACACCCGGTCGGCCAGCTCCTGGTTGCTCAGGCGGCCATCCCGCTGCAGCTCAGCCAAAATCCGTATATCTGTCCTATCTAGCTCAATGTCAGACATTTTCAGCCCTGAATGTTTTGTGTACGGCAATATTATTGCTCAACCAAGCGGCTTTCGCGACATGTTTGCAATTGTCTGCCCGTCGTTCCTTCCTACAATCTCCGTCTAGACTTGAAGAACAAGTCGTCCTTAAAAACGATGCAAGGGAGCAGACTTATGAGCAGCGCTTTCCAACCCTGGGACAACCCGATGGGTACCGCCGGGTTCGAGTTCATTGAATACGCCGCGCCGGACCCCGTCGCGCTGCGCAAAGTGTTTGAGCTGCTGGGCTTCAAGGCCATCGCCAAGCACCGCCACAAAGACGTGACCCTGTACCGCCAGGGCGGCGTGAATTTCCTGATCAACGCCGAGCCGGATTCCTTCGCCCAACGTTTCGCGCGCCTGCATGGCCCGTCGATCTGTGCGATCGGCTTTCGCGTGCAGGACGCCAACGCTGCCTATAAGCGCGCGCTGGAATTGGGCGCATGGGGTTTCGATTCCCACAGCGGCCCGATGGAGCTGAACATTCCGGCGATCAAGGGCATCGGCGATTCGCTGATCTACCTGGTTGACCGCTGGAGCGGCAAGGACGGCCACGGCGGCATCGGCGACATCAGCATTTATGACGTGGATTTCGTACCCGTGGATCCGCAGAACGCCCAGGCCGACCTGAATCATCGCGGCGCCGGCCTGACGCTGGTGGACCACCTGACGCACAACGTGCACAAGGGACGCATGGCGGAATGGGCCGAGTTCTACGAACGCCTGTTCAATTTCCGCGAAGTGCGCTACTTCGACATCGAGGGCAAGGTGACGGGCGTGAAGTCCAAGGCCATGACCTCGCCTTGCGGCAACATCCGCATTCCGATCAACGAAGAAGGCACGGAAGAGAAAGGCCAGATCCAGGAATACCTGGACCTGTACCGCGGCGAAGGCATCCAGCACATTGCCATGTCCACGGAAGACATCTACAGCACCATCGAGGCGCTGCGCCAGAACGGCGTCGTGTTCCTGGATACGCCGGAAACCTACTATGAATTGCTGGACCGCCGCCTGCCGAATCACGGCGAGGACGTGGCGCGCCTGCAAAAGAACCGCATTCTGCTGGACGGCGCCCCCGGCGGCGGCCTGCTGCTGCAGATCTTCACCGAAAACCAGATCGGCCCGATCTTCTTCGAGATCATCCAGCGCAAGGGCAACGACGGCTTCGGCGAAGGCAATTTCAAGGCCCTGTTCGAATCGATCGAGCTGGACCAGATGCGCCGCGGCGTGGTGAAGACCGTCGAGTAAAGACTTCCCCCGCCAGCGCCCGGTGCCCAGGCATCGGCGCTGGCTTTGAAACCTCACCTTTGGTGAGGTTTTTTTTCGCTTGCTACTTCTGCAGCCGGTCCTGGAATTGCTTGCGGAATTTGGCGACCTTGGGCGCGATCACGAACTGGCAATAGCCTTGCTCGGGATGCAGGGCGAAGTAGTTGCTGTGATAGTCCTCGGCCTGCCAGAACTTGGCCGGCGCCAGCAAGCGGGTCACGATGGGCGCGTCATAGACTTTCTGCGCCTCGACCTCGGCGATGACCGCTTGTGCCTGCTCGCGCTGCGTTTCGTTCTGCCAGAAGATGGCGGATTCGTATTGCGGGCCGACGTCGTTGCCCTGGCGGCCCGGGGTAGTGGGATCGTGGGTCGCGAAGAATACGCGCAGCAAATCGCTGTATGACAGCTCGGCGGGATCGAATTCCACCCGGGCGACCTCGATGTGGCCCGTGCCCTTGCCGCAGACCTGTTCATAGCTGGGGTTGTCCTCATGGCCGCCGCTGTAGCCGGGCAACACGCTCTTGACGCCACGCAGCTCGGTGAACACCGCTTCGACGCACCAGAAGCAGCCGCCGCCGAGTACGGCGACTTCGTTGCCCGGAGAGGGTTGTTCTGCCATGACGATTCCTTCTTGATAGGCGGCCGCGGAGTGCGGCCTGGTGCCCCCGGATTGCATGCGCGGGGTGCAGACAATAAGACTACTGCTTGGGCGGCGCCAGCGACAAGATCCATTCGGCCAGCGCGCGGGCGTCGTCCGGGCTGACCTGGGTTTGCGCGGGCATGGGCACCGCACCCCAGGCGCCGCGGCCGCCGCCACGGATCTTGCCCGCCAGATAATCGACCATGGCGTCGCCCTGCCCCGCATAGCGTTCGGCCACGCTCTTGAGCGGCGGCCCCACGCGCTTGGCTTCGACCTGGTGGCAGGCCATACAGGCTTTGTTCTTGGCCAGGTCCAAGCCGGTGGTTTGCGCTTGCGCCGCCCCCGCGCCCAGCACGCAGGCGGCGGCCAACAACAGACTACTCTTCAAATGCATCGGTAACTGCCCCACGGCTCGCGGTGCTGGCGAGCTTGCCGAATTTGGCAAGCACACCGCGTGTATAACGCGGCCGGGGCTGCACCCAGGCCTGGCGACGAGCCGCCATTTCTTCGTCGCTGATATTGAGCTGCAACAGCAGCTTGTGGGCATCGATGGTAACCGAATCGCCCTCGCGGATCAGCGCAATGGGGCCGCCCACGAACGCCTCGGGCGCGACATGGCCCACGACCATGCCCCAGGTGCCGCCGGAAAAGCGTCCGTCGGTAATCAGCCCCACGGTTTCGCCCAGCCCCTGGCCGACCAGCGCGGAGGTAGGCGCGAGCATTTCGCGCATGCCGGGACCGCCCTTGGGGCCTTCGTAGCGGATGACCACCACATCGCCATCGCGGATTTCGCGCGCCATGATGGCTGTCATGGCGTCATCCTCGGAATCGAAGACGCGCGCCGGGCCCGTGATGACGGGGTTCTTCAGGCCGGTGATCTTGGCAACACAGCCTTCGGGCGAGAGATTGCCTTTCAAGATGGCAAGATGGCCCTGCGGATACAGCGCCCGGTCCAGCGGCATGATGACGTTCTGGTCCGCCCTGGGCGCATCGGGCACGCCGGCCAAGGTCTCGGCGATGGTCTTGCCAGTGATGGTGATGCAGTCCGCATGCAGCAAGCCGGCATTGAGCAGCAGCTTCATGACCTGCGGAATGCCGCCGGCGCGATGCAGGTCGGTGGCGACGTATTTGCCGGACGGTTTCAGGTCGCACAGCACCGGCACGCGCTTACGGATACGTTCAAAGTCGTCGATGGTCCACGGCACTTCCGCGGCGTGCGCAATCGCCAGGAAGTGCAGCACGGCATTGGTGGAGCCACCCGTGGCCATGATGACGGACACCGCATTTTCGATGGATTCGCGCGTGATGATGTCGCGCGGGCGCAGCCCTTTCCTGACCGCCTCGACCAGCACGCGCGCCGACTCCGCCGCGGAAACGACCTTTTCTTCGTCCTCGTTAGCCATGGTGCTGGAATATGGCAGGCTCATGCCCATGGCTTCGAACGCCGAGCTCATGGTGTTGGCGGTATACATGCCGCCACAGGATCCCGAACCCGGAATCGCGCATTTCTCTATCTGCTTGAAGTCCTCTTCGGGCATGCGGCCCATGGTGTATTCGCCCACCGCCTCGAAGACGGAGACGATGGTGAGATCGTTGCCCTTGTAGTGGCCGGGCTTGATGGTGCCGCCGTAGACATAGATGCCAGGTACATTGGTGCGCGCCAGCGCGATCATGCCGCCCGGCATGTTCTTGTCGCAGCCGCCGATCACCACCACGCCGTCCATCCACTGCCCTTGCGCGGCGGTCTCGATGCAGTCCGCAATGACTTCGCGCGATACCAGCGAGTACTTCATGCCCTCGGTGCCCATGGACATGCCGTCGGAAATGGTGGGCGTGCCGAACACCTGGGGATTGGCGCGGGACGCGCGGATGGCGTCGATGGCGGCGTCGGCCAGGCGCTGCAGGCCGCTGTTGCATGGCGTGATCGTCGAATGGCCGTTAGCCACGCCGATCATGGGATTTTCGAAGTCGGTTTCCTGATAGCCCAGCGCGTAATACATGGCGCGGTTGGGCGCGCGCGCGACACCGTGAGTGATATGGCGGGAACGTTCGTTGTGCGGCATGGTCTGTCTCCTGTCGGCCGACGGGGCTCGGACATGGCGACCGCCCCGGGGGAACTGGCTCGCTTGCGCGCGAATCTTCAATGTTCGCCGGTTATTATCATTCAACTTTATTGTGTCGGGCAGAACATGCTGCAATATCCCCAATTTGATCCCGTCGCCCTGCAGATCGGGCCGCTAGCCATCCACTGGTACGGACTGATGTACCTGGTGGGCTTTGCCCTGGTGTACCTGCTGGGACGCCGGCGCATCACCAGCGGCCACACCACATCGCTGAACGTAAAGGACCTGGAAGACCTGATCTTCTATAGCGTGCTGGGCGTGGTGGTGGGCGGACGGCTAGGCTATGTACTGTTCTACAAGCCTTCGTATTACCTGTCCCATCCGCTGGAAGTGGCGTATCTGTGGCAGGGCGGCATGTCGTTCCATGGCGGCTTGATCGGCGTGATCGTGGTGATGCTGCTGTTCGCGCGCAAGAAGAAGCTGCCGTTCTTTGCGGTCAGCGATTTCATTGCACCGCTGATTCCGTTGGGGCTGGGCTTCGGCCGCCTGGGCAACTTCATCAACGGCGAGCTCTGGGGCCGGCCCACCGATGTGCCGTGGGCCATGGTGTTTCCTGGCAGCGGCGACGGCCTGGCGCGCCACCCTTCGCAGCTCTATGAACTGGGCCTGGAAGGCATCGTGCTGTTTGCGCTGCTGTGGTGGTTTTCGAGCAAGCCGCGCCCGTTGGGACAAGTGAGCGGGCTCTTCCTGATGGGCTACGGAACGTTCCGCTTCCTGGTGGAATTCACCCGCGAGCCGGACAACTTCCTGGGCCTGCTCGCGGGCGGTTTGAGCATGGGACAGTGGCTGTCCGTGCCGATGGTCGCCCTGGGCGCCATCATGTTCAGTCTTACTGCAAAACGATCGTCCCGTTGACCGCGATGCTGACCGTGACGTTGCCCGCTTCCAGCGGCACGTCCGGGCTATAGCCACCCGAGGCATCCTTGGACATGGCCGCGGCGCCCATCATGCGCGGCATCGGTACCGGACCGCCGGAACCGCCCAGTTCCAGCTTGGACAGGCGGTAGCCCGAGAAACCGAAGGCGTTGGCCGCGGCCAACGCACGGTCCTTGAAGGCTTGCGCGGCTTCCTTCAGCAGCTTGCGCTCTTCAGCTTCGCGCACCTCGCGCGACAGCAGGAAGCTGATGTTGGAAATGGCTGTCTTGTCGGACAGCTTGGAGGCCAATGCGGCGGCGGCTTCAAAGTCCTTGGATTCGAGGATCACTTCGCCCTGGCCGCGCCAGGAGCCGATCTTGCCTTTGCTGGAAGTGTTCGGCCAGACGTTGTAGCCGCCGGTGCGCACTTCCACGCCCTTGACGTCGCGCGCGCGCTTGACCACGTCGTCCAGGGCAGCGCTCAGCTTCTTGCCCGCGGCCGGTTGGTCGGGCGCCTCGACTTCAGCGGACAAGGAAATGCGCACCGTATCCTGCTTGACCTCGGAAGACGCGTTAGCCTGCAGAGTCAGTTCCGGCGCGCGGTTGGCGGCCGCTTCGGTGGCGGCAGCGGGCGCCTGGGTCTGCGCATGCGCGAGCGGCGCAGCGCTCAGAGCGGCCACGGTTGCGCACGCCGCGCCGAGTTTGGTCAGCGAGAAAACTGGGTGTTTGAACATGGACTGGTCCTAGGAGGGAGGACGAAGAGGGAGTGGTGAGGCGCCCGGGGCGGACCTGCTCTTATGGCAGGCCCGCTGGGATAGATGCCCCGCCTGTGCCGTCAAGGCCGGCATCTCGAACCCTGAGGTTCAAGGTGGTCGCGTTCCGAAGAGCGTCGGGTTCGTCTACGGGAGACGATCACTCCAGCTCTGCACTCCCGCAACCAATATGCCAAAAGACATAGGTTCAGAGAATGTATGGCCTAGTCACGGACACGGCAGGGACAAACTGAAAATACTTGAATACTGCTTATGAACTGTCAGAGCAGTTTTTCCTGACCCGACAAGGCGTCATCGAGTACTGCGTTCATGTCCTCAATTCTACGCTTGAAGTCGCCGACCGCCAAACCGCCCAGGGGACCATCGGGCGCTTTCATGGCGAGCAGTTCGCCCGCGACTTGCAGCGCGGCCATCACGGCGATGCGTTCATTGCTGGAGACCTTGCCCGTGCCCTGGATGCGCAGCATCAGTTGGTCCACATGACGCACGGCCGCCAACAGTGTCGGTTTCTCTTCGGCGGAACACGCCAGGGAATAGTCGCGCCCCAGTATGGTGACATCTACGCGTTCCATCAGTGTTGCTCTCCAGACGGTGCGCCCGGCAGGCGGGCCAGCACGGCGTCAATGCGCTCGCGGGCCGATGCGGCGGCCACGCGCAAGCGCTGTAATTCGGTGTCGCGGGTCTGCAAGCTGCCTTGCAATTCGGTTTCGCGGGCGGAAAAACGCGATTCGAGCGACTGGCGTTCGGAGGTCTCGCGGGCCAGTTGTTCGCGCAGCGAGACCTCAGCCTGCTGGGCTTGCTCGAGCATGGCGGTGACCGCGCCGTCGTGATCCTGAAGTTTGCTCTGTAGCGTGACGATCTCGGCCTCGCGCTCGGCGGCGCGCTGCTTGAGCACACGCTGCTCAGCTTCGGTGTCATTCAGGCGTTGGCGCAACGCGTCACGCTCTGCGTGGAGTTGGCGGGTGCGTTGCACCAGTTGCCCAATGCGGGCGGCGAGTTGGTCTAGATCTTGCAGCATGGGCGCTATCGTAAACCATCCTGAGTTGAACGTGGTCTCTTCACGCAAGGTGAGAAACCCGGCAATATTCAGTAGGATTTATCCCTCACTCATTCGAAAGCCACGCATCCGGCCGATCCTGCTTTCGTCTTTCTTTCTATAAACTTTCACTTAGCTTTCAAAAAGCCCTCAAACTTCCTGACCCGTTACAACTCGGGGTCGGGAGTTCCCGAATTTTAGGGAAAACCCCAGCCTTTCACCGACCTTACAGGGTTTGCAGCGTGGCGGACGTCCATTACCATTCGCCCTTTCAAGAATCCCAGCCTTAGCTTTCATAAGAACAAACGGCACCCCGAAGTGCCTTTTTTGTGCCTGTCACTCGCCTGTCGGCGGGATTGGCCACAGACCTTTTTTATCTACATGCTGTAAACAGGAGCCAACCAATCATGCAGCTACGCAATCGACAGGACTTCTGGTCGGGGGTGATGTTCATCGCCCTTGGACTGGGATTCGCCTGGCAGGCCAGCAGCTACCAAATGGGTACTGCCGCCCGAATGGGCCCAGGGTATTTTCCTTTCTGGCTAGGCATTGTTCTGGCATTGCTGGGCGCCATCGTGCTGCTTGGCTCGATGTCCAAGAAGGCGCACGACACTCACGTCGACAAATTCGACTGGCGCATCGTGTTCCTGGTGGTCGGATCGGTCGTGCTCTACGGCTTCATCCTCAAGCTGCTGGGCATCTACATTTCGGTATTCGTCCTGGTTGTCGTCAGCAGCCTGGCCAGCCACGAATTCAGCCTGAAGGTCGCCGTCGCCAACGGCATCTTCCTGGTGCTGTTCTCGTATCTGGCGTTCGTCAAGGGGCTGGGGCTGATTTTCCCGCTGTGGCCGTCGTTTCTGGGCATGAACTAAGGAGCACCCGGTCATGGAATTGTTTGACAACCTGATGTTGGGCTTCTCGGTGGCATTTACGCCCGAGAACCTGCTTTACGCACTGCTGGGCTGCATCCTGGGCACGCTGATCGGCGTGCTGCCGGGCATCGGCCCCGTCCCGACCATCGCCATGCTGCTGCCGATCACGTACGTGCTGCCCCCGGTGGCCGGCCTGATCATGCTGGCAGGCATCTACTACGGCGCCCAATACGGCGGCTCCACGACGGCAATTCTTGTGGCTTTGCCAGGGGAAACGTCCGCGGTGGTGACCGTGCTGGACGGCCACCAGATGGCCCGCAATGGCCGTGCTGGCGCCGCGCTGGCGATTGCCGCGCTGGGTTCGTTCTTCGCAGGCTGCGTGGCCACGCTGCTGCTGGCCGCCTTCGCGCCCCCGCTGGCTGAAGTCGCGTTCAAGTTCGGCCCCGCCGAGTACTTCTCGCTGATGTGCCTGGGCCTGGTTGGCGCCGTGGTGCTGGCTTCGGGTTCGCTGCCCAAGGCTATCGCGATGATCCTGCTGGGCCTGCTGCTGGGCATGGTCGGCACCGACGTGAACTCGGGCGTTGCCCGCTTCGACTTCGGCATCCCCGAACTGCAGGACGGCATCGACTTTGCCATCGTGGCCATGGGCGTGTTCGGCTTCGCCGAAATCATGACCAACCTCGAGCAGAAGGAAAACCGCGTCGACATCACCGACAAGATCGGCTCGCTGTATCCCAACAAGCAGGAATTCAAGGAAGCCGCTCCCGCAGTGCTGCGCGGCACGGCCCTGGGTTCGGCCCTGGGCATTCTGCCGGGCGGTGGCGCCGTGTTGTCGTCGTTCGCTTCCTACACGCTGGAAAAGAAGATCTCGAAGAATCCGGAACGCTTCGGCAAGGGCCACCCGGCCGGCCTGGCTGGCCCGGAATCGGCGAACAACGCTGCGGCCCAGACCTCGTTCATCCCGCTGCTGACCCTGGGTATCCCGGGCAACGCCGTGATGGCGCTGATGGTCGGCGCGATGACCATCCACAACATCCAGCCCGGCCCGCAAGTCATGACGAGCCACCCGGAGCTGTTCTGGGGCCTGATCGCCTCGATGTGGATCGGCAACCTGATGCTGGTGGTGCTGAACCTGCCGCTGATCGGCCTGTGGGTCAAGCTGCTGAAGGTGCCCTACCGCATCCTGTTCCCGGCGATTCTGGTGTTCTGCACGATCGGGGTGTACTCGTTGAACTACAACACGTTCGACATCTTCACCACCGCCATCTTCGGCATCATCGGCTACGTCTGGTCCAAGCTGAAGTGCGAAGGCGCACCGCTGCTGCTGGGCCTGGTGCTGGGCCCCATGATGGAAGAGAACTTCCGTCGCGCCCTGCTGCTGTCGCGCGGCGACTTCACGACCTTCGTGACGCGTCCGCTGTCGGCCTCGCTGCTGGCCATCGCCGTCTTCCTGGTGATCCTGGTGGCCCTGCCCGCGATCCGCAAGAAGCGCGAAGAGACCTTCGTCGAAGAAGAGTAAGGCGCAGCCTGCCGCCCTGCGGCAGTCCCGCCCTGAAAGCCCCCGGGTTCCGCCCGGGGGTTTTTCTTTGCGCACACGGAATCCAGTCCGACAAACGCTACGGATCGATACTACTCAATACGGATTATGTTCAAACGCCGTTCGCGTACGTTAAGCTAGGGGTTTACCCCACGCGACGATTCGAGATGAATTTCAACTGGAACAACCCTTATCCCACTACCCGGCGCCCGGTGTTCGCACGCAACGTGGTTGCCACCTCGCAACCGCTGGCCGCGCAGGCGGGCCTGCGGATCCTGGCGCAAGGCGGCAATGCCGTCGACGCGGCGATCGCCGCGGCCGCCACGCTGGCCCTGACGGAGCCGGTCAGCAACGGGCTGGGATCGGATTGTTTCGCCATCGTCTGGGACGGCTCCAAACTGCATGGGCTGAATGCCTCGGGCACGGCGCCGGCCGGATGGAACATGGATTATTTCCGGCGCAAGCATCAGGGCGCCATCCCGGCCCGGGGCTGGGACAGCGTGACGGTGCCGGGCTGCGTGGCCGGCTGGGCCGCCCTGCATGAAAAACTGGGCCGCCTGGCCTATGCCGACGTGCTGGCGCCCGCCATCGAGTACGCCGAGCGCGGCTTTGCCGTGTCGCCCATCGTGCAGCAGAAATGGGCGGCGCAAGCCGATGTGCTGCAGCCGCAGCCGGGCTTCGCCGAGCATTTCCTGCCCCGCGGGCGCGCGCCGCAAGTCGGCGAGCACTTCGTGCTGCAAGGCGCGGCCGCCACGCTCAAGCGCATCGCGGCCAGCGGCGGCAGGGACTTCTACGAAGGCGAAACCGCCCACAAGCTGGTGGCCCATGCGCAGGCCCACGACGCCGCCCTGACGCTGGCGGACCTGCGCGATTACGCGCCGCAATGGGTCACGCCGATCAGCCAGGCGTATCGCGGCCACACGCTGCATCAGATTCCACCCAATGGCCAGGGCATCGCCGCCCTGATCGCCCTGGGCATCCTGCAATACTTCGACGTGGCGGCCCGCCCGGTGGACCATCCCGAGACGCAGCATCTGCTGGTCGAGGCGATGAAACTGGCCTTCGCCGATGTCTACGATCACGTGGCCGATGCGCGCCACATGCGCGTCACGCCCGAACAGATGCTGGCTGCGGATTATCTGGCGCAGCGCGCGCGCCTGATCGACCTCAACGCGGCACAGGCTCCAGCCAGCGGCCATGCGCCGCGCGGGGGCACCGTCTACCTGACCGCAGCCGACAAGTGCGGCATGATGGTCAGCTTCATCCAGTCGAACTACATGGGCTTCGGTTCCGGCGTGGTGGTGCCGGGTACGGGCGTCAGCCTGCAGAACCGCGGTCATTGCTTCAGTACCGATCCCGGCCACCCCAATGCGGTGGCGGGCGGCAAGCGCCCTTTCCACACCATCATCCCCGGTTTCCTGATGCGTAATGGCGCCCCCGTCATGAGTTTCGGGGTCATGGGAGGCAATATGCAGCCCCAGGGGCAGGTGCAGGCGCTGGTGCGGATGCTGGACTACGGGCAGCAGCCGCAAGCCGCCTGCGACGCGCCTCGCTGGAAATGGAACCACGGGCTGTCATTGGACGTGGAGGCCGGCATGGCCCCGGCGGTCGCCGAGGGGCTGCGCACCCGCGGCCACGTGCTCGAAAGCATGGCGGACCCCTACATGGATTTCGGATCGGGTCAATTCATCTGGCGCCTGGGCGACCCGGCCGTGGACGGATATGTCAGCGCCAGCGACAGCCGGCGCGATGGACTCGCCGCGGGCTTTTGATTGCGTTAAGGTTAGGACCTGTTTACAGGCGCCAGCGCCCCTGATGCCCCTAACTTCATAAAGCGGAGTTCCCTGCATGGCAACGATCGGTACCAAGAGCTACGACGCTGTCGTAGCCCAGAAAGTCACTTTCCTCGGTTTGGGCGTGATGGGCCTGCCCATGGCCGGCCATCTGGCGCGCGCGGGACACGAGGTCACGGTCTACAACCGCTCGCCCGCCAAGGCGCAGGCCTGGGTCGCCGAGTTCGGCGGCAAGAGCGCGGCCACGCCGCGCGAGGCCGTGGCCGGCGCGCAAATCGTGTTCGCCTGCGTGGGCAATGACGATGACCTGCGCAGCGTCGTGTTGGGACCGGACGGCGCCTTCGCGGGCATGGCGCCGGGCGCGGTCTTCGTCGACCACACCACCGCGTCCGCCGACGTGGCGCGCGAGCTCTACGCGCAAGCGAAGGACCTCGGCCTGAATTTCGTCGATGCCCCGGTGTCGGGCGGACAAGCGGGCGCGGTCAATGGCGTGCTGACCATCATGTGCGGCGGTGAACAGGCCGTGTTCGATGCGATCAAGCCCGTGGCGCAGTCTTTTGGCCGCGCCGTCACGCTGGTGGGCCCTCCGGGAGCGGGCCAGTTGGCCAAGATGGTCAACCAGATCTGCATCGCGGGCGTGGTGCAGGGGCTGTCCGAAGCCATCGCTTTCGGCCAGGCGGCCGATCTGGACATGAAACTCGTGCTGGACGTGATCAGCAAGGGCGCGGCCCAGAGCTGGCAGATGGAGAACCGCGGCGGCACCATGGTCGACGACAAGTTCGAGTTCGGTTTCGCGGTGGACTGGATGCGCAAGGATCTGGGCCTGGTGCTGGCCGAAGCCCGCCACAACGGCGCACGCCTGCCCCTGACGGCGCTGGTGGACCAGTTCTATGGCGACGTCCAGAAGATGGGCGGTAGCCGCTGGGATACGTCCAGCCTGATCAAGCGCCTGCGCGACTGAGCCTGGCCTTCACGGCAAGAAAAAAGGCGAGCCGCGCGGCTCGCCTTTGCTTTGGGCGCCTGCGCTTAAGCGGCCAGGCTGTCCTGTTGCACGACGGGCAGCAGCGCATCGATACGCTGCTTGGCCTGCGCAATGCCTTCCAGCGCAGCCACTTCGCCCATGGCCATGCCTTCGGCGGCGATGAAGTTGACGTCAGTCATGCCCAGGAAGGCGAGCATCTGGCGCAGGTAAGGTGTCAGCGTATCCGAGGGCGTGCCTTCGGCCTTGCCGCCGCGGGCGGTCAGCACGAACACCTGCTTGCCCTTGACCAGTCCCTCCGGCACGCCTTCGGCGGTATAGCGGAAGGTGATGCCGGCGCGCGCCAGATGGTCGAGATAGCTCTTGAACTGCGCCGGCATGTTGAAGTTGTAGACCGGAACGGCGAAGACGATACGGTCGGCCTCCATCACTTCGGCGACCAGCGTGTCGCTCATCTCAACCAGGCGTTGCTGTTCCACGCTGCGGGCATCCGCCGGGGTGAACAGCGCGCCGGCGGTGTTGCCGTCGAAGTACGGGATGGGTTGCGCACCAAGGTCACGGACCTTGATGGCCGCGGCCGGGTTGGACGCCTTGACGCGGTTGATCAGGTGATCGGCCAATTGCTTGCTGTTGGAACGATCGCCGAGAATAGAGGAAAGGATAACCAGGGTCTTCATTGCAAATTTCTCCAGTGAGGGCCCGCTCGCTGCGGGCGGTCAGGATCCGTAGGCTTTGATCAGATCCCGAGTGCATGGCGTCACTGTAGACCGCTTAATTGTTCACATAAATACGGTTATGATGAACTATTCGTTCCAGGAATAGAACAATTATGCAAGATCTCAACGATCTCTATTACTTCTCCCAGGTGGTCGAGCAGGGAGGCTTCAGTGCGGCGGCCAGGGCGCTGGATATCCCGAAATCCCGCTTGTCGCGCCGGATCTCGCACCTGGAGGAAAGCCTGGGCGTGCGCCTCTTGCAACGCACGACGCGCCGCTTGCGCCTGACCTCGGCCGGCGAACGCTATCTGCACTATTGCCGTGAAATGGCCGCCTCGGCGCGCGCGGCGGACGACGCCATGCGACAGTTGCAGGCGGAGCCCACCGGCCCTGTGATCGTGAGCTGCCCGGTGTCCATCGCGCAGGACGTGCTGTCGCCGCTGCTGCCCGAGTTCCTGGACGCCTGGCCCGCCGTGTCGGTGCAATTGCTGGTGACCAACCGCCGCGTGGACCTGATCCGCGAAGGCGTGGACCTGGCCCTGCGCGTACGCACCAAGCTGGATACGGACGCCGAGCTGGTCGTGCGCCACTTCGGCACGGCGCGCGGCACGCTGGTCGCCAGCCCCAGCTACCTGCAGCGCCACGGCACGCCCGATACGCCGCAAGATCTCGCCACGCATACCACGCTGAGTTTCAGCGATCCGCAAAACGAAGTGCGCTGGCCGTTGCGCAACGACAAGGGCGAAGAGGTGCATGTGGAATTGAAGCCGCAGCTGTCCTGCAACGACTTCATCGTGCTGACCGAGGCCGCGGTGCGCGGTCGCGGCATCGCCCTGCTGCCTTCGATCGCCACGCATGAACAGCTGCGGCGCGGCCAGCTGGTGCAGGTCCTGCCGCAGTGGCAGTCGCCCGAAGGCATCGTGCATTGCATCTATCCGTCGCGGCGGGGCATGATGCCCGCCGTGCGCGCCCTGCTCGATTTCCTGTCGGAGCGCCTGCCCGCCATGTACCAGCGGCTGGAAAAGGCCCCGCTGCCCCCGGCTCAGTAGCCGCGCGAGCGGTCTACCACGCCGGTGATGGATTCGCCGCGCTGCAGTTGCGCAACCTTGTCCGCGATCTGCCGGATGCTTTCGTCGCGCAAGGTGCGCGCCGCGATATGCGGCGTGACGTGCACGCGCGCATCGCGCCAGAACGCATGGTCCTTGGGCAAGGGCTCGGTGTGGAAGACGTCCAGCGTGGCGCCGTCGATCTCGCCTTCTTCAAGCATCTGCACCAGATCGTCTTCGACCAGATGTTCGCCGCGGCCCACGTTGACCAGATGCGCATGCGGCAGAAGCTGCGACAGCGTGTCGCGATTGAGGATGCCGATCGTGTCCGGCGTGAGCGGCAGCACGTTCACCAGGAAGCGCGTGCGGGCCAGGAACGCCGGCAAGGCGGCTTCGCCCGCGTAGGACTCCACGCCCGGGATCTCGCGCGGCGAACGCGACCAGCCGGCCACGGGATAGCCAAACTGGGCCAGGATCTGCGCCACGCGCGCGCCCACCTGCCCCAGCCCCAGCACGCCGACCGGCCAGTCCGCCTGGCGCGAGCCTTCGCGAGTGTCCCAATGCTGGCGCGCCTGCGCATGATCGAAGTCTTCGAAATCGCGCGAGACGCGCAGCAGCGCGTACAGCGCGTACTCGGCCATCTGCACCGACATGCCCGCGTCCTCCAGGCGGACGATGCGCACATGCGGCGGGATCTCGGGCATCTTCAGCAAGGCATCGACGCCGGCGCCCAGATTGAACAGCGTCTTCAGGCCGGTCTCGTGCGCGAAGAGCTCTGCCGGTGGACGCCAGACCAGGGCGGCTTCCGCGCCCGAGGGCGGGCCGTCAGGGTTCCACACGGAGATGCGACAGCCGGGCATGGCGGCTTCCAGGAGCGGAACCCAGGCGGCGGGATCGTGGTGGGGGCAGGCAAAGAGTATGTGCATGATGGCTCTGAGTGCAGGCTCGGGAAGGCTCAAGCATGAGGGATGCCGCCCCACAAATCAAACGGCCCGGCAGATGCCGGGCCGTGTTCAGGCTGAGGGCAGCCGCGCTCAGGCCGCTTGCGGCACCTCGGGCTTGCTCTTGTCCTTGTTCTTGTTGCGGCGCAGGAATGCCCACACTTGCAGGAAGATCAGCAAGGCGCTTGCGCCAATGAACCAGGCGCTGATCGGCCGTTCCACGAATACCGCCAGATCGCCACGGGACAGCAACAGCGCGCGGCGGAAGTTCTCTTCGACCATTGGCCCCAGCACGAAGCCGAGCAGGATGGGCGCGACGGAAAACTCCAGCGTCATCAGGATCGCGCCGATCACGCCGAACGCCAGCACTTCCCAAATCTGGAAGAGGCTGTTCTGCGTGCTGAACACGCCCACCGCGATGAAGAACAGCGCCGACGGGAACAGGTAGCGGTACGGCACCTGCAGCAGTTTCACCCACACGCCGATCAGCGGCACGTTCAGCACCATGAGCAGCACATTACCCACCCAGAAGCTGGCGATCAGGCCCCAGAAGATGTCCGGATGCTCGGTGATCAGCTGCGGGCCGGGCTGGATGCCCTGGATCAGCAGCGCGCCCAGGATCAGCGCCATCACCGCGTCGCCGGGAATGCCCAGGCTCATCGTGGGGATGAAGTCGACCTGCGTCTTGGAGTGCGAAGAGGCTTCGGGCGAAGCCACGCCGGCAATCATGCCGGTGCCGAATTTCTCGGGCGTCTTGGAGATCTTGCGCTCCAGCGCATAGGCCACGAAGGTGGTGATGGTGGGACCGGTGCCGGGCATGGCGCCGAACAGCGTGCCCACCGCC
Organism: Achromobacter sp. SD115; assembly: GCF_017355315.1. Lineage (NCBI taxonomy): Bacteria > Pseudomonadati > Pseudomonadota > Betaproteobacteria > Burkholderiales > Alcaligenaceae > Achromobacter > Achromobacter sp. SD115. Next base: position 26,113 of record NZ_JADIJM010000038.1, on the reverse strand, counting down.
GTGCCGCGAACCATGGGCCAGAAAGCAGTCTTGAGTTCCTGCTTGCTGGGCCGCATGTCGCGCAGGCGCAGCTTGGCGCCGCTGCCGATGATGGTCATGCGGTTGACGCTCATCAGGAAGTCGGCCACGCCGAACAGGCCCATCGAAATCGCCACCAGTTCCAGGCCGTCGGACAGGTCCAGCAGACCGAAGGAGAAGCGGATGGTGCCGGTGTTCACGTCCGTGCCCACCACGCCGCACATCAGGCCGAACAAGGTCATTGCCACGCCCTTGAGCGGCGAGCCGCGCGACATCGTGGCGCCGGCCAACAGACCCAGCAGCATGATCGAGAAAATCTCGGTCGGACCGAACTTGAACGCGACTTCCACCAGCAGCGGCGAAGCGAAGATCATGACAATGATCCCCACCGATGCGGCGAAGAACGAACAGATCATCGTGATGCCCAACGCTGTTCCGCCCTTGCCCTGCTTGGTCAGCGGATAGCCGTCCAGGCAGGTGACCGCGTGCGGCGGGTGCGAAGGCAGATTCAGCAGGATCGCGCCAATGGCGCCGCCGTACTGCGAGCCATAGAAAATGCCGGCCAGCATCAGGATGGCGGGCACCGGATGCATCACGTAGGTCAGCGGCAGCAGAATGGAAATGGCTGACAGCGCGCCCATGCCGGGCAGCACGCCGATGAGGTTGCCCACCAGCACGCCGAAGAACGACCACATCAGGTTATGCCACTGGAAGGCGACCCCGAAGCCGTACCAGAGGTCCATCAAGGATTGCGAAATCATGGCGCTTCAACCCCAGCGAAACAGGGGAAGCTGCAGCTGCAGCGCCCACCAGAAGACGACGACCGCGATGGCGGTCATGGCGACCGAAAGCAGGATGGCCTGCTTGATCGTGTTCTTGCGGTCGCCCAGCGCAGAGATGAATACGATGGCGAACGTAGCGGGCAGCAAGCCGCCGTAATGGCCCAGCAGCAGGAAAGCCAGGATGCCCAGCAGGATGCAGGCGCCGCCGCGGAAATCCGGCAGTCCATGGCCGTGGCCGTCGCCGGGTGGCGGCGCCGACGATTCGCCCGAGCGCGCCGAGATGGCGATCAGCACGCCGGTCAGCGCCAGCAGACCGCCGAGCGCCGCAGGGAAAAAGCCGGGTCCCATGTGGCTCAAGGTGCCGATGTGATAGTCGGTCCCGCCGTAGATTGCCCCCAGCCCGATGAGGACCATCAGCGCTCCGCCGTAATAGTCCTTTCTATTGATTGTCTTTTGCACTTCATCCTCCTTCGTGGTGCGGCCGCGCGCCTGCCCGGGGATGTGCCGCTCGAAGCGAGCGCGACCCGGGTCCTGGCGACAGGCCCGGACGCAGATTACGGAAGGAAGCTGCTAATCCGCTTTCTGTGCGCTGTCGCGATCCTGAATTCGGGGGTTATCCCTGAACGGAAGCTGCGGATGAAAGCGGAAATGCGGAGAAGTTACTGATCGCCCTTGAGCTCGACATCGAGCGGACGCGGATACTGCGAGACGGTGGACGCGAGCGGCAACCACAGCACGGAAGCCAGTCCTACGCCCCCCTGGGCGTTGGGTTCGCCGTCGCGCAGTTCGATGTCGCCGTCGTTGCGGCGGGCATAGGCGCGGGCGATCGCCAGCCCCAGGCCGGACCCTGACGAGGCGACCGGCTTGTCCGTGCCGACGCGTTCGAAACGCGCGAAGGCCCGCTGGCGCAGTATCGGGTCCAGCCCCGGCCCGTTGTCGGACACGGCAACCTCGGCGCGGTTGGCGTGGCAGCAGACCGATACGGTAATGCGCGCGCCAACTGGGGCGTAATGGATGGCGTTGTGCACCAGGTTCGAAAGCGCCTCGTGCAGTTCGGCCTCGTTGCCCGAAACCGGCGCGGGGATCTCCAGCCCCTCTTCGGAGCCGGCCTGCACCCAGCCCAGGTCCTGCTGCTTTTCGTGCGCCAGCGGCAGGTATTGCAGCACCACCTCGCGCGACACGGCGTTCATGCCCAGCAACTGCCGCGGCAGCTGATCGGCCTGATTGGCGTGGGCCAGGGACAGCAACTGCTCGGTCAGGCGGCGCGTGCGGCCCAGTTGGTCGACGATGCCGCGCAGGCCTTCCTGCGCGCGGGCCGGATCGCGCTCGCGCAGGGCGTACTGGGCCTGGGTCAGCATGATGGCCAGCGGCGTGCGCAGCTGATGCGAGGCATCGGCCAGGAATTGTGATTGTTCATCGAGGACGCGACGGTAGCGGGCGATATGGTGATTGACCGCATCGACCAGCGGCGCCACTTCGCTGGGCACGCGCGAGGCGTCCAGCGGCGTCAGGTCATCCGGGCGGCGCGCACGGATATCGTTGCGCAGCCGGCGTAGCGGCTTCAGCGCCCACGACACGCCCCACCACACCAGCAGCGCCACCAGCGCCAGCATGCGCGTGTCGCGCAGGATTTCCTGGCGCCGCGCGTTGTTCTCGGCTTCGATACGCTTGCCGGTGCTTTCGGCCACGACCACCAGTACCTGCCGGTGCTGCCCCTGGTAATACAGATCCCGCACCACCGCGACGACCCGCACGGGATCGTTGCGATAGACGCTGTCGTAGAAAATAGGCTGGCTGTTGGATCGCGGCCAGCTGGGCGGACGCGGCATTTCCGGCATGCCCAGCAGGGTCTTGCCCGGGGCCGTGGGCACCGCGGCGCCGTCGGGCAGGGGCGGGTCGATCTCTTCGATGCGGAAGTACTTGCGCAGGCCCGCGCGGGACTCGAGCATCACCTGCGCGTACAGCGGCGTGGCGACCTGCAGATTGCCGTCAGGCGTGAATTCCAGGCTGCTTTCCAGCACCCGGGCCGGCTCCACCAGGGCGCTGTCGTAGGCTTCGTTGGTGATCTCGGCCAGGGTGCGGTAGTCGTTCACGCTGTCCACCACCAGCAGCATGATCACGCCGGGCAGCAGCAGAATGATCAGCAGCGCGCGGATGCCCACACGCGGCAGCTCGGATAGCCGCAGCCTCACTCAGGATTCCGCGGACTCGCTGGCGACGCTTTCCAGCATGTAGCCCAGCCCGCGCACGGTGACGATACGCACGTCGCTGCCGGTCAGCTTCTTGCGTAGCCGGTGCAGCACGACCTCGATGGCGTCCGGATTGGCTTCGCTGTCGTGGGTGAAGACCTTGCCGAACAGCTGGGACTTGTCCACCGGATAGCCGCTGCGGGTCAGCAGGGCGGCCAGGGCGGCATGTTCGCGCGGGGTCAGGAATAGCAGCGAGCCATCCAGGGTGAAGGCGCGGCTTTCGCTGTCGTAGGACAGCGAACCGCATTGCAGCCGCGGATGCTGGCGGCCACGGCTGCGGCGCACCAGCGCGGTCAGGCGCGCTTCCAGTTCCTCGAGCGCGAACGGCTTGGTCAGAAAGTCATCCGCGCCCAGGTTCAGGCCGCGCACGCGATCCTGCAGGGCGCCCTGGGCGGTCAGCAGCAGCACGGGGGTGCGGTCGTCGCGGTTGCGCATTTCGCGCAGCACCACCAGCCCGTGCTTGTCGGGCAGGCGCAGGTCCATGACGATGGCGTCGTATTCGGTACCCGCCATGAAGGCTTCGGCGGTTCGGGCATCGGCCGCGTGGTCCGGCACGAATCCGCTCTGGGCGAGCGCGCGCATCAACCAGGACGCCATGTCCCGTTCGTCTTCAACCAACAATATGCGCATGACCGTCCGTTCCTTCGGGCAGATTGTCTGCCGTCCGTTGCCCGTGCACCCGTTGGCGCAGGTAGCGGGTTTCGTGATGGCGCCGGAAGAGGATAGCCGACAGCTCGTTCAGCGCCTGGGTGTAGACATCGCGCTTGAACTCGATCACGGCATCCAGGGGCACCCAATACTGGCTCCAGCGCCAGGCATCGAATTCCGGATGCTGCGTCGCGCGCAAGCACACATCGCTGTCACGTCCTACCAGGCGCAACAAGAACCAAATCTGCTTTTGTCCTTTATAGTGGCCGCGCCACTCACGCCGGACGAAGTGATCGGGCACGTTATAACGTAACCAATCGCGTGTACGCCCCAAAATACGGACATGCTCGGGCTTCAAGCCCACCTCTTCATGGAGTTCGCGATACATGGCTTGCACCGGGCTTTCGCCGTACTTGATGCCGCCTTGGGGGAACTGCCAGGCATGTTCCCTGATACGCTTGCCCCAAAAGACCTCGTTTCTACCGTTGACGAGAATGATGCCGACATTGGGGCGGTAGCCTTCGCGGTCAAGCATGGGCCACCCCCACCGAATTCAATACAATTACGGTCGATTATACGTATCTGCTGCCACCTTTAAACATGCGCGCATCCAACTACCACATCAACACCCTCAAAGAAGCCCCTTCCGAAGCCGAAGTCGCCAGCCACCAGCTGATGACCCGGGCCGGGATGATCCGCAAGCTCGCGGGCGGCATCTACACCTATATGCCCCTGGGGCTGAAGGTCATCCGCAAGGTCGAAGCCATCGTCCGCGAAGAAATGAACGCCGCGGGCGCGATCGAGCTGCTGATGCCGGTGGTCCAGCCGGCCGAGCTCTGGCAGGAATCGGGCCGCTGGGAGCAATACGGCGCCGAACTGCTGCGCATCAAGGACCGGCACCAGCGCGATTTCGTGCTGCAGCCCACGTCCGAGGAAGTCATCACCGACATCGCGCGCAACGAAATCCACAGCTATCGCCAGTTGCCGGTGAACTTCTATCACATCCAGACCAAATTCCGGGACGAGCGCCGTCCGCGCTTCGGCCTGATGCGTGGCCGCGAGTTCACCATGAAGGACGCCTACTCCTTCGACCGTGACGAAGCTGGCGCGCAGGCCAGCTACGACACCATGTACAACGCCTACATGCGCATTTTCGGCCGTCTGGGCCTGGGATTCCGCGCCGTGGCCGCGGACACGGGCTCGATCGGCGGCACCCGCAGCCACGAATTCCAGGTGATCGCCGACACCGGCGAAGACCTGCTGGTCTACAACGCCGACACCGACTACGCCGCCAACATCGAACTGGCCGAGGCCGTGGCCCTGTACCCCACCCGCGCCGAACCTGCCCAGGCCATGGCCGACGTGCCCACGCCGGGCGCCGCCAAGTGCGAAGACGTGGCCAAGCTGCTGGGCCTGCCGCTGGAACGCACCATCAAATCCATCGTGCTGGCCACCGACGGCGAGAAAGGCGCCGACATCTGGCTGCTGCTGCTGCGCGGCGACCATGAACTCAATGAAATCAAGGCCGGCAAGCTGCCCGGCTTGGCCGGTTTCCGCTTCGCCACGGAAACCGAGATCGTCGAGGCCTTCGGCTGCAAGCCCGGCTACCTGGGCCCGGTCAAGACCGTCCGTCCGGTGCACGTCATCGCCGACCGCACCGTGGCCAACATGGCCGATTTCGTCTGCGGCGCGAACAAGGAAGACTTCCACATCCAGGGCGTGAACTGGGGCCGCGACCTGCCCGAGCCCGAACTGGTGGCCGACCTGCGCAACGTGGTCGCGGGCGACCCCTCGCCGGACGGCAAGGGCACCCTGTCGATCCAGCGCGGCATCGAAGTGGGCCACGTCTTCTACCTGGGCAAGAAGTACTCGGAGGCCCTCAAGGCCACCTTCCTGGACGAGACCGGCAAACCCGCCGTCCTGGAAATGGGCTGCTACGGCATCGGCGTGACCCGCATCGTGGGCGCGGCCATCGAGCAGAACCACGATGCCCGCGGCATCATCTGGCCGCGCGCGATCGCCCCCTTCGAAGTGGTAATCTGCCCGGTCGGCTGGGGCAAAAGTGAAACCGTGCGTGACACCGCGCAGAAACTTTATGAATCGCTGCTGGCGCGCGGCGTGGACGTCATCCTGGACGACCGCGATGCCCGCCCGGGCGTGATGTTTGCTGAATGGGAGCTGATCGGCGCGCCGCTGCGTGTAACAGTTGGAGAACGCGGCCTGAACGATGGTGTGGTGGAATTGCAGGCCCGTCGGGAAACCGAAGCGGCCAAGATTCCGGTAGAGTCCGCGCTTGAAGCCGTGCTGACGAAACTCGACACGCTGTAAACCTTATAGTAACTACGGACTTTTCGCGTCCCGACCGCCCTTTGCCATCCATCGTGACCGATCCGAAGTCCGCCGAATCCGTCCTGCAAGTCCGTGTCTACTACGAAGACACGGATGCAGGCGGAGTGGTTTTCTACGCCAACTACTTGAAATTCCTGGAACGCGCACGCACCGAGTGGCTGCGCGACCTGGGAGTCAACCAGTCCAACCTGGCGGTCAGCGAGCAACGGCTATTCGTTGTCCGCTCCCTGGACATGTCCTACCGCAAGCCGGCCAGGCTGGACGATTTACTTACCATACGCAGCCGGGTCACACGACTGGGCCGCGCTTCGATACACTTCGCGCAACGCGCGGAACGCGACGGGGAACTGCTTGCCGAAGGCAACATCCAAGTCTGCTGCGTCGATGCCATTCACATGCGGCCGGCGGAGTTGCCGGCTGACGTTCGCGCCAAACTGGAATTCATTCAGGAATAACCATGCAAGTCACCAACGACATGTCGTTGCTTTCGCTGATTTCGCACGCCAGCGTGCCGGTCCAGCTGATCATGCTGATGCTGTTGGGCATTTCGATCATGTCCTGGACCTACATTTTCGCCAAGCGGCTGGCGATCAAGCGGGCCCACGCCCAGACCCGCCGTTTCGAAGACGATTTCTGGTCGGGCGGCGACCTCTCCATGCTGCAGCAGGCCGTGGCCTCGCGCCGCGATGAGCAAGGCGCCCTGGCCCGCATCTTTGACGCCGGCATGACCGAATTCCTGAAAGCCCGCCGCGGCAATGCCGCGGGTGACGCCACCGCCGTGCTGGACGGCCCGCGCCGCGCCATGCGCGCCGCCTACCAGCGTGAAATGGATTCGCTGGAGTCGCACCTGAACTTCCTGGCTTCGGCCGGCTCCGTGTCCCCTTACATCGGCCTGCTGGGCACGGTCTGGGGGATCATGCACGCCTTCATCGGCCTGTCGAACATGCAGCAGGCCACGCTGGCCTCGGTGGCCCCCGGCATCGCGGAAGCACTGATCGCCACCGCCATCGGCCTGTTCGCGGCAATTCCGGCCGTGGTCGCCTACAACCGCTTCACGAACGACATCGATCGCATCTCGATCCGTTTCGACAGCTTCGTCGATGAATTCCTGAACATTCTGCAACGGCAGGTGCGCTAATGCCCTCGGTAAGCTCACGCGGCAGGTCCGGCCGCCGCATGAAGGCCGACATCAACGTGGTGCCGTACATCGACGTGATGCTGGTGCTGCTGGTCATCTTCATGGTGACCGCGCCCCTCATCACACCCGGCCTGATCCAGCTGCCCTCGGTCGGCGCAGCTTCGGACGTGCCGGTCAAGCCGCTGGAAGTCCAGATTTCGGAAGACGGCAAGATCGCCCTGCGCATGCGCGAACCCGGCGCCACCATGCAGGACATCGCGCGCCCCGAACTGGTGGCGCAAGTGCGTTCGCGCATTACCGCGGAAACCCCGGTGGTCATCGCCGCCGACGGCAAGGTGCCCTATGAGACGGTCGTGAAGGTCATGGATGAACTTCGCACCAACGGCATCACCCGCCTGGGCCTGCTGGTGGACCAGTCCGCCGGCGGCTCCCAGCCCGCACCCGCGAAAAAACGCTAACGCGACGCCTTCCGCCGGCGCCGCCGGCATGCAACGCTCATGACGCCACCCATAATCCGACACCGCAGCGGCCCCCCGGCCACCCCGCCCAACCACGACAACCGGAAGGCTTTGATTCTGGCCGTGGCGGTGCACGTGCTGCTGCTGATCGTCTTGATCTTTGGCGTGAACTGGCGCTCCGAGAGCCCCGGCCCCGTCCAGGTCCAGCTCTGGGCAGACGGCAACTCGCCCGACTCTCCGCCGCCCACGCCGCAACCCGAACCACCGAAGCCGCAGCCCAAACCGGAACCCAAGCCGGAGCCTGAAAAGGCGCCCGAGCCGCCTCCTCCGCCGCCTCCTCCCAAGCCTGAGCCCGAAGCTCAGCCCAAGACCGAGGAAGTCGACCCCGAGATCGCGCTGCAGGAAGCCAAGAAGAAGCGCGAGCAGGAAGAAAAGGCACGCCAGGCGGCCGAAGCCGCCAAAGAAAAGGCGCGCCTCGAGGAAGAGCGCAAGCAGGCCGAACTGAAGGAAAAGAAGCGCTTGGAGCAGGAACGCCAAGCCGCCGACAAGGCTGCTGCCGAGAAGGCCGCGGCTGAAAAGGCCGCCGCCGACAAGGCGGCCGCGGAAAAGAAGGCCAAGGACGACGCCGCCAAGAAGGCGGCGGCGGAGAAGGCCGCTGCCGAAAAGGCTGCCGCCGACAAGGCGGCCGAGGAAAAGGCCGAAAAAGCCGCCGCCGAGAAGGCTGCCGCCGAGAAAAAGGCTGCAGCCGAGAAGAAGGCCAAGGAAGAAGCCGCCAAGAAGGCTGCCGCCGACAAGGCGCTGAAGGATGCCTTCCGCAACGACGCCCTGGGCGCAGCCGGCATCCCCGGCGGCACGGCCGACCGCAACCAGGCGGGCGGCGGACGTGACAGCGGCTATGGCGCCAAGGTCCGCGCCTGCGTACAACCCGGGGTGGCATATCCGCCCCCGGCCCGCAGCGGATCGGAAAATCCCACGGCACAATACCGGGTACAGTTAGGTTCCGACGGGAAGGTCAATGGCGTCACCTTGACCAGTTCTTCGGGCAATGTCGGCTTCGACCGTGCGGTCGAGACAGGCATCCGCCGTTGCAACCCGTTCCCGAAGCCCTCGACGGGCCGCTACGAACCCATTATTGACGTTGTGTACAGAATGTATGATTGACAGGAGATTGATGAATATGACTCCCGCTTATAGCCGACGAGTACCCCCCCTCGCTCTCTGGCGATCGTATGGACTCGGGCTGCTGATGCTGACCCTGGCCTGCCTGATGGCCATCAAGCCCGCCCATGCGCAGTTGCGTGTCGACATTTCCGGCACCGGCGCCACCCAGTACCCCGTGGCCATCGCCGATTTCGCGGTTGACGATACCCATGGCCGCGCCTTGGCCGAAGTGATCCGCGCCGACCTGACCCGCACGGGCCAGTTCCGCCTGATCAACGCCGCGGGTTCCGGCCTGAATGTGGACTCCCCCATCGCCCACGACGACTGGCGCGGCAAGGGTGCCGATTTCATCGCTTACGGCAGCATCACGCGCGGCGGCGACGGCCGCTACGACGTCCGCTACCGCTTGGCCGACACGGTCAAGAAGAGCCAGCTGGATGGCGTGGCGTTCTCGGGCACCGAGCAGGAACTGCGCCGCGTCGCGCACCAGATCGCCGACCGCATTTACGAGAAGATCACCGGCGTTAAGGGCGTCTTCTCGACCCGTATCGCGTATGTGCTGAAGAAGGGCGCCACCTACGAACTGCAGGTGGCGGACGCCGACGGCCAGAACCCCCAGGTGGCGCTGCGTTCGCGCGAGCCCATCATTTCGCCGTCCTGGTCGCCCGATGGCTCCAAGCTCGCCTATGTGAGCTTCGAATCCGGCAAACCTGTCGTCTACGTGCACAATCTGGCCACCAGCGCCCGCTCGCCTGTCGCCAACTTCAAGGGCAACAACAGTGCCCCCGGCTGGTCTCCTGATGGCAGCAAGCTGGCCGTGGCCCTGACGCGCGATGGTTTGTCGCAAATTTACATCGTTGGCGCAACAGACGGCTCCAATCCGACGCGAGTTACGCGTTCTCCCGGGATTGACACCGAACCGAGCTTTACGCCAGACGGTGCTTCCATTATCTTTACGAGTGACCGCAGCGGCGGGCCGCAAATCTATCAGACCGGCTCGAGTGGCGGCGAAGCACGCCGCCTCACGTTTAATGGTGGTTACAACATATCACCCCGAATTTCCCCCGATGGATCGACGCTACTGTACGTTGCAAGACGCGACGGCGCGTTTCGTATCGCATCGCTGAACCTGTCCTCAGGCTCCGAGACCTTGCTGACTGATGGTCGTGACGATCAGTCCCCGAGTTTTGCGCCAAATGGAATGCAAGTCCTCTACGCCGCCATCCAAAATGGACGTAGCGTGCTTGCTGGTGTGTCGAGCGATGGCCGCGTACGGCAGACGCTTTCGGTACTGAATGGGGAAATACGTGAACCGACTTGGGGCCCATTTACCCGATAACACGTGTGACTCTCTTTGCAAAGGAACTATCATGAAGTCGCGCATTGCCAAAAGCCTAACCATCGCCGCTCTGGCTGCCGCCCTGGCAGCTTGCAGCTCCGTCCCTCTCGACGATAAAGCGGGTCAGGGCGGAGGCGCTGGCCAAGGATCCTCGGCCTCTGGCCAGATCCTTGATCCCTTCAACCCCCAAAGCATCCTGGCGCAACAGCGCTCGGTGTACTTTGACTTCGACAGCTACACGGTGTCGGACCAGTACCGCAGCCTGGTCGAAACCCACGCCAAGTACCTGGCCTCGCATCAGCAGCAGACCATCAAGATCGAAGGCAACACCGACGAACGCGGCGGCGCTGAATACAACCTGGCCCTGGGCCAGCGCCGTGCCGACGCCGTGCGCCGCATGATGACCCTGCTGGGCGTCAGCGACAACCAGATCGAAACCATCAGCTTCGGTAAAGAAAAGCCGAAGTCGACTGGCACGTCGGAAGCCGACTTTGCGGAAAACCGCCGCGCCGATATCGTTTATCGCCGCTAAGCTTTTTCGTATAGTCTAGAGCCCTACCACGCGTCGGGACGGTCAACCGGCCGTCCCGACGTTTGTTTTTATACCCCGGGAATTTTCATGCGCGATAACGTTCTGTCCCTGCGTCCTCTGATTGCGGCCACCGGCTTGGTGCTGGCGGCCCTGGCGGCGCCCGCCCACGCTTTTTCCGACGATGAAGCCCGCCGGGCCATCCTGGATTTGCGCCAACAGGTGCAGCAGCAGAACGAACAAAGCCAGCGCGCCAAGCTGCAACTGGCCGACCAGATCCAGGCCTTGCAGCAGGAAGTCGCCCAACTGCGCGACCAGCTGGAACTGGTATCGCGCCAGCAGCCCTCGGCCAAGCCGGGCGGCGCCGCGGGCAGCGCCAATCCTCCGGGAGCCTCCGCCGGCGATCCCCAGGAACAGGCGGCCTATGACGGCGCAATCGACCTGTTCCGCAAGGGCCAGTACAAGGAAGCGTCCGAATCGCTGGCCGCCTTCACCGCCCTGTACCCTGCCAGCCAGCTTGCGCCCAGCGCCCAGTTCTACCTGGGCAGCAGCCGCTACGCGCTGAAGGACTTCAAGGGCGCCATCGAACAGTTGAACGCCATGGTGCAGAAGGCCCCGGACAACGCGCGTGCGCCGGACGCCCTGCTGGTCATCGCCGGTAGCCAGATCGAAATGAACAACCGCGCCGGCGCCAAGACCACGCTGCAACGCATCGTCCGCGACTATCCGACCACGCCGGCCGCGAGCACGGCCAAGAGCCGCCTGCAGCTGCTGCAGTAATGCCGCCAACCGCGAGCGCGGTTGCCGCCTACCGGCACATCCTGCGCCGCCGGGCAGGGCTTATCGCCCTGCTGCTGGCGGCGCTTTTCATTGCGCTGCTGGCCGACTTCACGGTGGGTCCGTCCGGCCTGCCCTGGGGCGAGCTCTGGCAGACACTCACCCGCCCCGCCGCCGCCGACCCGACCACCCGCGTGATCGTGTGGGACATCCGCCTGCCGTCCGCGCTGATGGCCGCGCTGGTCGGCATGGCGTTGGGGATGGCGGGCGCTGAAATGCAGACCATCCTGAACAATCCGCTGGCCAGCCCGTTCACCCTTGGCGTGTCTTCAGCCGCCGCTTTCGGGGCCTCGCTGGCCATCGTGCTGCAGCTCGGCGTGCCCGGCATACCCGCCGCCTGGCTGGTGGCGGGCAACGCCTTCCTGTTCGCCCTGCTGGCGGCCTTGTTGCTGGATGCCGTGACCCGCTGGGGCGGCATGAACACCTCGGGCGTGGTGCTGTTCGGCATCGCCATGCTGTTCACCTTCAATGCCCTGGTATCGCTGGTGCAGTTCATGGCCAGCGCCGAAGCGCTGCAGAACCTGGTGTTCTGGACCATGGGCAGCCTGTCGCGCTCCAGCTGGACCACCGTGGCCGTGCTGGCGGCGGCCTTCGCGCTGGCGCTGCCGCTGGCCATGCGCCAATCCTGGAAACTGACCGCGCTGCGCCTGGGAGAGGACCGCGCCGCGAGTTTCGGCGTGGACGTGCGCCGGGTACGCGTCGCGGCGCTGGCCCGGGTCAGCCTGCTGTCGGCGCTGGCGGTGGCCTTTGTCGGCACCATAGGCTTCATCGGGCTGGTCGCGCCGCATATTGCGCGGCGGCTGTTCGGCGAGGATCACCGGTTCTTCCTGCCGGGTAGCGCGCTGGTGGGCGCCGTGATTCTGTCGCTGGCGTCGATCGCTTCCAAGAATCTCATGCCCGGCGTGATCGTGCCGATCGGCATCGTGACCTCCCTGGTCGGCATACCCTTCTTCGCGTCGGTCGTGCTGCGCCGGCGCATGCCATGACCGCGCCCCAGACCGCCCCCTCGTCTGCGCTGGCCGTGCGCGGCCTGACAGCCGGCTATGGCCGCGCGGACGTGCTGCAGGGGCTGTCGCTGCCTGAACTGGCAAGCGGCCAGGTGACCGCCCTGCTCGGCCCCAACGGCAGCGGCAAATCCACGCTGCTCAAGGCCCTGGCGGGCCTGATTCGTGTGCGCGCAGGCGACGTGACGCTGGATGGACGGGATCTGATCCGCCAGAGTTTCGGGGAGCGCGCCCGTCATGTGGTCTACCTGCCCCAGGGCCTGCCCGCCGCCGTCCACCTGCGGGTGTTCGAGTCCGTGCTGGTGGCGGCCAAGGCCGGCGACGGCCTGGTCACGCCGGTGGACATGCAGGCCATAGACCGGCTGCTGGAGCGGCTGGGCATTGCCCATCTGGCCTTGCAGTATCTGGATTCGCTATCCGGCGGGCAGAAGCAACTGGTGGGACTGGCGCAGGCGCTGATCCGGCATCCCCGCGTGCTGCTGCTGGACGAGCCGCTATCGGCGCTAGACCTGAACTACCAGTTCCACGTCATGCGGCTGCTGCGGCAGGAAACCCGGGAGCACGGCCTGATCAGCGTCATCGTGCTGCATGACCTGAACGTGGCGCTGCAGCACGCCGACCGCGCGCTCATGATCCATGAAGGCAGACTGCATGCCGCGGGCTTGCCGGCGGACGTGATCACGCCGGCCTCGCTGGCCGCTGTTTACGGGGTGGAAGGGCGGGTGGAGACCTGCTCGCGCGGCTTGCGGCAGGTGCTGATCGACGGCCTTGACACGCACCCGCACTGATTGTGGCAGGCGCGGACTCAGCCGCGCAGGGCCACGTCCACCACCGGCGCGCCAGTCATGTCCGCCAGTTGCCGCGGCGTCAGGTTGAACACCGCATGCGGATGTCCCGCCGCAGCCCACAGGCTGTCGTAGTTGAACAGATCCGCGTCCAGCAGCATCACCGGCTTGACCGCGTGGCCGATAGGACACACGCCGCCGATCGCATAGCCGGTCATGTCGCGCACGAACTTCGCGTCCGCCTTGGCCAACGCGCCCACCTGCGCGGCCACCTTGGCCTCGTCCACGCGGTTCGCGCCGCTGGCAATGACCAGCACCGGAGCGTCGTCCGTGGCGCGCCGGAAGATGATGGACTTGGCGATCTGCGCGACCTCGCAGCCTAGCCCCGCCGCCGCTTCCGCCGAGGTCTTGCCGGTTTGCGGCAGCACGACCACGGGCTTGTCATGCCCCAGCTCCAGCAGCAGGCGCGCGACGCGCTGGGCGGATTCGGGCAAGGCGGCAAGCGACTCAGGGGACATCGGGACGGCTCCGTTGGGTGGAAAGCCGGCGCGGACAGCGCGCCGGCAGGTCGGAAACGAGTTTATCAGCGCCGCCGGCAGACGCCAGCGGGCTAGAATGCGGACCTGGCTTTCCCATACGACACCCATGCGTTCCGAACCCGTCCTGCCCCTGCAAACCGCGCTGATCGGCGGCTACGCCATGTCCTACACCGAGTACGGCAGCGGCGCGCCCATGGTGCTGGTGCATGGCTCCCTGTCCGACTGCCGCTACTGGAAGTCGCAGATGGCGCCGCTGGGCAAGTCGTTCCGTGTGCTGGCGGTGTGCCTGCGCCGCTACTGGCCCGAAACCTGGGACGGCGAAGGCGAAGGCTTTTCGATCGAGCAGCATGCCAATGACGTGCTGGAATTCATCGATACCGTGGCCGGCGGACCGGCCCATCTGGTGGGCCATTCCCGCGGCGGCCGCGTGGCGCTGGAAGCGGCGCTGCAACAGCCCGGCGCGCTGCGCAGCCTGACCCTGGCCGACCCCGGCCTGCCCCTGCCGGGCGACGACGACCAGCGCGGCGGCTTTCGCCAGCGGGCGCTGGCCCTCATCCGCGACGGCGAGATCGAAACCGGCCTGGCGCTGTTCGTCGATACCGTGACCGGACCCGACACCTGGCAGCGCATGGTGCCGTGGTTCAAGGAGATGGTGCGCGATAACGTCGGCACGCTGTTCGGGCAGGCCGAGGAAAAGCCCGAGGCGCTGACGCCGGCGCAGATCGGCACGCTGAAGCTGCCGACCCTGCTGATCGGCGGCGCGCTCAGCCCCGCGCCCTACCCGGCCGTGCTGGACGCCCTGTCGCAGTGGCTGCCGCAGGCGCAGCGCGTGACCATCACGGGATCGTCGCACGGCATGAACCTGGGCAATCCCCGCGCCTTCAACGGCGCCATCGAGACGTTCATCGGCGGCTGAGCCGGCGCCGGCAATGCGTCGGGGTGCGGCCGTAAGCGCACCAGCCTGGACTTGGCCGACAGCGCGCCAGGGCTAGGGCTCGACCGAAGGCGTGTGCTTCAAGCGCCGCAACACGAAAGTGGAGCGGCTGTGCCGCACGCCACGCAGCTTGTATAGCCGCTTGCGCAGGAATTCCTCGTAGCCTTCGGTGCCCGCCACCGCCACCTTGATCAGATAGTCGTACTCGCCCGTCACGAGAAAGGCCTCGACCACTTCAGGCAGCCGCGTGATTTCTTCGCCGAAGCGCGCCAGGGTGTCGTCGTCGTGATGCTCCAGCGTCACCTCGATCATGACGGTGTCCGGCAAACCCAGCGCCTTCTGGTTCAGCAGCGCCGCGTAGCCCTCGATCACGCCCGCCTCTTCCAGCGCCTTGACCCGGTTCCAGCAGGGCGTGGGCGACAGCCCCACTTGTTCGGCCAGCTTCAGATTGGTAAGGCGTCCGTCCGCGCGCAAGGCACGCAGAATCTTGCGGTCGGTTTCGTCGATTTTGGGGGGTGCGGGCATGGCGGGCCTGATCTGAAGATAATATCTCTAAAAAAAACAATTCTACAAGACAGATCTTTTCCACATCTGGCCAAAAAGGCGTGAATCAGGAAACCTATTTTGCTTTCCTGCCCGTAGACTCTCCTGCAAGACGGCCACCTATCCTGGCCGTCCGATTTCGGCGTCCACGCTGCGGCACAACCTGGCGCAGGCGCCGGCAGCATCAACGCAGCACGCCGCGCGCCGATCCGCGCGGCAGGAAACCATGTCTCTCGCAGCAGCAGCACCCGCAAGAACCGGCCAGGGCCTCTCCGGCACCGCTATGCTTTTCGCCGCTCCGGCACTATTCGCCTCCAACATGGTGGCGGCCCGCTGGGCCCACGACGCCAACCTTCCTCCCGTCTTCCTGGCTTTCGGCCGCTGGCTGATCGCCCTGCTGATCCTGTTGCCGCTCGCCGCACCCGCCCTGCGCACGCATCGCAAGACGCTGTGGCGCGCCTTGCCCTCGCTGGCGCCCTTGGCGGTGCTGGGCATGGGCGTGGCGGTGGCGCCGCAATACATCGGCGCGCAGAGCACCAGCGCGACCAATATCGCCCTGATCTTTTCGTGCAGCCCCATCCTGGTGGCGCTGCTGGAAGCCGTCATCTGGCGCAAGCCGCTGTCCACCCTGCGCGGTGCGGGACTGGCGCTGGCCCTGGGCGGCGTACTGGTGGTGCTGGCGCGCGGCGACGCGCAGACGCTGGCGCGGTTGGCTTTCGGCCAGGGCGACCTCTGGGTCTTGCTGGCCGCCACCGGCTGGGCTTTCTATACCGTGCTGCAAAAGCGCCTGCGCCTGCCTGCGGTGCCCGACAGCGCCCGGCTGGCGACCCTGATGCTGGGCGGCGTGCTGGCGCTGGCGCCCTTCGCCGCCATTGAGGCCGCGACTGGCGCCACGCCGCCCTGGGGCGATCCGCGCCTGGCGGCAGTGCTGCTGTTCCTGGCGGTGGTGCCCAGCCTGGGCGCGTACTACGTGTATGGCCGTCTGATCAGCCAGGCCGGCCCGGCCACCGCGGGACTGTCGATGTTCCTGGTGCCGGTCTATGCCGCGCTGCTGGCCTGGCCCCTGCTGGGCGAGGCCCCGCAGCTATTCCATGCCTACGGCTTCGTAATGATCCTGCTGGGCGTGAAACTGGCCTCGTCGCGCATGCGCGCGGCGGCGGCCACCGCCGCCGCGCCCGCCTGAAAAGCACACCGCCCGCGACGCCGGCTCAGCGGCCGGCGCCCTGGGCCGCCATCACTTCCTGCGCCACCTGGCGCGGCGCCTCGGCATAGTGCTTGAACTCCATGCTGTAGGTCGCGCGCCCCTGGGTCAGCGAACGCAGCGACGTCGAATAGCCGAACATCTCGGCCAGCGGCACTTCGGCCCGCACCAGCTTGCCGCTGCCGCCGGCGATGTCCTCCATGCCCTGCACCATGCCGCGCCGCGACGACAGGTCGCCCATGACGTTGCCGGTGAAGTCCTCGGGCGTTTCCACTTCGACGTGCATCATGGGCTCCAGCAGCACCGGATCCGCGCGGCGCATGCCTTCCTTGAAGGCCATCGAGCCCGCCATCTTGAAGGCATTCTCGTTCGAGTCCACGTCATGGTAGGACCCGAAGAACAGCGTCGCCTTCACGTCCACTACGGGGTAGCCCGCCAGCACGCCCGCGTTCAGCGCTTCGCGTATGCCCTTGTCGACCGCCGGAATGAATTCGCGCGGCACCACGCCGCCCTTGATGGCGTCGACGAACTCGTAGCCCTTGCCCGGTTCCTGCGGTTCCAGCTTGAGCACCACGTGGCCGTACTGGCCGCGCCCGCCGGATTGCTTGACGAACTTGCCTTCGACCTCGTTGCAGGTCTTGCGGATGGTTTCACGATACGCGACCTGGGGCTTGCCCACGGTGGCTTCGACGCCGAACTCGCGCTTCATGCGATCGACCAGGATTTCCAGGTGCAGCTCGCCCATCCCGGAAATGATGGTCTGCCCGGATTCCTCGTCGGTGCGCACGCGGAACGACGGATCCTCTTGCGCCAGGCGGCCCAGCGCGATGCCCATTTTTTCCTGGTCGGCCTTGGTCTTGGGCTCCACGGCCTGGGAAATCACCGGCTCCGGAAACACCATGCGTTCCAGGATGATGATGTGGGCGGGATCGGTCAGCGTGTCGCCCGTGGTGACGTCCTTGATGCCCACCGCCGCGGCGATGTCGCCCGCGTAGACCTCGGTGATCTCGCGCCGCTCGTTGGCGTGCATCTGCAGGATGCGGCCCAGCCTCTCCTTCTTTTCCTTGATGGGATTGAAGACGGAGTCGCCCGACTTCACCACGCCCGAATAGACACGGAAGAACACCAGCTGGCCGACGAAGGGGTCGGTCATGATCTTGAAGGCCAAGGCCGAGAACGGTTCGTTGTCGGCGGGATGGCGTTCGATTTCATGGTCGCGCACATCGTGGCCCTTGATCGCGGGCACGTCAACGGGCGAAGGCATGTAGTCGATGACCGCGTCCAGCATGGCCTGCACGCCTTTGTTCTTGAACGCGCTGCCACAGAGCATGGGCACGATTTCGTTGGCGACCGTGCGCATGCGCAGGCCCTGCTTGATCTCGTCCTCGGTCAGCGCTTCGCCCGACAGGTATTTCTCCAGCAGGGTTTCGTTGGCTTCCGCCGCCTTTTCCACCATCTTGTCGTGCCATTCCTGGGCTTGCGCCTGCATCTCGGCCGGAATGTCGCGGTACTCGAAACGCACGCCCTGGCTGTCCTCGTCCCAGATGATGGCCTTCATCTTGACCAGGTCGATCACGCCTTCGAAATGGTCCTCGGCGCCCACCGGCAACTGGATAGGCACGGCGTCGCCGTTCAGGCGTTCGGCGATCTGGCGCTGCACGCGCAGGAAATCCGCGCCGACCCGGTCCATCTTGTTGACGAAGGCCAGGCGCGGCACCTTGTACTTGTTGGCCTGGCGCCAGACGGTTTCGGATTGCGGCTGCACGCCGCCCACGGCGTCATAGACCATGACCGCGCCGTCCAGCACGCGCATGGAACGCTCGACCTCGATGGTGAAGTCGACGTGGCCCGGCGTATCGATGATGTTGATGCGGTGTTCGGGATAATTGCCCGCCATGCCCTTCCAGAAGGCGGTGGTGGCGGCCGACGTGATGGTGATGCCGCGTTCCTGCTCCTGCTCCATCCAGTCCATCACGGCGGCGCCGTCGTGCACTTCGCCGATTTTATGGGTGATGCCGGTGTAGAAGAGGATGCGCTCGGTGGTGGTCGTTTTGCCCGCGTCGATATGGGCGCTGATGCCGATATTGCGGTATAGCTCGATACGCGTCTTGCGAGTCATGGCCTCTTCCCTTGCAGTGAACTACCGGGCGAAGACGGCAAGCCCGACCGGGCCTTGCCGCGGCGGGCGCCATGCCGCGTAGGGTGCTTGAGAATGGCGAAATCGCGCCCGCACTGATCCACAAATATTACGCGCGGCGTAGCAAGAAACAAGCCTAGTCCCTGCAAAGGCCAAGGATAAAAAAAGCCCCTCCAGCGAGAGGGGCTCGGTAGCCATGCACCAGCCTGGGGCAACTCCGTAGAGCATTCCGCGGCGGCTGATCCAGCAGGCTACTTCTTTTCTTCCTTGACGCGGTACACCAGCACGGCGGTGCTGGCCAGCGACAGGACCTTGGCGGTGACGCTGCCCAGCAGCAGGCGCGACAGGCCGCTGCGGCCGTGGCTGCCGATGAAGATCAGGTCGCAGCCGGCGTCGGCGGCGGCTTGCACGATGCCGTCGGCCACGTTGAAGTTGGACACGGCGCGCGATTCGGACTTCACGCCGGCGGTGTCGGCGCGATCGGTGATCTGCTTGAGGTACTTGTCAGCTTGCTCGGCCGAAGCCTTTTCGTAGTCTTCGTCGGTGATGGCGTAAGCGGCGGCCATGCCGTCGAAACCGATCGTGGCAGCGAAAGGCTGGGTCACGTAGAGGGCGACGACTTCAGCGCCCACGGAGCGCGCGAAGCAAATACCGGCGTTGGCGGCCTGGGCCGAGAGCGGAGAACCGTCGGTGGGAATCAGGATCTTCTTGAACATCTTGCCTGCTCCTGTCTGTGAGGTACCTCCATGCTACCGGAAACGCGCCAGGTTCACATCAACGGAACCCGGCGCGCCTTGACGCGCGTCAAGCGCGCGTTCAGCCCAGTTGCTGAGCAGCGGCGAACAGATTGGTGCAGCGCGTGCCGGTGCGGCAATACGCCAGGACCGGGCCGGGCAGGGTGCGCAGCAGTTCGGCGAAGCGCACCACGTCGGCGGAGGTCATGGCGCTGCCCACCACGGGCTGGTACTCGATCTGCAGGCCGGCGGCCAGCGCGGCCTTGGACACGTCCGCGGCGGTGGGCTGGTCGGGGCCGCCTTCGAAATCGGGACGGTTGATGATGACGCTCTTGTAGCCGGCGGCGGCGACGTCCGCCATGTCGTCCGGGCCGAGCTGCGGCGCGACGGCGAAATTCTGGGTCAGGGGCTTGATGGGTGCGGACATGGCGTTTCCTTCAATGGCGTCAACGAGATAGCTCTCTATTATTAATTGCTGGAGGCGTTTTGCGCGAAGATTTTTTCCAGATCGGTCCAGACGCCGCGATGATCGACGATGGTGACCGAAAAGCGCAGCATGGTCGAAGGCGCCTGTGACGGGGAAAATAGCGTGCCCGGCGCCAGCAGCATGCCGTGATCGGCCGCCACGCGCGCCAGCGCCTCGGTATCGCGGCCATAGTCGGCCCAGACGAACATTCCCGCATGCGGCTCATGCGGCACCGTCAGCCCCAGCTTCAGCAGCCCTTTCAGGCAACGCTGGCGGGCGTCGTCCACCCGCAGGCGCACGCGCTCGATGTGGCGGCGGTATTGACCTTCCATCAGCACGCGGTGGATGACCCGCTCGCCCAGTTCGGGCGAGGTCAGACCGGCCAGCATCTTCAGGTCCGCCAGCTTCTGCAGGATCTCGGGATTCGCGGCCAGATAGCCCACACGCAGGCTGGCGGCCAGCATCTTGGAATAGCCGCCCACCAGGATCACCCGCTTCAGGCCGTCCAGCGCGGCCAGCTTCATGGCGCCGCCGGGGTGCAGTTCGCCGTAGGTGTCGTCTTCGACTACCAGGAAATCGTGGCGTTCGGCGATGCGCAGGATGTCGTAAGCGGCACCGGCCGACAGCCGGTGGCCGGTGGGGTTGTGCACCGAGCTGTTGATGATGAAGAGCTTGGGCTTGTGCTGGGCCGCCAACTGTTCAAGCAGTGCCGTGTCGGGGCCGTCGGGGCCGCGCGGCACGCCGATCAGGCGCGCGCCGAAGGCGGCCAAACGGCCGAAAATGACGAACCAGGCGGGATCCTCGACCAGCACGGTGTCGCCCGGCTTGACCAGGTGGCGCGCGATCAGGTCCAGCCCGTGCGTGACGCCGTTGGTGGTGAGCAGATTGAGTTCCGGGTGCGCCGGCACGCCGTCGTTCTGCAGAAAGGCGGCGATCTGCTGGCGCAGCGGCGCAAAGCCCTGGGGATGGCCATAGCTGACCAGGTGTCCGCGCACCGAGCGCCCCACCGCGCGCACCGCCCCCGCCACCATCTCCGGATCCAGCCAGTCCGCCGGCAGCAGCCCCGCGCCGCCCGGCATGCCTGAGGGATTGGTGTCGCGGAACATGCTGCGCAGCAGCCAGGCGACGTCGATGCGGGCAGGCGGCGTCAGCGCCACGGGCGCCGCGCTGGCGACCGCCGCCAACTGGCCGCTGCGCGCCCGCACGAAAAAACCCGCGCCGCGACGCGACTGCACCAGGCCGCGGGCCACCAGCCGGTCGTAGGCCTCGACCACGGTAAAGCGACTGACGCCTGACTGTTCCGCCATCTTGCGGATCGACGGCAGCCGGGTGCCGGGCCGCAGGCCCTGCTCGTCGATGCGGCGCGCCAGCCCGTCGGCCAGTTGCGCCACCAGGGTAGCGTCGGCCTGGCGCACGGGCTGCCAGGGCATGGAGGGGGTAGCGGCGGACGCAACTGTCATGGGAATTTCACCAGGCCAGTGGTTAAAGTGATATGCAAAAGTGTACCGGTACTGTACCGATAACTATGCGTAGAGTGACAGCAATGCCGGAAACCCGCAAGAGCGGACGGGCGCGATGCCCGCGGCATTCCCATACCCTGGTGGCTGTAATGACCCGTCCCGCTTTCTATCCGACCTCCCAAGGCGCGCCTGCCGCGCCCGCTGCGCTTTGGGAGGGCTATGGCTATGGGTTTTTGGGGGTGCTGGTCTTTTCCCTGACGCTGCCCATGACCCGTCTGGCGGTCGCCGAACTGGCGCCGCTGCTGGTGGGGCTGGGCCGCGCCCTGCTGGCGGCCGTGCCAGCCGTTGCCGTGCTCTGGCTGACGCGCGCGCGCCGGCCGAACCGCGAGGAGTGGCCCGGCGTGATCCTGGCCGCGCTCGGGATCGTGGTGGGCTGGCCGCTGGCGTCCTCGCTCGCCATGCAGACCGTGCCCGCTGCGCAGGGCGCGGTGTTCAACGGCTTGCTGCCACTGTCGACCGCGGCGTTTGCCGCGCTGCGCAGCGGCGAGCGCCCTTCTCCCGGCTTCTGGGCCTGGGCTGTACTGGGTGCCGCCCTGGTCACGGCCTATGCCTTGCGCCAAGGCAACGGCACACTGGAGACGGGTTACCTCTGGCTGCTGCTGGCCGTGGTGCTGGGCGGCATGGGCTACGCCGAAGGCGCGCGCGCTTCCCGCACGCTGGGCGGCGGGCGCACCATCTGCTGGGCACTGGTGGTCAGCGCACCCGTGGTGGCGGCGCCTGTTGGCTGGATGGCCGCGCAGCAGGCCAGTTGGCCCACCACCTCGGTAATCTATGCCTGCGCCTATCTGGCGCTGGGCTCGATGTTCCTGGGCTTTTTTGCCTGGTATCGCGGCTTGGCCGTGGGCGGCATCGCCCGGGTCGGCCAGGTGCAGTTGCTGCAACCGTTCCTGACGGTGGTGGCGGCCGCAATGTTGTTTGGCGAATCCGTGGAGCCGGCGACGTATGTCTTCGCCGCTGCCGTGATCGCCGTTATCGCCGGCGGACGCCGCGCCATCGTCAGGACCAAAAAATGAATCCGTTCCCCTCCAACTGGGCCGACGTGCCCCTGATGTCCCTGTCCTTGCTGGGCCCGCTGGCCATGTTCGCGCTGGTCAGTTCGATTACGCCCGGTCCCAACAACGTGATGCTGGCCTCCTCCGGCCTGAACTTCGGTTTCCGCCGCAGCGTGCCGCACCTGCTGGGCGTGAACCTGGGCTTTACCTTCATGATCTTCCTGGTGGGCATCGGGCTGGGCTCGGTGTTCCAGCAGGTGCCGCAGCTGTACGCCGTGCTGAAGTACGCCGGCGCGGCCTATCTGCTGTACCTGGCCTGGAAGATCGCGAATTCCGGCGAAATGGACGACGGCGAGGCGCGCGGCAAGCCCTTCACTTTTCTGCAGGCCGCTGCCTTCCAGTGGGTCAACCCCAAGGCCTGGGTCATGGCCGTGGGCGTGATCGCGACCTACACGCCGCAGAATGGCTTCTTCGCCAACCTGGTCATCGCCACCGTCGTCTGCGGCATCGTCAACCTGCCCAGTATCGGCATCTGGGTGACCTTCGGCACTGCGCTGCGCCGCGTGCTGCACAAGCCCTGGGCGATCCGCGCATTCAATGTGGGCATGGCGCTGCTGCTGGTGGCCTCGCTGTATCCGGTGGCGCTGGAAATGCTGCACTGACGCGGCCGTCAGGCCAGCAGTCCCACCACCACGGCGGGCGTGACCAGCACGTTGAACAAGCCCGCCATTACCATCACCAGGCCCGCGACGGCGCCTTCATCGGCCGCCAGCTCCCGGGCCTTGGCCGTTCCGGCGCCGTGCGCGCCCATGCCGAACAGCGCGCCGCGCGCCAAGGCCGAGCGCAGCGGCAGCCAGCGCCGCATCAGCTGGCCGATGGCCGCACCGAACACGCCCGTGACGATCACGAAGACGGCCGTCAGATCCGGCACCCCGCCCACGTGCGACGACACGGCCACCGCGAACGGCGTGGCCACGGAGCGCGGCAGCAGGCTCAGGCGCAGGTCCGGCGACAGGCCCAGCAGGCTGCCCAGCATCCAGGCGCTGGCGCCCGCGATCAGGCTGCCGACCGCCACGCCGGCCACCAGCACCGGCCAGTAGCGGCGGATCAAGGCGCGCTGCTCGTACAAGGGCAGCGCAAACGCGACGATGACCGGTCCCAGCATCGCCATCAGCCAGTGCGATCCCGCCATGTAATCCCGGTAACCCGTGTGCAGCGCAAGCGCCAGCCCCAGCAGCAGCGCCGGCGCCACCACCAGCGTCGAGGTCCACCAGCAGGCGAAGCGCCGGTAGAACAGACGCGCGCAGACGTAGGCCAGCACGGTCGCGGCGGGCCAGAACCACAGGTTGAAATCAGCCGGCATGGCGGTTCATCCAGCGATAGCAGAGGTCGATGGTCAGCGCTGTGCCGCTCATCACCAAGGCCGTGCCCAACACGATGACAGCCAGCAGCTTCAGCCCCAGCAGGCCAAGGAATTCGCGGTGGTCCAGCAGCGACATGACGGCGGGTACGAAGAACAGCAGCATCTCGCCCAGCAGCCAGCTGGCGCCGCGGTGCACATTGCGCACCCGCAAGCGGCGCGTGGCCAGCAGTAGCAGCACCAGCGCCATGCCGATGACGCCGCCCGGCACGGGCAGGCCCAGCACTTGCGCCAGCGCCTGGCCCAGCAGGGAAAAGAGGACGAGCAGGCAGATCTGCAGCACGCGGCTGCGGCGCAGCCAACTGCGTAGAAGAATGATGAGGCGTGGGCGAGACATTGAATGGAAGTTCCAGCGGCAAGTAGATGTTTTACGCCCGGGCCGTCCATAGATAAAATGAATTCATCGAATCCAACCCATTCCAAACAGGCATAACCATGGAACTGCGTCCCTTGCGCGCCCTGGTCGAGGTCGTGCGCCAAGGCGGCTTTTCCCAGGCGGCCAAGATCGTCTTCGCCACCCAGCCCACCGTGAGCAAGGCGGTGCGCCAGCTGGAAGACGAGCTGGGCATGCCCTTGCTGGACCGCCACGCCCAGCCGCCGCGGCTGACGGCCGCCGGCGAAATCGTCTACCGCCGCGCCGTGGCCATGCTGGCGCAGCGCGACGACCTGTACGCCGAACTGGACGAATTGAAGGGGCTCAAGCGCGGCGTGCTGCGGCTGGGCCTGCCGCCGCTGGGCAGCAGCACCTTGTTCGCGCCCATGTTCGCGCGCTTTCGCAGCCGCTACCCGCAGATCGAGATCAGCCTGGTGGAACACGGCAGCCGCCGCCTGGAGGAAATGGTGATGGCCGGCGAGATCGAGCTGGCCGGCTCGCTCAAGCCGGTGCCCGACATTTTCGAGTGGCAGCCGGTGGCGCGCGAACCGTTGGTGGCGCTGATGCCGGCCGACCATCCCAAGGCGCGCGCCGCAACGGTGGGACTGAGCGAACTGCGGGACTCGCCCTTCATCCTGTTCGAGACGGGCTTCGCCCTGAACCGCATTCTCCAGGACGCCTGCCAGCGCGCCGGCTTCGCGCCCACCATTGCCGCGCGCAGCGGCCAGATCGATTTCATCGTGGCGCTGGTGGCGGCCGGCCTGGGCGTCGCCTTCCTGCCGCGCCTCAAGGCCCGGGAAGAACTGCACGCGGGTGTCGCGCGCGTGCCGCTGCGCGATGCCGGCACGGACTGGGAGATGGTGCTGGTCTGGCGCCGTGGCGGCTACCTGTCGCACGCCGCCCAGGCCTGGCTGGCCTTGACGCGCGAAGTCCGTCCCGAAGTATGCTGATGCCGGAACCCAGCCGCCCCGCCAGGGTCAGATACTCCATGCCCGCCATACCCCGCCTCTCTCCCCGCCGCCTGTTCGCCGTTGCCCTCTTGGCCGGCGCCAGCGTCGTCGGCTGCACCCAGCTCGATTCCTGGCAGCGGCAGACGATTTTCTCTCCCCAGTCCGAACCGCAGACCTGGTGGCGCGAACCCGCCGCCGGCACCCAGGTCTACGACCTGACGCTGGCCGGCGGCGACAAGGTGCGCGCCTGGTACTGGCAAAGCCCGCAAGCCGGCGCGCCCACCGTGCTGTACCTGCATGGCGCGCGCTGGAACCTGAACGGCAGCGCCTTTCGCATCGACGGCTGGACCCGCATGGGCTATTCCGTGCTGGCTATCGACTACCGCGGCTTCGGCGCCTCGACGCCGCGCCTGCCGTCCGAGGACAGCGCGCTGGAAGACGCCATGGCCGGGCTGAAGGAACTGGCCCGAGTCCAACCCGATCCGGCGCGCCGCTTCATCTACGGGCACAGCCTGGGCGGCGCCATCGCGATCGACCTGGCCGCGCGCCCGGAGCAGCCGGCATTCGCCGGCCTGATCGTGGAATCCAGCTTCACCAGCATCGGCGCGATGCTGGGCACACTGCGTTGGGGCAAGCTGCCGGGCGCCAGCCTGCTGGTCACGCAGCCCTTCGCCTCGGTGGAAAAGCTGGCGCGCATGCGCACGCCCATGCTGTTCATGCACGGCACCGCCGACCGCGTGGTGCCGCACACCATGAGCGATGAGCTCTACGCCGCCGCCAGCAATGTCGCGCCCGAGCTCAAGCGCCTGGTCAAGATCGAAGGCGCCACGCACTCGGGCGCCTTCCGCAGCGGCGCGCAGTATGAGACCGCAGTGAAGACCTTCATGCAGGACGCCAGCCGCGCGTATCCGCGCAAAGCGGGCTGACGGCCCGAGCCGGCGCGGCTGGCTCTTAGCCGGCCCTGCCCGCACGCGCCAATAGCGCGTTTCCCGTACACCTGCCCGGCC